>CAJTVK010000132.1 GCA_910579645.1 uncultured Lachnospiraceae bacterium | reverse complement strand
GAAACGATATATCGTTTTACAGATGGCAGGAATGATTTTTCAAACACGCTCTAGTACATCATTGCATTAATCCTTGAGTAATCAGTACTTGATGTTTGCGTCAGGGCAAGGCGGAAGAGGGAGGCGATCGATGGAATCTCAGTCATCCCTACTCCTTTTTCTGAAAGTCCACCAGCAAAGCTTTTTCATAACGGTCAAACAAAGCAATCAGATGCCGGTTGTCCTCCGCGGCCTGTTCCGCTTCCCCCCGCTCCGCATAAACATAGGAAGCCTTCCCGCTCTCATCAATGGATTCCGACGCATATTCTTCTGCCGCCAGCTGCATGCGCTCCCAATCCACCGTATAATATACGGCATAATGTGCGCCGGTCACATAAATCCCTCTTTTATCATAACGGAGTGGGTAGGCCGTCCCGCTGCCGGCTATCACCGCCATGCGCTGCCAGTTTCCCTCTCCGTCCTTTCCGTAGACTTCACTGCTGAAACTGGCCTCCAGACCGTTATACCCGTAGGTTCCGTCCGTCACAAGCAGCACCGGCTCTTTGCCCCGCTTAAATTCCAAAAAAGCATAAGACTGCCCCTCTTCCACAAATCCCGGCATCTCCGCTTCTGCCGGTGCCTTTCCGTCCCTGCCTGCTGCCTTCTCTCCTGCCCGTCCGGCCTCCCTTCCGCCGCTTCCCTGCGCCAAGCTGCCGATGCCTATTCCCCCGCATGCAGCAATCACAATGAGCAAAGCCAAAACCATATATTTCTGTATATTCTTTTTCATATCCGGCCTCCGTTTCCCCGGCCTTTTCTTTCTGCCGTTCCCTATAGTATATATAGGGAATGCGTCAAAAAACCATCAAACTTGCATCATTTTTGCATCAAACAGCCAGTCTTTTTCGGACGGCCCTGCTTCCTGTACTCCTTCGGAGACCAGCCGGTCACTTTCTTAAACTGCCGGTTGAAATTGGAAATGTTATCGTACCCGCATTTGAATGCAATATCCGCAATCTTTTTCTCCGACGAGGACAGGTCGTCACAGACCGCATGGATGCGCAGCTGCGCCAGATATTCCATCGCGCTGATGCCCACCGCCTTTTTAAAGCAGTTCATAAAGTAACTTTTGCTTAGGTGGGAAAGTTCGGCAAGCTGTGCCACGGTAATGCTCTCCCGATAATTCTTCATCATATAATCCAAAGCCGGCCGCAAAGTTTCGCAGCCATTGATTCCCGTATCTTTATGGCAAAGCATTCCCTCGTCGCTTTCCAACAGCCAGAACAGCCGCATCAGTTCGCTTTTCAGCAGCAAATCCGGACAGGGACATCCGCCGGATACGCAGTGAAATATCCGATCCATACAGGCCTTCAGGCAGGGATAATTCGTCTCTTCCTTTGATATCACCGGCTTGACTTTTATTGTCCCGCTTATCAGGGGACGAATGTACTCCGTAGTGCACCGGTCGTTAATATTCGCCCCCAGCATGGACGGATGAAACACAAGCGCCTCATAAATCAATTCGCCTTTCTGACAAGGGTATGCCGCATGCAGCATATTAGGCGGAAGGACCAGCAGCGCACCCTCCCCCGCAGTAAATTTCTCGCTCCCGCATATAAATTCCCCTTCCCCGCATAAAATACGGTTCACTTCAAACTCACTGTGCCAATGCATAGGCACATTTATAAAATCATAAGGCATACGGCATTCATAATAGCTATAAGGCTGGAAAACCGTACTGTGCCGCCTTTTTTCCTCCGTCTTTTTATCCGGCATCCTATCTCCTCCTATCGGCACGCTCCCGTTCACATGATTTCTGAAAGGAAGCTTCTGCCGTTCCGTCCAGACTCAAATTATAATTTTCCAAAAAAGTATTATAATACTAATTTTAAAGAATATTTCAGTAGTTATCGCCTATTTTTCATAGTATTATACTACTATAACTATTATTCGGCAAGCAGTGCGAAACGGCGGCGGCAATGCGGAAAAACAGTTTACTGCCTGCCCTAAGCACATGCAAAAACAAAGAAACAATAATTCTCAGGAGGTATAGAATGAGGTTTGAAAACGACAACGGCGCATTAGTGTTTTATCATCAGGGTGAGACGGTCAGGATTGAAGCCTGGGGAGAAGATTCCCTCCGCGTGCGGGCAGCCATGCAGGCGCACTTTACGGGAAACCGTCAGGCTCTCACGGAAGCCATTGAAACATGCGGCACCCAAGTTACCATTGAGCAGGAGGATCATTGGGTCGGCGACGGCACCATGGATAAACGGGAAATTGCGTCCATTACCAACGGACGCATCAAGGCAGTGGTAAACTTTGCAGGCGTCATTACTTTTTACAAAGACGGAACACGGATTTTGCGTGAATATTTCCGTGCCTATGACGGCACCTTATCCAAAGAAAGCAGGTGCCTGAAAATCATCAGCCGGGAATGGAAAGGCATTATCGGCGGAAGCGAGCATTCCCTGAACTTAAAGTTTGAAAGCAACCGGGACGAAAAAATATTCGGCATGGGACAATATCAGCAGGACTGCATGGACTTAAAGGGATGTGTGCTGGAGCTGGCACAGCGCAACTCGCAGATTTCCGTTCCCTTTGCCCTTTCTTCCCTGGGATACGGATTTTTATGGAACAATCCGGCTGTGGGACGCGTGACTTTCGGCAAAAATTATTATGAATGGATAGCAAGAGCCACCAAAGAAATGGATTACTGGATAACCGTGGCAGACACCCCCAAGCAAATACTGGAAAATTACACTTCCGTCACCGGCCGTGCAGATATGTTCCCGGAGGATTTAATGGGACTTTGGCAGTGCAAGCTGCGCTATCGGACGCAGGAGGAAGTCCTTTCCGTAGCACGGCAATATCAGAAGGAAGGCATAAAAATCGACCAGATTGTCATTGATTTCTTCCACTGGACGCTTCAGGGCGACTGGAAATTTGACCCCCGGTATTGGCCCGATCCCAAAGCCATGGTGGATGAACTGCATGCCATGGGCATAAAGGTCATTGTATCCGTATGGCCTTCCGTAGACCGTAAGAGCGAAAACTTCAAAGAAATGACGGAACGGGGACTGCTTATGCGGACGGAACGGGGAGCCGCCCAGACTTACGACTATCAGGGAGACTGCGTGGAAATCGACCCCTTTAACCCTGAGACAAGAAAGTATGTGTGGGAAGTATGCAGGAAAAACTATTACGACTACGGCATAGACGCTTTCTGGCTGGATAATTCCGAGCCGGATTTAGGAGTCTATGATTATGAGCATTACAGATATTGCGAAGGTCCCGCGCTGGCTGTCAGCAATCTGTACCCGCAGCTGTACAGCCGCATATTCTATGACGAAATGAGCAAGGCAGGAAGAGGCAGTGTGGTCAATCTTCTGCGCTGTGCCTGGGCCGGTTCCCAGAAATACGGCAATGTCATCTGGTCGGGAGACGTGCCCAGCACCTTTGAAGCCTTTTCGGACCAACTACAGTGCGGCCTGAACATGGGGCTTGCCGGCATCCCTTGGTGGACCACCGACATCGGCGGGTTTATGACCGACGATGTCAATGATCCGGATTTCCGGCAGCTTCTCATCCGTTGGTATCAGTTTGCCGTATATTCCCCGGTGCTGCGTATGCATGGCGACCGCGGCCCATACAATATCCAGCCCTTGGACGACCGCGACTGGGGCGGCGGCTACCTGCATACCGGCCAGCCCAATGAACTTTGGAGTTACGGCGAAGACAATTATGCCATCATGAAAAAATACTATGACCTCCGCATCTCCATGCATGACTATATTAAGTCCTTATTTGAAGAAGCCCACTTAAACGGCTCTCCCTTAATCCGTGCCATGTTCTACGAATTCCCGCAGGACAGCATATGCTGGGAGATTCAGGATCAATATATGTTCGGCAGCAAATACTTGGTTGCGCCCATTCTTGGCCTGAATCAATTCCAACGCGAGGTATACCTGCCGGAAGGCCGGTGGTCGCTCACCTCTACCGGGGAAGCCTACGCCGGAGGCTGCATGGTCACTGTGGATGCGCCCATAGATTATATGCCTGTATTTGAAAGACTCTCATGAGAAAAGTGCTGCCAATGTCACTGGCAATGTCATAAAGTTAAGCTGTTTGCTGTGGCTTAACTTTATGACATTCATTCACTCATCACTGTATGCTATCATCAGTTCAAGCCACTTATCGGCTGCGGAGGTCTTGTTTCTATGGATAGAATAAAAATGATTCAGGAAACCGAAAGAAGAACCGGGATTCCTCCGAATATCATTCTTCCATCCTCGCCGCTGCCCGGAACAGGCAGAATCCTGCCAGAAACAATGCCGCAATCATCCCCACGCCCATATTGATATTGCCGGTCAGCTGAGAAATCAGGCTGACCAGTGCAGTACCTACAAAAGAAGCGCCTTTCCCGCAGATATCCAACAACCCAAAATATTCCCCTGACTGGCTCACCGGGATGATTTTCGCAAAATACGAACGGGACAACGCCTGAATGCCCCCTTGGAACATCCCCACGAAAAAGGCCAGAATCCAAAAATGCACTTGGGCGGACATAAACATGGCGAATACCGCTATGCCGAAATATGCCGCTATACAGACGAGAATCAGCTTCTCCGCCGCATACTTCTGCGCCAGCTTCCCGAACAGAATGGCAAACGGGAATGCCACAATCTGCGTCATCAGAAAGGCCAGCAGCAGCCCGGTGCTGTCCAGTCCCAAAGCCGAACCGTAAGCCGTGGCCATGTCAATAATCGTATACACCCCGTCAATATAAAAGAAAAACGCCAAAAGGAACACAAAAATCTTCTTTTCCCTGCGCACATTCCGAAACGTCCTGCCAAGCCTGGCAAAGCTTTCCCTTACCGCATGTTCCCGCCGCTCCACATAATGCTTCTGACGATATCCTTTCAGCAGCGGCAAAGACATAGCCACCCACCATACCGCCACAATCACGAACGCCACAGCCATGGCCGTCTCCATGGAAATGCCTATGGCTCCTGCCCCAAGCACCACACCTAAGCACGCCACAAACGGAATACAGCTGCCGATATACCCCCATGCATACCCTTGCGAGGACACATCATCCATCCGTTCTTCCTCCGTCACGTCCGAAAGCATGGAATCATAGAAAATCAGGCTGCCCGAAAACCCTACCTTCGCCACCACATATATCACAAGGAAAAGCAGCCACTGCCTGGCCAGCCCAAGGCTGATGCAGCCTGCAGCCCCTATCAAAATCGTTGCCGTAAAAATAGGCTTCTTAAACCCCTTCGTATCCGCCAGGGCACCGAATACCGGCCCGGCCGCCGCTACTATCAAAGTAGCCGCCGAAGCGGCATACCCCCAATATGCGATATAATCCACGGAGGACAGCCCGCCCAGATCCGCCAGATAATTAAAGTAAATCGGCATAATCGTAGCTACCAAAAGAGTGAATGCCGAATTTCCCACATCATATAACACCCAGTTCCATTCTTCTTTCGTCAGTTTCAGCCGCATTTTCCGCTTTCCTCCCTTTCCTTTCCGCATTTGGGAACTGCCGGCAAAGCCTGTGGCAAGCCTTGCCCCTGACTTCTTCAGTCAATCCGTTCCAAGACTTATGCCAAACAAACCTCTGCCTACTGTTTTCCGAAGCATGTCCGAAAAAACGTTCCGGAAAATACCGGAAGCAAGTTTTCCGACATGCAGTGATGTACTAGTACATCATTACATTAATCCTTAAGTAATCAGCACATGCTGTTTGTGCCAGTGCCGCGTTGTCATCGGTCAACGATGCCACCGCATCGCCTCCCTCTTCCGCCTTGCCCTGACACGAACATCAAGCACTGATTACTCAAGGATTAATGCAATGATGTACTAGTAATAACAGTATATGCAATTTCCACGATTCACACAAGCCGGAAGAAAAACTTTTTTATACGGCGGAAAAATCTCATAAATTTATGTTCCTTCCCGTCGGCGGAAATCCATCCTGCATCCGCTTGTTTCATTACCGTTCCGGCATTCGGAATCCTGCAAGTGCTTTGTTCAGATAATCGTTAAAAGGTTTCATAACCCGGAAAATTTCTGCCGCCTTTGCCGTAAATGCTTCCGCCTCCTTCAGTTCCCCGTCTTGCAGCGGATATTCCAGATACCAACTTTTATATTTTAAGTATTCCGCCTGCGGATGCTCTTTCTCATACCCCGCCGGGACATTCTTCAGCGCCGTTCCCTGTACCTTGAAATACTTTTCAAACTCCGGAGCATGTATTATGTTTTCCCATTCTTCACCGTTCCCCGCAATATAATCCCGCACCCTTGCCGTTGCATCCTTAAACATGTCCGCAAACAGGCCTCCTCCTAAAAAAGACTGATTGCCGGGTTTTATCATAAGATAATATCCCACAGGGACGGGCAGCTTGCCCGCGGAAGCAATGTGGGCGCGGAATGCCGGATTATAAGGCGATTTGTCATGGCTGAAACGGGTATCCCTTACCAACTTGAATGTCAGATCCTTCGGATTATTATGCAGAATGCTGCCGTCAAACTTTCCGATTTCCATCATCAATGCCTGAAGCAGCTTTTCAAATTCCTCCGCTGCCTTTTTATAGTCTTCCTTATTGGCATGATACCATTCACGGTTGTTATTCATACTCAATGCCGATAAATAATCAATTATTAATTGTATATTCATAATCTGTCGTCTCCTTTATGATTCCCTGATAACGGAAAGCTGCGTAGAATCCAAAAATTCCTGTATCAGATATTTCGTGCGCTCGGGAGATTGGTAGGGCTTGCAGAACGAAAAGTCCTGTGATAAATCATCAATATCTTCCATGGCATTTTTCACATCCGTCATCGTCTGCACGGATATTTCCGCAGCCGTCACATAATCCAGCCGCTGCGGATGAATCCTATGGCTCTGTATCGCATAATTCACCCGGTCTTTACATTTACAGCTTCCGCCTCCGTATTCTCCGCAGTACTGTCCAAGAAAATCCGCCATTTTCCTGCGTATCCGCGAAAGCCGCTGCCGATACGCTTCGGGAGTCATTCCTAAAATGTCTCCTGCAATACGGCTGTCAAGCCTGAACATTGTCCCCAATATGAAAATGCACCGGCTTTCCGTATCAAGGCATTGCAGCATCACATTGGTACAGGACATTTTCAGTTCCTCCGCCAGCATATCCTTTTCCACGTTCTGGGTTAAATCCGGCACATCCTCTGTTTTTCCGTTTACTATGTCGTCCGCATAATACTCAAAGCTGGGCACCTGATGGGCAAACATATGCTTTTTGTAATTTTTCAGATGGTTCACTGCAATGCGGAAAACCCATGTCGTAAAGGCACTATCGCCCCGGAACGAAGACAGATGGGTAATCATTTTCAGCAGAATGTCCTGCGTGGCATCTTCCGCGTCCGCAAAAGTACCGAGCATACGCAAAGACAGATTAAATACAAGATCCTGCACCTCCGCAACCAATGTCTCAAGAGCCTTTTTATCCCCTGCCGTAGCCTTTTCCACTAAATCCTGCATTTCTTTGTTTGTTTTTTTATTCATACAATTTACCTCCTATTCTATTAGACAACGTTCCCCTGCCTATGTGACAAAAATTTTCAAAAAATTTACCAAGCCCATGCAATCCGCACCATCCGGGCAAAAGCCGAAAATAGATTTCCGTTACCGAAAACGCCGGAATTGACATCTCTCCCCCTTCCGTCTATAATGATTATAATTAAACCATAAAACACACATATGTTAACCAAGGAACAGCCCTGATGCCGTTCCCCGGTTCTTCCTATGTACAAGCCATACGAGGTAAATCATTTATGGATATCATAGACGCAGCGCTGAATATCAATAAAACCCACGAGGAGGATGTCCTGGCCCGCCTCACTACCGTCTGGGGAGAAAGCCTGGACCCGGAACACGTTCTGGAAGAATACCCGCGTCCCCAATGGAAACGCGGCAATTATACCATTCTGAACGGCTATTGGAACTATGCCATTACCGTCTCCCCGGAAGCCCCGTCTTCCTACGACGGGCGGATTCTCGTCCCCTTTTCTCCGGAAAGCATGCTTTCCGGCGTGGAACGGCAGCTTCAGCCCGGGGAATATTTATGGTATGAAAGAACGCTTACCGTCTCCCCGGAAGAATACCGCATGCTCTGCACCGTCAATACCGTCTCCCAAGGCGGCAGCCGGCCGGCGGAGTATGGCCCGAAAAGACTGCTGCTTCATTTCGGAGCCGTGGACCAGATTGCCGCCGTCTACTTAAACGGACAGAAAATCTGCTCCCATACCGGCGGTTATCTCCCGTTCGAGGCCGATATCACGGCATATATAAAAGAAGGCGGCAATTCCCTCTCCTTAAGAGTGCAGGATTTCAGCGACACCTCTTTCCACAGCCGCGGGAAACAGACCTTAAAGCGGGGCGGCATGTTCTATACCGCCCAAAGCGGCATATGGCAGACAGTCTGGACGGAATGGGTGCCGGAAAACTATATCCGTAAGTTATATCTTACACCCGATTACGACAAAGAGGAAGTCAATCTGCGTCTTATCACTTCCTGCCGCCGGCCGATGCCTGTAAAAATCAGCATTTATGCGGAAGAACAATGCATTTACCAAGGTTCCTGCAGGACGGCGGACGGCAATGACCGTTTTTTTGCCGACATGAAAGTATCCGAACTGCATCCGTGGACGCCGGAAACACCCTTCCTCTACAAACTGCATATACAATACGGAGAGGATTCCGTGGAAAGCTATTTTGCCATGCGCTGCTTCACCGTAGAGCCGGACGAAAAAGGCATTCCGCGTTTCTGCCTGAACCATAAGCCCTATTTCCTGCACGGCGTACTGGATCAGGGATATTGGCCGGACGGACTTTACACTGCCCCTTCCGACGATGCGCTTATTTTTGATATCCGCAGCATGAAAGAACTGGGCTTCAACATGATGCGCAAGCATGTGAAAATCGAATCTGCCCGCTGGTATTACCACTGCGACCGTCTGGGCATGATTGTATGGCAGGATATGGTGAGCGGAGGCGATCACTATTCGTTGCCCTTAGTCTGCTATTTCCCCACCCTCTTCCCTGCCCTTTCCGGCTGGGTCAGAGACAACGATTACCGGCGGTTCGGCCGCACGGACAAAACCGGGCGGGACGAATGGACAAAAGAATGCTTAGATACCGTTGACCATCTGTATCATTTCCCCAGCATAGCCGTATGGGTTCCTTTCAATGAAGGCTGGGGACAGTTTGACGCAGAGAAAATCACGGAAAAAATAAAGAAAAAAGACCCCACCCGTCCGGTAGACCAGGCCAGCGGCTGGTTCGACCAGAAAGGCGGGGACTTCAAAAGCGTCCACAATTATTTCCGGAAACTGAGCGTCCACCCCGACGCAAGAGCCTTCGCCCTTTCGGAATACGGCGGCTACGCCTGCCATATACAAGGGCACTCCAGCGTGGAACGGATTTTCGGTTACCGCAAATTCTCAGACTGTCAGGAACTGACCCATGCTTACCATGCCCTCACCGTCCATGAACTCTGCCCCTTAATAAGGAAAGGATTGAGTGCGGCCGTTTATACACAAGTCTCCGATGTGGAGGAAGAGGTCAACGGGCTGCTCACTTATGACCGAAAAATCTGCAAGATCATAAAATAATTTTTAACGGACAATACAGGAGCCGTCGGAGCAATGCTCTTTAAGCCTCCCCCTGCTCAAACAGCCTCTGCAGCTTTCCTTTCACATGCAGATAAGCCGGAATTAAAAATGCATCCGCAAAAATCCAAGCCAGCGGGCTGGCAAAGCAGACACCGATAAAACCGAATGCCGGCACCAGAATCAGCCCCGCAAGGCTTCTGGCTGCCATCTCGCATACTCCGGCAAGGATTGCAAACGTGCCGAATCCCATCCCCTGTATCATAAACCGCACAATATTCACCAAGGCAAGCGGTATGAAAAATGCACTGTTTATCATAAGCAGCAGTTTCGCATCTGCCAGAAGTTCCGGACTTGCGTTGTCCAGAAACAGGGCAGACAGCTTATCCCCGAACAAGGAAAGCACGGCAAAGGCCAACGCCGAATATACGACCCCTATCAGCACGCAGGCACGCATCCCCTGTCCCAGCCGGTCCAATTTCTTCGCACCCACATTCTGTCCCCCGTACGTCGCCATCGTAGAGCCCATGGCATCAAAAGGACAGCAGAAAAACATGCCCACTTTACCTGCCGCCGTCACGGATGCCACTGCCGTGGAACCCAGCGTATTCACTGAGGTCTGCAGGATTACGCTCCCGATGGCCGTAATGGAGTACTGCAGCCCCATGGGTATTCCCATACCGCACAGCATAGCCATATGGGAGGGATTCATTTTCCATTCCTCTTTCTGTATATGCAGAAGCGGGAATTTTTTTACCATATACAATAAACATAGCAGGCCGGATATTCCTTGGGAGACTACGGTAGCAACTGCCGCCCCTGCCACTCCCATGCCGAGATTGATAATGCATACCAAATCCAGCACTATATTCAGCAAAGAAGAAAGCGTCAGGAATGCAAGCGGCGTCTTGCTGTCCCCCATGGCACGGATAATTCCTGACAGCATATTATAAAGGTAGGTGGCGGGAATGCCTATAAAAATAATGAAAATGTAACTATAGGCATGTTCGAAAATATCCTCCGGCGTTTTCATCAGTTCCAGTATTTTTCCGCACAGCAGCGATGTCGCCAATGTCATTACTGCCGCAAAAGCAACGGAAAGCCACATGCTGTTTGCGGTAAACTGCCTTAACCCGGAATAGTCTTTTGCGCCGAACTTATGCGCCAAGGGGATAGAAAAGCCGTTGCATACTCCCATGCAGAAGCCTATGATCAGGAAGTTCACCGAACCGGTGCTCCCTACGCCCGCAAGCGCATTTACGCCCAGGAAGCGGCCTACAATCACCGTATCCACCACGCTGTAAAACTGTTGGAACAGAAAGCCGAATAAGAGCGGGACGGAAAATCCCAATATCAGCTTCATCGGCGCACCCTGCGTCATGTCCTTTGTCGTGTCCTTTGCCATTTCTTTGCCCTAGCCTTTCTTTTTCAATGACTTCAATGACTTTTTTATGCAAACCTTATCCATTATGTGACTTCGTGCCGTGACTGTCAATAGAAAATTTTGCGGAAAATATGAATTTTTTATGGGGACCGGACGCATGCGATGGAGACTCCCTGCGGGCATGGCGGATTGGAGGCCGGGGCGGCCGCGCTCCCGGAACTATATTTCTTATTTCAGACCCGCTTCCGCTCTGCGGCAAACGCAGCGGTCACTAAGGCACTCGAATACAGTGCCTAAGTGCCGGCGTTTTTCGAAGGTCTGAAATAAGAAATATAGTTCCGGGA
>CAJTVK010000131.1 GCA_910579645.1 uncultured Lachnospiraceae bacterium | reverse complement strand
TTTTAGTGCCTTAGTACCGCTGCGTTTGCCGCCGAGCGAAAGCGTGTCTGAAAAAGCAATGGTTCCGTGGGCACGCCGGGCTTTTTACCGGGTGGGACGGGCGGTCCGCAGGCTCCCGGCGCAGGCCGTGCGGGCACAGAACCGAAAATTGATTTCCGTGGCAGTCCGCAGGCCTCTATTTATTGAAGGCCACAATATTCTCCGTATTCAGCACAAAGTCATAATAATTCAGGTCCTCCCTCTTTGTCCACCCTATCCGGTTCCAGAAAGCATTGCCCACGTCATTTGCCGTAAAGGCAATCAGGGAAACCTTGCTGATACGCTCTCTTTTCAACGCTTCCATGGCAAACACCACCATTGACTTCCCGATTCCTTTCATCCGGTAATCCTCATGGACGCAGACATGATACATGCATCCCCGCCTGCCGTCATGGCCGCAGAGTATCGCCCCCACAATCTTCCCGTCCTCCACTGCCACCACACTGGTGTCCGGATTTCTTTTCAGGAACCGTTCCACGCCCGTTTCGGAATCGTCTATGCTCCGCATGGCAAATCCCCGTATGCTCATCCAAAGCTTATATACGCCTTCATAATCCTCGATTGTCATCGTCCGAACCATACTTTCTCTCCCTCCTTAAATAACATCGCTCTGCCTTTACAGCTGCAGGCCTTTCTCTTCCTCACAGCCCAGCATGATGTTCAGGCACTGAACGGCCGCCCCGGAAGCGCCTTTTCCCAGATTATCGAAACGTGTGCTCACTAAAATCCTCTCTTCGTTTCCCGTCACATAAATCTCAATGCCGTCCCAGCCGGAGCAGGCGTTTCCGGACAGAAAACCGTTATAATCCGCTTCCTTCCCGAAAGGCATCACTTTCACAAACTTCTCCCCGCCGTAATAATCGGCAAAAAAAGCATGCACCGCTTCCGGGGCCGGGGTTCCTGACAGCATGTCCGCATATAAAGGCACCGTCAGAAGCATCCCGCTGTAATAGTCACAAATAATAGGGGAAAAGAGCGGCTTCCTTTCCAGCCCGGTGACTTTCTGCATCTCCTTTAAATGCTTATGGCTCTGGGATAGGGCATATTCTCTCGGCGCATCCAATTCCTTATCCCTTTCCGCAGCCTCATAGACGGCAATCGTCTTCTTCCCCGCGCCGCTGTAGCCGGACATGGCAAACGCCGAGACCGGATAATCCTTCGGAAGAATCCCCCCGGCCGTCAACGGGTAAACCGCCGTAATGAATCCCGTGGCATAGCATCCGGGGACGGCAATGCGCTTCGAGTTCCGGATTGCCTCCCTATGCCCCGCCGACAGTTCCGGGAAACCGTAAGCCCATCCCGGCTCCGTTCTGTGTGCCGTGGAAGTGTCAATAATCCTCACTTTTTCATTTTCCGCCAGACTCACCGACTCCCTTGCCGCCTCGTCCGGCAGACAGAGAAACGTAATATCCGACTCATTGATCAGCCGCTTCCTTTCCGCCGTATCCTTCCGCAGTTTTGCGTCAATGGGGAGAAGTTCAATGTCATCCCTCCCGGCAAACCGCTCATAAATCCTCAGCCCTGTAGTCCCTTCGCTCCCGTCAATAAAAATCTTGGTCTTCATAATACTCTCCTTGCCTCACTTATCACATATCATATATTGATTCCCTGCCCGTCCCGGCCGCATGTCTGTCTCCGCAGCATACAGCCGCACACATGTATTTGATATTACTCCTTTGACGGACAAATCTCAACCCTTTTATATTTTGCATAATTATACATTATTTGTGAATATTATGCAACCTTTTTATCGTTTGCACTGCCTTCGGAAAACAGCCCGCGCATCCTCAGTCTTCCTCCCAAGAACCTCTTCGAAACGCATATCATACGTTATTTGGCTTATTTCAAAATGCTTTTTTCTGTCTGCCGGCTCGATGGATACAGCAATCCGAACGATTTCCTTTCTTTTTGGAATCCGATTTTTATGCATATTTTTCTCTTGCATTTATTACGGGAATGATGTATATTGTTTGGAGAGAAAAAGACTGACGGCCATAAAACGAACCGCAGTCAGCGTTCCCGCTGCCGGCGGGAAGGAAAAAGACAGAGAAAGCGGAGGCATTTATTTTATGAAAGAAAAAGTAATCCTTGCCTACTCCGGTGGGCTTGACACCACTGCCATCATCCCATGGCTGAAAGAAAATTTTGATTATGAAGTTATCTGCGTATGCGTAAACTGCGGACAGGGCGAGGAATTGGACGGCCTGGAGGAAAGGGCAAAATTCTGCGGTGCGGCAAAGCTTTATATCGAAGATGTAACGGACGAATTCTGCGACGAATATATCATGCCCTGCGTGCAGGCACATGCCGTATATGAAAATAAGTACCTGCTGGGCACTTCCATGGCAAGGCCCGTAATCGCAAAAAAACTGGTGGAAATCGCCCGCAAGGAAGGCGCCTCTGCCATCTGTCACGGAGCCACGGGAAAAGGCAATGACCAAATCCGTTTTGAACTGGGCATCAAGGCTCTGGCTCCCGACTTAAAGATTATCGCAGCCTGGAGGAACGATAAATGGACAATGGATTCCCGTGAATCCGAAATTGAATACTGCAAGGCGCACGGCATTGACCTGCCTTTCTCCGCAGATTCTTCCTACAGCCGCGACCGGAATCTCTGGCACATCAGCCATGAAGGATTGGAACTGGAGAATCCGGCAAACGAACCGAACTTCGAGCATCTCCTTGTGCTCGGCACCACGCCGGAAAAAGCGCCCGAAGAAGGCGAGTATGTGACTATGACATTTGAAAAAGGCATCCCGGTCTCCGTCAACGGCAAGCAGATGAAGGTTTCCGATATCATCCGGGAACTCAACACTCTGGGCGGGAAACACGGAATCGGCATCGTGGATATTGTGGAGAACCGTGTGGTAGGCATGAAATCCCGCGGCGTATATGAAACTCCCGGCGGCACCATCCTCTATGAAGCGCATCAGCAGCTGGAGGAACTGATTCTGGACCGTGACACTTATGCGCTGAAAGCCGATATGGGAAATAAGCTGGCACAGATTGTATACGAAGGGAAATGGTTCACTCCCCTCCGGGAAGCCGTACAGGCTTTCATTGAATCCACGCAGAAATATGTAACGGGCGAAGTAAAGTTCAAGCTGTACAAAGGCAATATCATCAAAGCCGGAACCACTTCCCCTTATTCCCTCTATAACGAAAGCATCGCTTCCTTCACCACCGGCGACCTGTACGACCACCATGATGCGGAAGGCTTCATCAACCTCTTCGGCCTGTCCTGCAAAGTACGCGCCATGAAAATGCAGGAAGCGGAAAAAACAAAATAAGTTCTCGGACATACTCTGACAGAAAGGAGCAGGCGCATGGATGTCATTACCCTCTTAATTACATATTTTGCGGCAATGAACTTAACCGGCCTGTTCCTTATGGGTCTGGATAAGCATAAAGCCAAAAAACATTTATGGCGGATTCCGGAATCTACTCTATTCATCACTGCCATTATCGGGGGAAGCATCGGGTGCATTGTCGGTATGTATGCATTCCGTCATAAGACTAGACGATGGTACTTTGTTTATGGGATGCCTTTGATTCTTGCCCTGCAGATTGCTTTGTTTGTGACGCTCCTGCATGCGCCCTTTCAGATTCAGATTATGTAAGGAGCATAAAAAGATTTATCCTGCATCATATGCAAAGTTGATTCTTAACGGTTCCTAACGGAAAGATAAGGGAGAGGGCAGATGGCGACTATATTTGACGTGGCAAAAGAAGCGGGGGTTTCAAAATCCACCGTTTCGCGCGTCGTCAATAACGACGAATGCGTAAAGAAAGAAACAAGGGATGCGGTGAATGCCGCCATAAAAAAGCTGAATTATTCTCCCAGCTTTATGGCGCAGGCAATCCGTACAAGAAAGACTCATACTATCGCATTTATGATACCGGAATACAGCAATATTTATTATGCGGAAATGTTCCGGGGCGTGGAGGATATCGCTTTAGAGCATGGCTATATGGTGCTTGTCTGCAATACCCAGCGGCATGCCTTGAGCGAGGTGGAATATGTCCAGGAATTGCTGAAACGCAGCATCGACGGGATTATATATAATACTTACCGGATAAACGATGAGATGGCAGAATACCTGCGGCTTGTGGAACAGAAAATACCTGTCGTATATACGAATAAGCCAATCCTCAAGGACAGAAATGTTCCTCATGTATATACGGACGGACTGCCCGGCACCCAAAATGCCGTCCGTTATCTGCATAAAAAAGGAAAAAGAAAAATAGGTTATGTACTGGATTCCGAAGAAATCAACGTTATCACGGAACGCTTTTACGGTTACCTGCAGGGACTGGAAGAATGCGGGCTGCCAAGGAACGAGGACTGGATTTACCGCATACACCGGGGAAATGAGCCAAACTACATTGACCAAGGACGGGATGCCGCAAAATACTATGTATCGCTGCACGACCGCCCCGATGCAATCCTTACGGCCATTGACATGCTAGGCATCGGATGTGTCAGGGGATTTCATGAAGCAGGGATAAAAATGCCGGAAGAAATGAGCGTTATCGGATTCGACAATATTTTCTTAAGCAGCTTAATCGAACCGCCCCTTACCACAATCGGACAACCAATCCGAGAAATGGGACAGGCAGCGGCCAAGATGTTAATCTCTATGGTGGAAGGAAAAGAATGCAGAAAATCCGTCATCTTTCAAGGCGATTTAATTATAAGGGGAACTGCCTGACCCGCTGTGCCCAAGCCACGGTTTACAGGTTGTTCACCCTTTTTATCATCCCGTCATACTCTTCCACTGATTTGCACTTCAGAAAGATATCCTTGAAGGAACCGCTGCAGACAATTTCCTTAAAACGGGACACCGGTATCGTATTGTAATACTGGCAATACTTAGTTTTCAGCAGTTCCAAGGTTTTGGCAAAGGTAATCCCCGTAGGAAAATAGTTGCCGTTAGTGCTCTTCCCCTTAAAACAGGAATCATGGTCAAATAAAGGATACAGTCCCAGCATTTTCCCGTTGTATGCCAATATGCCGAAATTGTCTCTGTTCCTATCCGTATTCAAGGTTATGTAATCCAATATCTGCATGCGTATGAAGTTAATAGGGTCAATCGCCATGAAAAACGAATAATAGTCCCCTTTATAGCTCATCTGGTTGGTATTGTAGTAGGACAGAATATCCCGGCAGGGTATCAGTTCCCTTTCTTCACAGGTTAAAATTTCACATACCGAACATTCTTTCCCAAACATATTCCTTATTTCATATTTGGAACAGGCAACCCCCAACGCCTGGGCAATATAATAGGCAATGACTTCCGACAGGATTTCCGGCTTCGTTTCGTTTTTTATCATTACCACCTTATTCCCTGTGCGGTAATAGCATTTTGCCCTGGTTCCTTTGCCCGTCAGTTCGCCGGTAAAGATTTTGTCCCCGATTTCATTATCGATGGTAGCCCTCTGCATATTGCCGGTCAGGGCAATATGGGAAATGTCCAGCGAAAAGTTATTCTTATAAAGGTTTACATGCTCCCAAGTCTCTTTCTTATTCGTCCTTGAAATCCAGTAATTATCCCTAAAGCTGAGTGCCCTGCACATGATGCATATATTGATGTCACTCTGATCCTCAATGCCGCAGGCCGTCAGTATCTCCTTACAGTATCCCCGGTTCAGCATCAGTATCCGGTCGGAACAGAATTTCTGCACCAAGCCGAAGTTTACCGGCTTGTTCTGCAGTGAGATAGGAAGAAGCCCCTGATTGACCATGGCAATGGTTCTCTGCTCTATGTTAAACTTAAATACAATATCGTTTTTGTACTTCAGGCAATATTCTATTTTTTGAAACATTGTATTCATGCTTTACGGCTCCTGTCATATTAAATTATGCTTCTGCTTATACTCATCCCATTTTAAAAGTGCTTCCCCGTCGTCCCACAGCTGATACTCTTCTTTGATCCTGCCTACAATATAGTCCACAATTTCATTCTTCGCAGTTTCCCGCTTTGTCGCATTAATAATCTCGCTTTCATTAAAGTCGGCAAAATCCACATTCCCATCAAACTTCTTGCCTAACATATTTTCTATTATACGGTCTCTCTCTTCATTGGAAACCTGTAATTTCAATCCCTCTAATCCCATACTAACCTCCGGAGCATGCAAGTTTTTTATGCACTCATTATAACGCCGGAGCGGGAAAAATGCAAGGCAGTACTAATGCTCCATCCGGACAGAAATTATAGTTCTGCTTTGCATGGTTCGTGCCGGTGCAAGGCAAAATTTCGGCTGCGATATGGTGCCATGATGTACCGGAAATTTTAACGCGGCAATGGTGCGGAAATAACCGTGAATTCAGCAGCCGCCCCAGAAGTCATATGGTCACAATCACGCCCCCGTCATTGGCATACATGCTGCTGATGCCCGCAGTGTCCATAATGACCACATCCCTGACTTTTATCTGCCCCAGCACCATATCCTTTACCAGTTCCGCCCTGTCCGGGCAATTGCAGTGGGTAATCATCAGCACCCTGCTTTCCGGATTGCCCGCTTCCTTTACCACCGCTTCCGCCATCTTGGCCAGCCCTTTTTTCATGCCCACGGCCTGCCCCTTTTGGGCAATGGAGCCCTTTACCCCTTCCATCAGCGGCTTAATGTTCAGTGTAGTGGCAACCAAGGCTTTTACCCCTGTCAGCCTTCCGTTTTTACGGAGAGTTTCCAGATTATCCAGCACAAAGTAAGTCTTCATGCCGTCCCGCAGCTTTTCCAGTTCCTTCACGATTTCCGCAAAAGGCCTCCCCGCCTCTTCCAATTCCATTGCCTTTCTGGCAATCTGCGTCTCCCCGCAGCTGGCCGATTCGGAATCACAGACAAAAATATCTTTATCCCCGTATTTTTCCATATACAGCTTCTTTCCCAGTTCCGCACTGTTATAGCTTCCGCTGAGTTTTGAGGATAATGTCACCACATATACATGCTCCGCGTCACAGCGGAACGCTTCCATATATCTTTCCGGCGAGGGACAGGAAGACTTAGGGCAGACGGGACATGCCGCCACCTTTTCCAGAAATTCCTTCTGGTTAAAGTCCTCATCGTCCATAATCCGGTAGTCCCCTACCTCCAGCCCCAAAGGAACAATCTCAAACCTCCCGGTTCTTTTATATTCCTCCGGCAGTTCACAGCAGCTGTCCACAACTATTTTGTAACTCATATCCTCAACCATGCCTTTCTGCTTTAATCATTTACCCTAAAGCTATTATAACCGCCCTATGTAGTTTCAATTACTACTTATGATAACATGATTAGTTCCCGGCTGTAAAGAGGTCTTGTGTTTTTTTTTGCTTCCGGCTATAATAGCAGTATCTTGTTCCCCATACTGCCGCCGCTTTATATTATAATATATTATAAAGGAGATACTATGAAAGCCTATCGAATATCCGACTTAAAAAATTTTATGAACAAGCTTCTGCTGTCCGACCATTTCGACTGTTTTCTTCTGGAGGAAGGCACCATAGTCACTGCCAACACGTTCCGCATTGACGGCCATGTGCAAAAAGATTTTTATACAAAAGAAGAGCAGGAAGACAAATCTCTGTGCCCCTATGATTTTTCACTCTGGAAAGATATCCGTCCGTTCTGCTTCCAGATCATCAAAGGCAGGCGTACGCCCTTAAGCTTCAAATTTGTCCTCCTGCTTATGCCTGAGCCAATGGAACGCATACTGGCATCCGGGAATTTCAGCGACAGCGGCAATCTGGTCAAAGCCTTTACCCTTACCGTAAAATATGACGGCTCCTGCCTCACCCTGATCACCGGCTTATCCACGGTCACCTTCCTGATGGACAAGACCCCGGAACAGCTCTGGGACAATGCTTTCCTGAAATTCATGAACAACAAGCAGCTTGCATGGGAGGAAATCTAAAGCATGTCTGAAAATTGCTGTCTGCCGGAGCTGTGTCCTTTCTGTCATTCTCTGCCCACATGAGTTTTCAGCCATTCCGCCACTCCGTCCTCCTCATTGCTACCTATCACCCCGGTTGCCACCGCCTTTAATTCCTCCACGGCATTCTCCACCGCATAGGCTTCGTCGGAAGCTTCAAACATCGGAATGTCATTGACCGCATCCCCGAAAGAAATCACCTTACTGCAGTCCCATATTTTCTTCAGCTTCGTTACGGCAATCGCTTTCGTTGCATTGGCAGGCATAATCTCGCACCAATATTCCGGCCGGTATAATTCCTGCTGAAGAATGCAGCGGTATCTGCTGTCCTTGGAAAAAATATCATAAACCGGACGCAGTTCCTCTTCTTCCCCGATGCATGTAAAATAAAACATCTCTCCCTGATAAAGCTTTCCCGTTCTCGGCAAAGGATGCAGTCTCCTGTCTCCCTTGCGCATATCCAGATATCTGCGGATTCCATCGTTTTCCTTTTCCGTAATCCAGGATACTTTTTCCGCACCGTCAAGGAAAGCATACACCAACGGGCTGATGCCTTGCTGCCCAAGGACAGTTTCCACCTTTTCCATTTCCTCTTTCGAAAACCTCTCCTGTGAAAGTATTTCCCCCGTAGCAGCCCGGAATATAAATGCCCCGTTATATGCAATCACCGGTATCTTGGCAGACAGACCTTCCGTAACCACCGATGCGGACACCAGCGACCTGGCGGTGGCATAGGTGAACAGCATGCCATCCTCTACCAAGTCATTGATTATTTTTATGCTTTTAGGGCTGATCCGCTCCTTCCTGTTCAGCAGCGTACCGTCCAAATCCGATACATATAATATTCTTTCCATTTACTTCCCCACCCTGCCTTTCCTAAAGCATGTCACAATTTCCCCGCAATGCAATCCCAAAAAGCCTTTCCGTATTTTTCCTTGCGTTCTCCGCCAGTACCTCCTCCGGCACTTTCATATATTTGGCCAAATCTTTCACCACATATTTCACATTCTGAGGCAGATTCGTCCGGTTCAGGCCGGGGACATTTTTAGGTGTCAGATACGGCGCATCCGTTTCCACCAGAATCCTGTCCAACGGAATGGCCGATACCGCCTCCCGCAGTTCCTTCCCCCGGCGGTCGTCGCAAATCCACCCGGTAATTCCTATGCAGAAACCCATGGATAAATACTTATCCAAAACCGCCCTGTCGCCCGTAAAGCAATGAACCACCGATTTTTTGCAGATATCCGGATGCCGCTTAAACCGCTTCGCAAAGTCCCCGGAGGCGCTCCGCTCATGGAGAAATAACGGCATATCCAGCTTTTCCGCCAAGACAATGTGTTTTTCCAGACACCTTAGCTGGCTCTCCTTGGAAGAAAACATCCTGTCATAGTCCAGCCCGCATTCCCCCACGGCAACGATTCTCTTATTCCCGGTAATCATCCGCTCTATCAGCTCAAAGTCTTCCCGTGCCGCACGGTCGGCATTATGGGGATGAATTCCTGCCGTGCCAAAAACCTCATGATTTTTTACAAAGTCATTGATTTTCAGATTTTCTTTCCTGTCTGTCCCCGTCAGAATACAGCAGACCCCCTCTCTGCCGGCATCGGCGACAATCTTCTCCGGTTCCGGGAATTGCTTGCAGAAAAGATTCACCCCGATATCATAATATTTCACATAGTCCATAGCCTCCGTCCTCCTGCCCCTGAAACATGCCTGAAAATCCTCCGTAATCTGCCGCCGTATGTCACGTCTGTGCTTTGTCTCCGCCTTCCGGAACATCTATGCCTCTCAGCCTACGGGAAACCTTTTCGGACATGCCCCGCATCTCAATGAAACGCAATGAAACGACAGATTATATCAATAATTGTATCACATCTTATATTATTTGTGCTATATTTTTAATAACGGAACAATCCCATGCACCGGAACCTTATTCGCCGGAAGATTTCACATACGGCTAAAAACGGAGCCGGATTACCGGATAAAATACTCTGTATCATCGGTCAGAATCATAAAGGAGACAACATAATGAATGTGATGGAATATGGAACCCAAAACGAAGAAATTATCATGCTGCTTCACGGCGGCGGGCTGTCTTGGTGGAATTATAAAGCAGAAACCGCCCTGCTAAGTCAGTCATACCATGTCATTCTCCCCATCCTTGACGGACATGCCGGCAGCGATGACGGTTTCACAAGCATAGAAGAAAACGCGACCCGCATTATCGCTTACATCGACGGCAAATGCGGAGGCCGCATACTGTTGCTGGGAGGGTTGTCGTTGGGCGCCCAAATTCTGACGGAAATACTTGCCCGGAGAAAAGATATCTGCCAATATGCTATAATAGAAAGCGCGTCTGTGCTCCCGTCCACACTGACCACTATGCTGATTGGCCCTCTTTTTTCCATAAGCTATCCGTTTATCCGCCGGCAATGGTTTTCCCGGCTGCAGTTTCGGTATCTCGGGATGCCCGAAGATTTATATGAGAATTATTATAAAGACACCTGCCGAATATCAAAAAATAATATGATTTCTTTCCTGAAAGCCAGTACCTCCTACAAAATGAAAGCATCCATAAAAGATACAAATGCCCGGGTTTTTGTTTATGCCGGCGGTAAAGAGCAGCTTTCCATACGGAAATCTGCCCGGCTGCTACAGGATATCATTCCGGCAAGTACCTTGGAGATAAAGCCGGGCTTTTATCATGGCGAATATTCTTTAAGCAATCCCGCTATGTACACAAAAAATCTGTTAGCTATGTGCCGCTGTCCTTTGCCTGCGGAAGAATAGCACTAATTATGTAACCGTTCAGCCTGAATGTTGTGTTGGGAGGCGGGATTTTTACGAAATTGAGGAAACTTCTGAAAAAATATATATTTCGGCTGATTTTCCTGATGAATACGCAAATTCAGAAAGCCGTATCGCCTTAAAAGGCGCAGTAGCAAAGGCTAAAGCAAATGCTGCACAAGCTGTTCCTGAACTTATAAAAATAGCTGCCAATCCAAAACATGAGGCAAACCGGAAAGAAAAGCACAAAACAGATGCGGTATATGGATGGTATCGCTACAGCATCAGATTTGCATTGCCCGTATATGATGACAAAACGGGGAAAATAGCAAGACATAATATTTATTCAGCAAGTATGCTTGTCCGTCATGCGAATGATGGCAGGAAGTATCTGTATGATATTCTGGCAATAAAAAAAGAAACGAGCAGCCCGCTTGAGTGAAAACACTGTACGGTAAAAACCCATTTCTTATTGTCAATAATAAGCCATTTTTCAATTCCTGTCAATCCCCAATTTTGATTTTTTCAGAATACCGCCATTGGCATTTTTAATGCAATAGGGGAACTTTGTTCCCCCTTAACCACTTCATGGCATGAGGCGCAGATGATGTCAAGACCGCCACAGGCGAGACGGAGCCGGTGTCTTGACATCATCTGCGCCTCATGCTGTTCATCTTTTGAAGCCAGCCGCATATGTTGTATTTTTGCA
>CAJTVK010000130.1 GCA_910579645.1 uncultured Lachnospiraceae bacterium | reverse complement strand
TTTAGTGCCTTAGTACCGCTGCGTTTGCCGCCGAGCGAAAGCGTGTCTGAAAAATTTATAGTGCTGTGCGCACCGGGTGCCTTGCCGGATGGCGTTCGCCTGTCTGGATGAAGTACGGCACTCCGGAGCCGCCGCGCATCCTCAAAATCGAAAGTTGATTTCCGCCCTCCCCGTCACGTCAGCACATCCCTATAAACCCGCAGAACATTCTTATAAAAAATCTTCTCCACCGCATCCTCCGACAGCCCGCTCTTCCCCAAAGCATCTGCCAGACGGGGCATATAAGAACAATCCGGCAGTTCCGCATGCCCCCCGATTCCGTCAAAATCACTTCCCAAGCCAAGACATTCTATGCCCCCCACACGGATAATATGGCCGGCATGCTCCGCCACGGCAGCCACCGTCCCCGGATTTTCCCTGCCGTCCACTGCCGCCGTCAGAAAATCCGGACAGAAGTTCAGCCCAATGACACCGCCCCGTTCCGCCAGCTTTCTTATCATGTCATCCGTCAGGTTCCGCGCACAGGGGCAAACTTCCCTCGCATTGGAATGGCTGGCCACAAAAGGCTTCTTCAGCGTCTCCAGCACGTCATAGAAACCCGCATCCGACAAATGGGACACATCCACAATCATGCCGATCCGTCCCATTTCCTCCACAAACTCCCTTCCCTTTTCCGTCAGCCCCCTTTTCTCTTCCGCCTCATCCGCCACCCCGGCAGTATTCCATGCCGGACAGCCGATTTCATTGGCATAATTCCAAGTCAGGGTCATCATCCGCACGCCCAGCCTATAAAAATCACGCAGATAGGCCGTCTCCCCCTTACATACACCGCCTTCCTCCACCGTAAGAAGCGCCGACAGCTTATCCTCCCTGCTGTTTTTTTCGATATCCGCAAAACAATATACCGGCGCAATCCGGTCTTCGTTTGCCCTTAATTCCTCATAATACAAATCCGCCATCCGCAGCGCTTCTTCCAACGGATTATCCGTCTTGCCCATATTTACAAACAATGCGAAATTCTGCAGCATGGCTCCCCCTTTTTCCATTCTCCGCAAATCAACATGCCCGCTGTTTTCCCGCAGACTTTCCCCACTCCCGTTTTTCTGTTTTTTATATAACTCATAAATCGTATCGCAATGCATATCAATATACTTCATTCCGCACCTCCTGTTCACCTTCCGTCCCGCCAGATCAGATTCCTCCACTGGCTGATCTGCCCTTCCGTCATAAACCCGTTGGATGTCCCCATAAACCCGATTTTATACGATGCAAACAGAAGCGCATTTTTCACCGCATACACAGAATCATGGGACTTATTGTAAAAATGCAGGAAACAGGAAAACAACGCGTTGCCCGCCCCTACCGTATTCACGATTTCATTGGTTTTTACCGTATCATAATGGGCGATGATATTTTTCTCTTTATCATAAAGGATCACCCCTGCCGCCCCCTGCCCGAGCAGCACAATCCTCGGCCGGTATTTTGCCGCCAGCTGCTTCACAAACTCATAAGGCTCACCCACCAGATGATCGTCACTCACATAAAGAATATCCGCCGCCTTTAAGAAATCCTCGTTATACCCCGCTTTTTCCTTCCTGTATTCCCTGATATTGACCGCAATAGGCTTGCGCAGTTCCTTCCCCATATGTACCAGCGGCCGGCAGAAGTTTGCATTGGAAAGCACCAGCATCTCCGCCCTCGCCGCCCTATCACGGAACAGATTCCTGTCATACTCCCTCTCCCTTAAGTCTTTGATATCCTCAAATATCTGCTGCCTCCGGCTGTTATCATAAAATACCGCCGCAGTAGGAGTATGACGCAGCCGCGGCAGCACATAATCCGTCACCAGCCTCACTTCGCAGCCCGGCGGGTTAATTATGGAAGGACTGTCCGTTTCCCCTATCATCGTCATAAAATCCACCGAATTCCCCAGCCATTCCAAAGCCAGCGACTCATTATAGGCATCCCCGCCCATGCTCATGAATATGGTGTCCGGCTTCCCCGTAACCCCTGCATATTCGATCGGTATCTTATCCACCTTTATAATGGTTTCCCTCTGCACGATGCCGGCCACTAAAAATTTACCCATATACATCCTCTCCTGTCGTTTCCCTTTATTTTATGCTCTTCCTTTTCCGCTTTTACCCTCTGCATTTTTCTGGCCCGAAAAGAAAGCCCTGCGAATACGGCATGATTATTATATAACATCCACCTTCCCCTGCACAGATATTTTTATAAAATTATAAGAATTCCCCTGACCAATCATAATGTTTTTATCTTTTACATACTGCCCTTTTCATGTATAATAGAACTATATTGCAGATTACTGCAGCCGGAAAGCGGTTCCGTCTTCGGCACGCCCTTCTGCCGCCGTCATGCCGGCAGGCATTCCACACGGCGCACCCATTGACACAGGAACTTCATGCCCCGGATTTAACGAAAAAGGAGTCCCAAATTTATGAAAGAACAGTTATATACCATCCCATTGAACGATGCCATTAATGCCAATGATGAATGCCCGTTCTGTTTCGTTGAGCGGAATGTGGAACAGGATCTTCTGGATTTCACCCTCGGCTCCGGCTCTTCTTATATGGAAAGCGACATCCGGGAAGCCACCGACAAAGCCGGCTTCTGCCGCACCCATTTCAAGAAAATGTTTGATTACGGCAACACCCTGGGAAATGCATGGATACTGAAAACACACTATATCCGCATGAATCAGGAAATGAAAGAACAGTTCAAGTCTTTCACACCGGGAAAATCATCCCTGATGAGCAAGTTCCGGAAAAATACGGAAAGTTCCAATCCCATCGGCATGTGGGTGGCCGAAAAGGAAAGCTCCTGCTATATCTGCAGACGCTATGAGGAAACCTATGCCCGTTATCTGGACACGTTCTTCGTCATGTACAAAAAAGACGAAGCTTTCCGTGACAAAATCAAAAGCAGCAAGGGATTCTGCCTGCATCATTTCGGCGACCTGTGCGAAGCTGCCGAAACCAAGCTGAACGACAAAGAAAAAGCCTCTTTTTATCCCATGATATTCTCCCTTATGGAAGAGAATATGCAGCGTATGGCAGAAGATGTGGCATGGCTGGTGGAAAAATTCGATTACCGGAACAAAGACGCAGACTGGAAAAATTCCAGAGATGCCATCCAACGCGGCATGCAGAAGCTGAAAGGAGGCTATCCGGCCGACGGACCTTATCAAATGAATAAATAGAATTGCATAAATCATTCCCGCCCGTGAATCACAATGTCATGATACCGGGACAAAAAGTCATGATGCCAGGGCAAAAGGTCATGCATGCCAAGACAAAAAGTCATGCATGCCAGGGCAAAAGGTCATGCATGCCAAGGCAAAAGGTCATGCATGCCAGGGCAAAAGGTCATGCATGCCAAGACAAAAAGTCATGCATGCCAGGGCAAAAGGTCATGCATGCCAAGGCAAAAGGTCATGCATGCCAGGGCAAAAAGGTCATGCATGGCAGGCAAATATCTTCTAATCCCGGCATCATGTCATTCACTTAAGCCGCAGCCAACCTCAGGAACGGTATGCAACGTTTTTCAGCATTTGGACATAAGCGTTGATTTCCGTCTGCATCATATTCGGATGAAAAGTCCCCTCCCGGAAACTTTCATTCAGGATTCCCCGGATGGTATAGTTCAGCATCACCTTCACACGTTCCACATCCACTTCCGGACGGAACCGGGACAGATCCGCATGGCTTAAAATCTCGTCGCGCAGTTCTTCCAGCGCTCCCTTTTTGGATTCCGTGGCATACAATGCTTCTTTCACGTCCTCATACCGGGTACTGTCAATAAACTCCTGCATATAAGGATAATTTTTCAGCACAAGCAGCTTTGCTCCCTCCATCCGCTTCCACAATTCAAAAAAATCATCCTCGTCCTTCCCCCCGCAGGAGGACAGTTCCAACAGCATGAAGCGCACGCTGTAGTCAAAAAGGAAAGAGTAAAGTCCAAGCTTATTCTGAAAATAGTGGAACAGCAGCCCCTTGCTGATTCCTGCCTCAGCCACAATGTCATCCGTGCTGGCATGCTGATATCCTTTCAGGGCAAAAACCTTCAGTGCCGCATTTATCATTCTGTCCTGCTTCTCTTTTTTCAGATCAAAAAATTTTTCGTTCATAGTATTTTTATTCCTTCATCCGTATTATGTCGAAGATTGACTTTATTAGTCATTTCTTAATATAACACATTTTCTCCGTCTGCACAACATGCTTATGCGCAGAAACGCAAAATACGGCTTTTATTTTGAGCCCGGACAGCCTCTGCCGGAAACCCAGAAGCTGCCGGAACCTTCCGGCATTCCAATAATTCATAAAAAATTTACACATAAACTCTTTCTTTTTTGGGAAAATAGTATTAATATATTCCTATAACACCGAATTCGAAAGGAGTATTTTTATGGCTAAAAAATTCAGTAAATTTTTAATGTTTACCGCCCTTGCAGGTGCCGCAGCGGCAGGTGCTTATTATTATTTACAGAATAAGAACTCTTCCTACGCAGATGATATGGATGACGATGATGATTTTGACGACTTCAGCGATGATCTCGATGACGATACGGAAGGTAAAGATTCTACCCGCAATTATGTCGCGTTAAACCTTGAAAAAGCCGAGGAAACCGTAAAAGAGGCGGCCGAAGAGGCAACCGAGGCTGTCGGCGGGGCAGTTGCCGAGGCTGCGGAAGCCGCAAAAGAGGCGGCAAAGGATATCGCCGAAACCACAGAAGCAAAAGTTGAAGAATTCTTTGATGACAGCGAAGACAATTCCACAGATTCCAATTAAAAATACCGCACCTGTCTTTTCTCAGGTGCGGTATTTTTTTCAAACATGTTCTAATTCATCCCCGCGATCTGCACCATCCGCTGCATATCCGAAATCAATTCCCTGGAATAATTTTCCGCTTCCCTATATATACGCTCCGCATTGGCATACTCGCCGTGATTCAATGCGCGGATTACCTCTGCCCCATACTGATGGAACCGTCCGTGTTTTGCCCCTAAGGCATCCCATATAGGCCGCACGGCAGGTATCTGCGGCGTCATGGCGTAATAGAAATGTCCGAAGCCGCATTTGGAGGCATCCAGCTGCAGCGGTATCACCGTCCGATCGTCCACCATCCGCCTAAGATTGGCCAGCCATGCATTGTGTGCATTTATAGCATTGTTCACATATTTTATAAACTCGTGGTTTTCCATACGGAAAAAAGCATCCTGAGACATGCCGCCCATCTGCTTCACGGCTTCGTCCAACGTCTGCTCAATGCCCACTACCGGCTCCGTTGCCTTTTTCAGTTCCTCGCTGACCTGGCGCATGAAATCCGTGCTGTTCTTTAACTGATTTTCCATTTCCGCCATGGAGCTGGTAATTTCCTCACTGACCGCCGCAATGGAACTCATAGATTCGGTAACTTTGGAAACATGATGCTGGCTGGCATCGTTCAGTTCCCACACATTGCCGATTTTCTCCGCCATGGTTCCCAACGCCTGAATCGTGCTGTCCGTGCTGCGGACGCTTTTCTTGGAAGCTTCCTTTATGTTTTCCACAAACTCTCCCATGCTTTTTGTCATTTCCTGAGTTTTTTCGGCCAACGCGCGGATTTCCCCTGCCACCACCGCAAAGCCTCTTCCGGCCATCCCTGCCCTTGCCGCTTCAATTGCCGCATTAAGCGCCAGAAGATTGGTCTGCAGCGATATGGCATCTATTCCCTCTATCACTTCCGTCATCCGGCTGATAATATTGGTCAGTTCATCCATGTCGCCCTGCAGTTCCCGGGAAACCGTCATCGTCTGGCTGGAAAGATCCCTGATCATCGTCAGTTCATTCTGCCCTTCCTCTATTTTCTGGTAGACTTCGTTCGTATCCGAAGAAACCTGCAGAATTGTATTGGTCAATTCCTCATGCTGGCTGTTGGCTCTTCCGGCCGCCACGGAAGGATCCCATGCCGTGCCGAAAATGCTTTCTGCCGCTTTTTCCACATTCCGGGATATTTCCATTATCTTTTCCGTCTGATACTGCATGGTCAGGTCCAACGAGCTAATCTGCATCACTGCTTTTATATTTTTATCTAAAAGTCCGGCAAACTGCTCCCTTCCCTTTAACAGCCTCCGATAGATACTGTCCAGTTCCGGCTCTCTGGAATAATCTGCTTCTTTCAGCTCCGAAACCGCTCTCATAAGCGCCCTTCTTTTCTTTCCAACCGTCATTTACATATCCTCTCTTCTTTCTTTATGCAAGGTGGCCCTTTCACCTGCCTGATTTTTTCGTATATTATCATGATACGAAATTCTACACTTTTTGCAAGTCTTTTTTCTATAAAAATGTTTCCAATTTCCTTGTACGTTTCTTGCCGCCCCCATATTATCCCGTTCCTGCGGCCGATTCACGGCAGCGTCATGCCGCAAGTAAAATCCCGTTAAATTCCATGCCCCCACGCCTGCTTCAGCCGTTGAATGCCGTCCGCTATCTGCCCTCTGCTCAATGAGGCATAACCGAGAATGACCATGGTGCCTTCCCGGGAGGACTTGCTCTGCCCTACACAGAATTCCGATAGGCCATATACTTTCACCCCCACGGCTCCTGCCTTCCGGACAAGTTCTTCTTCCCTGCGTCCGCATTTATCCTGAAACAGCAAATGCAGCCCCGCATTCTCCCCCAATGTCCTGAACTGCTTTTCCATCCCCTTCCACTCACTCAGAAGAAAATCGTGCTTATCCCGGTATATCTTCCTCATACGGTTCAGATGCCGTTCAAAATGTCCGTTCCGTATAAATTCATTCAGAATCTGCTGGTCAATGCCGGAAACCGTCGTAGAGTAAAAAGAACATTTTTCCTCATATATTTCCAAAAGCGGCTCCGGAAGCACCATATAACCGATACGGATGGCAGGTGCGATAGATTTGGAGAACGTGCCGATGTAGATTACCTTTCCCAAATGATCCGAAGCCTGCAGGGAAGGCACCGGCTTTCCCTTGAACCGGAATTCACTGTCATAATCATCCTCAATCAAATAACGCCCTTCCTTTTCCCCCGCCCACTTCAGCAGCTCCATCCTCCGCCCGATCGGCATGACAATTCCCATCGGGTATTGACGGGAGGGCATCACATAGGCGGCTTCCGCCCCGCTCTGCCTAAGTGCCTCCGCACTCATGCCGCTGTCGTCCATTGCGATGGGCAAAATAGGGTAGGCAAAAGACTCAAAAATCCGGTAAGCCTTTTTATAGGTAGGATTTTCCATACCGATCTTCACATGCCGGCCCAAAATTTTTTCCAGAAGCATCAGCAGATAATCGTTCCCTGCCCCAATGATAATCTGCTCCGGGCTGCAGTTTACCCCTCTGGACGTATAAAGATAATGGGTTATCGTCTCCCGCAATGCATAATCGCCCTTGGGACAGCTATAGGTAAACATATCACTGTTAGCCCCTACCAATATATTTTTCGTAATCTTTTTCCATGTGGCATAAGGAAATGCGGTCATGTCAATGGTGTTGGGGGAAAAATCGCAGACATATGTCCCCTCCTTCCCCGTTTCCCTGCACTCCCGGGCATTCCTCCGTCCGTCCCGTCCGGTTTCCGCCAAGCCGGCCAATTCTTCCACCGGGCAGACAAAGTATCCTCTGTAAGGCCGCGCCTCAATATATCCCTCTGACAGAAGCTGCTCATAAGCCAGTTCCGCCGTGCTGCGCGACACCTGAAGAAACTCTGCCAATGAACGAGTGGAGGGAAGCCTCTCCCCGGAGCGAAGCTTCCCTTTCCTGATTTCCAGCTTTATATGTTCGTAAATCTGCTCGTATAAATGTTTTTCTTTGTTCGGACTCAATGTCATCGTCAAGCCGTTCATATCCTTATGTCCTGATTTTGTGACAGTTCAGCCTGCGGCTTCCCTGTTACGGATACTGCCCCTTCCAAGCAGCCGCACTTATGCCTTTTACTTCTTCCCGGCATTCTTAAGCTTAATCTGTTTTACGATCTGTTCTTTTAAATCTCTTGCTTTGTCTTTCATCCTTGGGTTGGCCGCCGTGGATGTGATAATGGAAGATACCAATTTGGATGCCACGTCAAACTGCTCAAATTTTGTGGCAGTCACTGCGATAACATAGTCCACCGTAGGTTCGTCCATACCGCACATAGGGAAATTCTCCGACTGCCTTGCTGCGAGGAACCCGTCCAATGCATTTTTCAGGAATTCCCTTTCCTCCTCGTCAACCGCCTTCTTCTTTGCCTCATATTCCGGATCTGCCTTATCAAGGCTTTCCCCTTTCCCTCTGAGAAGCCAAGCCGTCTTAAGGCAGATATATGCTTTCTCACTGGGCTTTGCCATCTTCACGATGGCATTGGCCAGTGTCACTTTATAACGCTCCAGTGCCTCGTCATAAGTGTAAGTCTCTTTCTGTTCCGTACGCGGCTTAAAATTGGCGGAAATCATTTCTTTGATTCTCTTTGCCTGAGGAGAGGTAATGAATTTGAAAAACCGGCTCAAGGCAGCGTAACCGCAGTTCGGGCACATAATAATGTCGTATTTCAGCATATCTACCTGCTCATACTTGGGGCGAAGATCCGAATCCGTCCCTATCAGCTTTGCTTTTCCCACTTTTACTGTCCGTGACTTAAATTCCTTATCACAGATAGGGCAGGTAAAAGTTTTGTCAAACAGCAAATCCTGTTCCTGAACCACAGGCGCCGCCGGCTTTGCCCCCGGGCCTGCTTCCGCTTCCTTGCTCTTAGGCTTTTCATATAAATCCATATTTTCTAAATTTCCCAGTCCCAATCCGCCTAGTCCGGATAATAATCCACTCATATTTTCTCCTCCACAATTTGTATTATATTTGCTTAGGCAACACATAAGAACTCTTTAAAGACACAATCCTGTTAAAGACAAGCGCTTCCGGCCTGGAATCCTTATAGTCCACGCAAAAATATCCCTGACGGACAAACTGGAAGCTCTCATATGGCTTTGCATCCGCCAACGCCGGCTCCAGGTAACATTCTTTCCGCACGGTAAGCGAATTGGGATTCAGGTTCAGGGAACCGTCCTCATTGTATACGCCTTTTTCTTCATCTATAATGTTTTCATATAACCGGACTTCCGCTTTCACTGCCTGACCGGCCGGTACCCAATGTATTGTCCCTTTGACTTTCCTGCCGGCAAATCCCGTCCCGCACTTTGTCTCAGGATCATAAGTGCAGTGCACTTCGGTAACCCTGCCGTTTTCATCCTTCACATAGCCGGTACATGTGACAAAATATGCATTCATCAGCCGGACTTCATTGCCCGGGTACAGACGGAAATATTTCTTGGGCGGCTCTTCCATGAAGTCTTCCCTGTCAATATACAGTTCCCGGCCGAACGGCACTTCCCTTGTGCCCATGGACTCATTTTCCATATTATTAGCCACGGTAAGCAGTTCCGTCTTTCCTTCTGGATAGTTATCAATGATCAGCTTCACGGGATCCAAGACAGCCATCATCCGCGGACGCTTCATCTTCAGATCCTCCCTGATGCAGTATTCCAGCATCGCATAATCTACGGAAGAATTGCTTTTGGATACTCCGCACAAATCCACGAACATCTGAATGGACTCCGGCGTAAATCCTCTTCTCCGCAATGCCGCTATGGACACAAGCCTCGGGTCATCCCACCCGTCCACAATGCCGTCCTCCACCAGCTTCTTAATATACCGCTTTCCTGTCACCACATTGGTGAGATACATTTTGGCAAATTCAATCTGCTTCGGCGGATGAGGATATTCCAGTTCCCTCACCACCCAATCATACAACGGCCTGTGATCTTCAAATTCCAGCGTACAGATGGAATGAGTAATCCCCTCTATGGCATCCTCGATGGGATGGGCAAAATCATACATCGGATAAATGCACCATTTATCCCCCGTATTGTGATGCGCCATATGGGCAACTCTATATATAATCGGATCCCGCATATTGATATTCGGCGATTTCATATCTATTTTGGCACGGAGCACTTTTTCCCCGTCCTTATATACCCCGTTCTTCATATCCTCAAACAGTTTCAGGTTTTCTTCTATCCCGCGTTCCCTGTTAGGATCGTCTTTCCCAGGTTCCGTCAGCGTTCCCCTATATTCTCGCATCTGCTCTGCAGTCAGATCCGAAACATATGCCTTCCCTTTTGCAATTAACTTAACTGCGGCCTCATACATCTGCTCAAAGTAATCGGAGGCAAAAAACAGCCTGTCCTCCCAATCCGCTCCCAGCCATGCAATGTCTTCTTTAATGGATTCCACAAATTCGGTCTTTTCCTTTGTTGGGTTCGTATCGTCAAAACGCATATTGAACTCTCCGCCGTATTCCTTTGCCAGCCCGTAATTCAGCAATATGCTCTTGGCATGACCGATATGCAGATATCCGTTCGGCTCAGGCGGGAATCTGGTATGGACAGTGTCGCATGTCCCCTCCGCCAAATCTTTGTCAATAATCTGCTGGATAAAATTTCTGGAAACCACTTCTTTTTCCGTATTCTCCGTTTCCCCCATATCCTTCTTTATTGTCTCGTCCATAATTATTATGCCCAAGGACGCTCTCCGTCCGGCTTACCTCCTCAACTCCGACTATTCACCAATAAAAACACTAACTTATCCTATCTTAGCACACAATGAACAAATAATAAAGGGTTTTCCTGACAAAATTACGGAAATCAATCCGGTATCTTATGCCTGCGCCGCTGCCGGCCCCGGTAACGGCACAGGCGGGAGATATCTTCGGATATCTCCCGCCTGTCATGCATTAAGAATAAAATACAAGAAAATCAAATCCACTCTTAATATAGCACATATTTAGTACTTGTTTCCTATTTAGTCACAATTATGCACTTAAGTGTCAAAATTGGACATTTATATGTTTTCCTGCTGCATATTTTTCTCCACCAGCCTGCAAAAGTAAACATAACTGCGCAGAAATTCCGGAAGTGCTCTCATCTGGCTGTCGGAAAAGCCGTCAAACATTCCCACTGCCTCATTCTCATAAATGACTTTGGCTTTTATAAGACTGTCGCAAATCAGCTCGTCCATGGAACAGCCTAATATATTGGCTATATCCACCAATTTCTCCAAGCTGACTTTCGTTCTGGCATTTTCGATATTGCTGATATGCTGTATGGACAGTTCCGCAGCCTCTGCCAGCCTTGCCTGAGACATGCTGCCCCTTTCCCTCCGTTCCCTGACTCTTTTCCCTAACTTTCCATAATCTAACGTCATTCTTATCACCATACCCCTTTATACCGTATAAACAATATCTGTCAATAATTATATTGTATCTAATGGGATATAAAAAGAAAAGCATTTGCCCGAATAGAGTTTTTACACAGTTTAAGTGGATAATGCCCCTAGAGCTTCATCCGGACAGAAATTACACTTCCGCTTTGCATGGTTCGTGCCAGTGCAAGGCAAAATTTTGACGGCGATGTGGCGCAT
>CAJTVK010000129.1 GCA_910579645.1 uncultured Lachnospiraceae bacterium | reverse complement strand
ATTACAGTTAGAAATATCTCATTTTTGACGCAGAAATGATACCGCTCCAATTCCGCAGCCGGCCCGGGGACCCCTCCCGCCCCACAAATCCATACGATGCCGCCGGGCATAACAATCCGGCTGAAGCGTCCTCCCCCCAATCCCCTCCCCAAAAAAAAGGATGCTCTCCGCACCCTTTTCCCTTTATCATATTCTATTCTATGTCAGCCGTTCCACTGCCCTGTCAATCTTAACCGGGTCTGCCCCCATCCACTTCCAGATACATCCTGCAATCCACATACATGCTCTATGAAAATAGATAAAAGCAAATATCAAAGCAATCCCAAACAGGAAACCGGTAAACAGCCGGCGGTAATTCCCGCTTTCATAGCGTGTCAAAAGCTGTAGGAAACCATCAAACAGCATGGGCAGCATAAGCAGCAGCACCCATCGCAACTCCGGGCAGCCAAAGCAGGCCGCAATCGGAATCCCTGCAATCATTCCTGCTAATTCTCCTGTACAGCGCGCACAAATCGGGAATTGCTTCCCATGGAAAAAAAAGGAACGATCCGGTCTGGCATGGCATCCAAAACATATCTGCAGAAATCTGCCAAATTTAACAGCCAATCCGCATTAGCCCATGGCTGCCAAGCCAATGCCGAGCACAGCTATCAATATGTACCATACTACAATTACAATAACACTGATAAGCGCACCGATTCCTGCTGCTTTTGCAGTCTTAGGCTTTGTGTCTTTCCATACAAGGAACAGCACCAACCCTACGATCGGGATACAGCATCCAAGTAACCCCCATAAAAATCCACCTTTGTCTTCTGCGTTCATGTTATTATCCATGTTTCTCTCTCCCATCTCTTATATGATTGTTAACTCCAACATTTAAAACTTATGTGCGCACTCAACCGTATATTATTATAATACAAAGCCTTTTATATGTCAAAAGTTTTTTTGCAGCTGCCGGTACTGCCGCGGCGTGCAGCCTACGCATTTTTTAAACTGACGGTTGAAATTAGACAGATTTTGGAAGCCGCAGGCAAAGGCAATTTCCACGGAGGTACAGCCGGAGCTGCGCAGCATGTCACAGGCACTCTTTATCCTAAGCTGTATGACATATTCCATCGCACTGATTCCGACCACCTGCTTAAAGCGGTACATGAAATGGCTCCTGCTTAAATGCACCATTTCTGCCAGCTGTCCCACATCTATGTTTTCTTTGTAATTCCGGTTTATGAAAAGAAGAGCCGGCCGGATGCTCTCCATGGACTTATCGCTTTTGCCGCTCACCGCTTTAATGCACCCGCTTTCCTGCAGCAGGCAGAATAGACGGAGCAGTTCGCTTTTCATATATAAATCCGCTACCGGCGTATCCCTTTGCGTATAGCCGAAAATACGTTCCACGCATGCCCGGATTTCCGCATACGCCTTTTCCGCTCCCGCAACCGGCACGGAAATCTCGTGGCTGCCGTCAATGACCGGCGCAATGCAGGAAACCCATCCTCTTTCCGCCCTGCCGGTTCCCAGCATCTCTTCCCGGAATACCAGTGTCTCATAGGTCTGCCTGAAATCCTGATAAGGGTATATGGCGTGGAGCATATTGGGAGGGACTATAATGATATCTCCCGTGTCCGTCACAAATTTTTCTTTTCCGTAGGTAAATTCGCTTTTCCCCCCGGTCACATAATTCAGTTCAAATTCATTGTGCCAATGCAGCGGAACCATCGGAAAGTAATCCGGAATGCTGCATTTATAATAGCTGTAAGGAATCCGCACCGAACCGTGCCGCCGCTTTTCTTTGGAAGATATGCTTGCCATCGACTGTCCTTCCCATTACCATATTATAGTATCGTTTTTCAGTACCATTATGGTTGTTCTTATTTTCGGTAAAGACTATTATATCATTATAATCCGAAAATACAAGTCAGCAGGCACAGAACGGAACATTGATTGCAGCAGGGAATCCGCCGGCTGAACGGTTACCATTGATTTTCACAGGGCAAAACAAAGACGGAAAACGAAAGGAGCACACACTATGGCACAATGGTTAGACAACGCAGTTTTTTATGAAATTTATCCTCAGTCTTTTAAAGATACCAACAGTGACGGTATCGGGGATTTCAACGGCATCATTGAGAAACTGGATTATATTTCGGAATTGGGATGCAATTGCATCTGGATGAACCCATGCTTTGAATCCCCTTTCAGCGACGCGGGATATGATGTCGCCGATTATTATAAGGCAGCGCCGCGTTACGGCACCAATGACGATTTAAAGCGCCTTTTTGAAGAAGTGCATAAACGCAACATGCATATACTGCTGGACTTAGTTCCCGGTCATACCTCCGTTCAGCACCAATGGTTCCTGGAATCCATGAAAGCAGGGAAGAACGAGTACACGGACCGTTATGTATGGTCGGACAGCGTATGGGAAGCCGTGGAAGGAATGGGATTCCTGCGGGGCATTTCGGAAAGAAGCGGCTCCTGCGTCATCAATTTCTTTTCCTGCCAGCCCGCGCTGAACTACGGTTTTTATAAGCCCGAACGCCCTTGGCAGCAGCCTATGGATGCCCCCGGCCCCAGAGCAACCATTGCCGAACTGAAAAATATCATGCGCTTCTGGCTGGGTCTTGGGTGCGACGGTTTCCGCGTGGATATGGCCGGCTCCCTTGTCAAGAAGGATGAAGACAGCAAAGGCACCATACAGATTTGGCAGGAAATCCGCGCTTTTCTGGACAAAGAATTTCCGGAAGCCGCCATCATATCCGAATGGGGCGATCCCGACAAGTCACTGGAAGGAGGTTTCCATATGGATTTCCTGCTGCCTTTCGGCGCGTTCCATTTCAATGACCTGTTCCGCTGCGAGGAACCTTATTTTTCCGGTCGGGGCAACGGCGATATTGCGGCCTTTGCGGAAAATTACAAAGAACTTTTTGAAAGAAACAGCCGGAAAGGGCTAATCTGCATCCCCTCCGGCAACCATGATACGGTACGGCTGGCCAAATATTTACAGGGCGACGAACTTAAAATCGCCTTTGCTTTCCTGCTCTCCATGCCCGGCGCGCCTTTCCTCTATTACGGGGATGAAATCGGCATGCGTTATGTGGAAAATCTCACTTCCGTGGAAGGCGGCTATGAACGGACCGGCTCCCGCTCCCCCATGCAATGGGACGGCACCCCCAACGCCGGTTTCAGCTGCGCTCCGGCAGAGGATATGTACATTCCCCTGGACAGCAGCCCGGAACGCCCTACCGTACAGGCACAGATGGCAGACAGCGGTTCCCTCTACCATGATGTGAAAGCATTGATTGCACTGCGCCAGTCACACCCTGCACTGCAGAGCAAAGGAGACATCGAATTCCTCTATGCGGAAAGCCACTCCTACCCCTTTGCCTACCTGCGCAGCATGGCGGATGAGAAAATCCTTGTCCTGCTGAATCCTTCCGGCAAATCCGCCTCTTTTGACTGTACCTTGCCTTTATCGGAGAAGCTGCATTCCTTCGGCGGGAAAATCACTGCGGAAAACGGGAAAATAAACGTCCCGGCCGGTTCTTTCGGCTTCTATCGTGTGTAAGCCTTATAGCTTTATGGCAAATACCGGAGCATTCTAAGATATGCTCCGGTATCAATTTGTGTCAATCAGAGTTCTCATTTATTTTCCACCAAGCCTCGCCTTTTTCGCTCCCATTGTTGATGTTCCTTAGCCCGTATATAATATAGCGTACAAAGAAACAAAAAACCGCAATATTTGTATCTTGGTAAGAAGAAAATGTATCTTAGCGATATGGGGATTTCTTTTAGCGAAAAACTATGCTATAACTTTCAAAGGGGTGGCAAAATGAAAATAAAGACAGAACAGGATTTATCCTGCAACGAGATAGAAATAACAATGAAATATCCCCAAAAGAACCGGCAAGTGAATCGTATCATAGATTTTTTACAGTCATTTGATATGCAGATAAAATGTGCCGGTGAGAATGCGGAGAAACTGATAAACATTTTGGATATTTATTATATAGAGAGCGTTGACAAAAAAACTTTTGTATATCTTGAAAATGCAGTGTACCGTACGGATTTTCGGTTATATCAGCTAAAAAGCAAATTGCAGACACACGGTTTTGTGCAAATCAGCAAATCATGTATCTTAAACATAAACGCTTTAGACAGCATTAGGCCTCTTTTCAACAGCAGAATGGAAGCAACTTTGAAGAATGGTGAAAAGGTTACTGTCAATCGCAGCTATTTAAATGGCGTCAAAAAAGCATTGGGAGGGGATAAAGAAGAATGAAAAAAAATGTGGTAAATATTTTGGCTACAACAGGGATTTCCTTGCTGCTGCTTTCCGTTGTCGCATTGTCCTTTCATGCAAGCTGTATTTATTTGGAAACAGTGTTTCAGGCTTTTGCCGTAAATATCATTACTCATTTAGGAATAATGTGTATTAAAAGAATGGAATTTAAAAACATTTTTACAGAAGTGATTTTGGAAATCACCTTTATAGTATGCGAACTCCTTGTGTTTGGGCAGTTGTTCCATTGGTTTACAAGTTTGTCATTTTTGCTGCTTGTTTGTATGGGGATTGTAATATATATCATTTCACTCTTTTTAAATTTGTTACAAATGAAGCAAGAAGCAAAAGAAATCAATTTGCTAATTAAGAACCGAAACAAAAATCCAGACTAAAATCGTCAGCTGTCAAAATGATTCAGAGGAAAAGAGACATGGAGAAAAGAGATATTGGGAAAAAAAGAACAATAAGTGTTATCAGTATGATGTTTATTCTGTTGATGATTATTCGAGTAACAGAAATTATTTTTGTAAAAACCGACCAAACCTGGGTCGGAGAAAATATATTACATAAAATCTGCTGCATTTTGCTCATATGGATTGCGTTGAATATGCTTAAATCTCCCTGGAGTGATTTGGGATTTACGAAAAAAGGGATATTTACCGGTTTGAAATATGGTCTTGCTCTTGGCATGAGCACCTTTTTTCTTTCTTACCTTGCGGAATTTATTGCGTTGCTTATCATGAGGAAACATCCGTCTTTACGTTTTTATATTACAAATTTTTCACTTACACAGGCACATACAAACGGCAGTTCCTTGTCAGCCGTGGCAGTGTGCATGATTGGCAATATAGTCAATGTCTGTGCAGAAGAAGGACTGTTTCGAGGACTGTTCCGTAAAATCGGCGCACAATACTATTCTCAAAAGACAGCCAATCTAATACAGGCTCTGCTTTTTGGAATATGGCATATTACCAACGTAATAAATCCTCTGCTTGACGGTTCCATGAATATCGCTATGGCAGTTTTTATGGGCATAGGATATATACTATTGTCCGGAATTTTAGCTTATGAATGGGGTATGTGTGCGGCATTGTCCGGAACGCTTTGGATAGGCGCCTCGGAACATTTATTTAACAATTTCATAAGCAATTCCTTACATACGGTGACAGAAACGGGAGCAGATGAATTAATGATAATCAGAATAACTTTATCCAATTTTTTATCCTTGCTATTTGTTCTGATTATCTCCCAAAAAAATATACATAATAAATGACGTTTTTCCCTCGGGCCTTCGAAAAACGCCGGCACTAAAGCACAGTGCCTTAGTGCCGTTGCGTTTGCCGCAGGGCAAAAGCGTGCCCGGGCAAAAAACATCATTCCGACTTAAACCAAAGAACGACTTTAAAAAGGTCCCCGTCCACCGATACTTCCATTCTTCCTCCCTGCACCTGAACAAAGCTCTTGGCAATTGCCAGACCCAGGCCGCTGCCCTCCGTATTCCTTGCACTGTCCCCCCGCACAAACCGCTCCGTCAGTTCGTCCGGCTCCACCTGCAGTTCCGATGCGGACATATTCTTCAGTTCAATCCGTACTTCCTTTTCCTCCGGTTCCAGACTGATATACACCCTGGTCCCTGTCATGGCATATTTTATAATGTTGATATAAAGGTTCTCAAAAATACGGTATGTCTTCTGACTGTCCAGTTTCAGCAGAATCTTTTCCTCCGGCATGCGGAACCGGAAAATCAGCCCGGACTCTTCTGCCCGGTCCTCATATTCCAAATATACCTGCCGCAGCAGATTGCAGATATCCACCTCCACCAGATTCACGGTCACATTCCGGCTGTTTGCCTTGCTCACCTCAAATAAATCTTCTATAAGAGTCTTTAAGCGCAGCGACTTCTTTTCCAGCACTCCAAGATATTCCTTTCTCTGCGCCTCCGTAATATTCTCTTCCTTCAGCAAATCAATATATGTGGTTATGGCAGTCAGCGGCGTTTTCAGGTCATGGGAGACATTGGTAATCAGTTCCGTTTTCATCCGCTGGCTTTTCACTTCTTCATCCACTGCTTTCCGGAACCCTTCCTGAATCCGGTACAGTTCTTCTTTATACGATTCGAAGATTCCCAAGTCCTCGTCGAACACGGTATTCAGGTTGCCCTCCGCAATGGAATTGGTGACTTCCAGCATTTTGCCGTACTGCATCTGAATCCGGCTGATATATTTTTTCAGGATAAAATACAGCGCCACGGAATAGGCTGCCAAGGCAATCCAGCCGGAAAGCCACATCATGCACATAACCGCCGCCAGCAGGAAATTGATAACCACCGCTTTGCGCACCGAACGCATGGCATCCTTCCCCAAATCCACATGAAGCATTTCCTCCTTAAAACGGTCATACTGCCGTTTGCCGGCTTGCCAGATCCTTATCCAAATATTCACCGCAAGGCTTCTCTCTTTCAAAAAGCTTTTCGGCCCCAAAATTAAGACTTCCCCAAAATAATTTAATATATAAAACCACATGCCAAACAACAGGAACAAAACGGCAAAATTAACAAAGCCTGTCATGGCCGGATATAACCTCTCGGGCAGAAACTTCAGATATGCCGCAAAAGTGCCATTCAGTTCTCCCGTGCAGCTGCTTCTTACCAATCCCAACAGCCATTCCGGAACGGCCGCGAGCCAGACGATAACTGCCAATACCGCAACTTCCAGTAAAATCTTTACGCCGTTTTCCCGGTACAGCCCATACCATCTGCACCTCATCAGGCAGAGAACCACTATGGCCATCAGCAGCAGCAGCCCTACAAACACTTCCTGTGCCCCGCTTTGGTAATAGACATACCACTCCGACCATTGCATGCCAAACAGCCCGTCCCGTTCCACTGTCTGTCTCTGCTCTTCTGTCATGGCATATATAAAAGTTACGTCATGAGGCGACTTCAGTCTGTAATGCACATTTTTTACACTGCCGTCTTTGGGGCTGTATCCGCTGAAAGACCCTTCCGTCCCGTAAAATCCGTTGAAATTCTTGCCAAGCCATGTCTCTAAAGGTCTGCTTTTAGCCTCATTCTGCATTTTTTTCAGCAATTCGTCCGAATTCTCGTCCTTCACCGCCACCCTTTCGGGATTTCCCACACTGTCATAGCTTACCGCCACATAATATGCATATCCGTCCTGTACCTGCTGCCGGCGGGCATTGCCGCCGGCCTGCGCCGTCTTCTCCGGTTCCGCGCCCTCTGTCAGCCCGGCCAGGGCTTCGATTTCCCTTTCCGTATTTTTGATAAATTCCCCGCTCTTACGGTCTACCACACAGTAATCCATCAGCCGCCCCACTTCGGACATGACCGGTGCCCAGTCCTCCCTGAATTTCAGATCCACAGCTTCCTGAATATCCCTTACCGAAGAATCCACGTCCCCTGACATAAAATCATCATATTCCTGCCGGTTATAGCCGGAGGGTTCCGCAGCCGTTTCCGACACTTCCAAATCCATATATAAATCATAGTAGCTATAACTCTTCTGTTCCGTCTTTTCCACAATATCTTTATATAGGATATAATTGCCCACATTCATTCTGACCAGAAAATTATCGTCCTGAAGGCCGTTGCCGTTGAATATCTGTGCATTTTTTTGGAAATTGGGATAGTGACTGAGAAAAATCAGGGAAAACAGCGCGGTTACCAATGCCGCTGCCAACAGGCTGTATTTGATGCTTGCTCTTGCGTCCCTCTTTTTTCTCCGGCTTCCCCATCCTATATTTCCCATGCCCTTAATTCCTGCACTGTCTTTTTCCGTTCCCTTAATTCCTTCACTGTCTTTTTCCGTTCCCTTAATTCCTTCGCTGTCTTTTTCCGTTCCCTTCGTTCCTGCATCATCCTCCGCGGATACTTTATTTCTGTTTTCCGAATCCGCCAATCCATAGTCATTGCTTTTCAATTTTATATCCAACGCCCCACACCACCTTTAAGTATTTCGGCTCCTTTGGGTTAATTTCTATTTTCTCTCTGATTTTCCGGATATGCACCATAATCGTATCCGTATTGACCGCCTGTTCGTTCCAGACCCGTTCATAAATCTCGTCGGCACTGAATACCCTTCCCGGATTCTTCATAAGCAGCAGCAATATTTTAAATTCCAGCGGCGTCATTTTTACCGGCTTCCCGTCCACGCTGACTTCCACGGTTTCTTCATTCAGTTCCAGCCCTCCGATTACATGGACTTTTCCGTTTTCCTGTGCCCCGCCTACCGCCTGCAGATATTTACCGTAACGGCGCAGATGGGAATTTACCCTTGCCAGCAATTCCATCGTAGTGAACGGCTTTGTCACATAGTCGTCCGCCCCCATGTTCAGTCCCATGATTTTATCCACTTCCTCGGACTTAGCCGACAGCATGATGACGGGAAAGTCATATCCCTTTTCACGCACCTTCATCATCATGGTTATGCCGTCCATCCGTGGCATCATGATATCCACTATGGCAAGATGAATTTCCTCTCCTTCGATTTTCCGCAGTCCCTCGATGCCGTCCGCGGCCTGTGAAACGATATAGCCTTGGTTTTTCAGATAAATCTCAATGCCGTCCCTGATGTCTTTGTCATCCTCCACGATCAATATATGATATGCTTCCATTCCAAAAATCCCTTCCTTTCTTCCCGGCCTCCTTTTCCCCTGCCGGATGTTTCCTCCGCCGTCTCTCCCGGCGGCGGCATTCCGAACGTCCCTATGCCGGAGCCTCTGAATGAAAGTATATCATATTTTCAGAAAGTAAAATATCCGTTATTTTTCTCCGGCCCGACCATGCCGCCCGCCGGCAGCTTCCTCTTTACCGCCTGTGCCGGATGTCCCTTTTCTTCCGATGGGTTTATATTACCCGTCAAAACTGAATAGGAGACGCATTCAATTCCAAAGAAATTCTTAAAAAATAACAGAGGATTTCTAAACAGGAAAGGAAACGGGCAGAGAATTCCCTTCCTGATATGGCCGTTGCCGGCCGCCATTCCTCAGTCCGCAATCAGGACATCCAGCATTTGCATAAACTTTCTCCTCTCTTTTTCCGTCCTACCCTTCTCTTCCCCGTCCCCTTTGCCGCTGCCCAATATGCCGTTGCCGTATTTCCGGAGATAGTCCATACTTACCGGAAGACATTGCTGCATCCGGGACAGCCACTCTTCTTCCATCCATTCCCCGCTTCCCGCCGCGGATGCCAAAATCAGCAAATAGCAGTTTTTCCGAAGAAACCCTTTGAATTTCTCCTTTTCCGTATCACAGCTTTCGAAAATCTTTGCCGCAAAGTGCAGCAGCTTATTCACCTTCCGTTCCGCCTCTTCTTTCGTGCCGCACAGAGAAAAGACCGTGGGATTTCCCTCTTCTTTGTCTTGGGAAATATCCTGCAGGTCGTCACAAAGCTGAAGGAGAAAACCAAAACCGTAATAAAAATAAAGATCCCTTTCCGTCAATGGCCGGTCAATGAAATATCTGTCCATCAGGACGGAAACGCCGCCTTTATAGGCAGAAACACCCAGCACGGCCTCTTCCCGGCAGGCCCCTCTGTTCCCTTTCCACTGTTTTTCCTGACGCAGGCTGATTTCCTGTGCCTCCAGCATCAGCAGCAAGCCCTCATATACCTCATGCGGCCTGCCGTAATCCTTCTCTATTTCCCCCAGAAGTTCCACTGTCTTCTTTTCATGCCCGGACTGCGGCTTCCCCCTTTTCCCCTTCAGCTTATCCTCTATTAACCGGTTAAAATGCTCCTTTTCCCGTTCCGTCCTCCAAGGGCTGTCAATATAATTATCCGTATAAGGATAGAGCATGCTGTAACCGAAAGCTGCCGGGCGGTATTTCAGTGCCTTCCCGTTCAAGGCAAGGAAAATAGCATACACCATATAGTTGCGGACTGCCTGCCCCATATCCTCCAAAGCCAGATTTCTGTCAAACTTCCTAACCTTCCTCAGAAATTCCTTTAGGCAGGCCTGAAACTCCCAAAGTTCATCTTCCTCCAGCACCCCGCCCATATCCAAAGCCCTTTCTTCCCGCAAAGCCTCCCCCAGCATTTTTTCCATGCGGATTTTCCATCTTTTCCGCTCCCTTACGGCGAAAAAAGACTGAGGGTATTCCCCCAGCCCCTTCTTTGCTTTTTCCATCATACAGCGAATCCGTTCTTCCCTTTCCTCTTGGTTCTCTGCCGTATAACACTCCAGAAAATCCGGTTCCTCTTCCGGGGCCGCCTGCCAGTCTGCTATCAAGGCTTCTGAAATCCGCAGCAGATAATCTTTGTCAAATGTTTTATGTTTCATTCCCATAACCCCTCCAACTGTTTCACCGGCACTACTTTTCCCGGCTGTTTCGGATGTTCCCCCAACATTTTCTCCATCCAGACCATATCGTACCATTTCCCCATTTTGTAGCCGCACTTCGTAAAATGCGCCACGGTGCGGTAGCCGCATTTCTCATGAAAACGCTGGCTCTCCGGGTGCGGATAGGCAATGCAGGCATTGGCATTCACAATATGCTGTCTTCTCAATATATCCTCCAATGCGGCATACAGCCGGCGGCCGATTCCCTGCCCGTGCAGGCCTTGCTTCACATAAACAGAGGTTTCCACGGACCAATCATAGGCCGGCCGTTCTTTGAAGCAGGATGCATATGCATAGCCTACAATCTCCCCTGCCCTGACGGCCGCCAGATAAGGATATTTTTCTAAAATATGCCGTATTCTCTCCCTGAATTCCTCCAAGGTAGGGACCTCATACTCAAAAGTGATTGCCGTCTGCCTTACATACGGCTCATAAATCGCCAATAGTTCTGCCGCATCTCCTTCTGCCGCCAACCGGATGACACATGGGGGCTTTGCCGTAATATCCGTGCTTTTCATATCTGTCCTTTCATGATGTGGTTATATTTAATGATATTGTTCCGGTTTTCTATGTATTTACGTTATACATTGCCTGATAATACTTTTTTATTTTAATCCTGACAATTCTTTGTGTCAATTCTTGGTAAGGTAAAAGTTATGGTTCTGATGTGGCTTTCGCTTTCTGTGTGGCATAGCTTTTGAAAGGGGTGTGGGTGATTATGGATGATTGCGGTCGATTGTGGATGATTGCGGACGCCCGTGCGTGAGTTTTTTTAGCGGCCGGCAGCAGCGGGAGCGCCTGTCCCGGATTTTCCGTGCTCCGTTTCCGGCGGGAGTTTCTTAGCAGAATGCGGACACGTAAGGGAAACCGTGCACGGATGCACGGTTT
>CAJTVK010000128.1 GCA_910579645.1 uncultured Lachnospiraceae bacterium | reverse complement strand
ACAGAAAAAACAGTTAGAAATCCCCCATTTTTGACGGCGAAATCAGAGAAATGCATCCGGCAGCAGCCGGCCGGGAAGCTGAGCCATACACAAGGCTGCCATACCGGGAGGACTGCTCCTGCGCATGCGGCCTCACCCCAACAATTTCTTCAAAGCCTCCATACCATCCGTCTCCACCGCTTCCTTATTTGCATCCTGTATCTGCACATACACTTCCTTGCGGTAAATCGGTACATCCTTCGGTGCCGTAATGCCTATCTTCACCTGTTCGCCTTTGATTTCAAGTATTGTTATCTCTACATTATTATTAATAATCAGTGCTTCATTCTTCCTTCTTGATAAGGCTAACATCTATTCACCCGCTTTCCTCGCCTGCAGGATATCATAAATCGGGAATTTCACTTTATACTCATCCCCGTCTATAATTGCCTGACATGCTTTCCTGTTGCCACTGTTAATGATAATGGGTCCCTTCAAGTTAACTGTCATCTTCGTCAGATCCTGCGGCACGGAAAGCGTGACAAGCACCAACGTTTCATCCTCTGTCAATTCACCAAGCGGTTTCAGCAATTCCTCATCCACATCCGGACTATAGTCCTCCTTTACAATCAGAGGATCGATCACCGGCATGGCAAATGCCGGTTCCTGAATGGACTGCAGCCAGTGAATGGACGCCACCCCGTCTTCCTCGTCATGAATCATCGTAAAATCCGTCAAATCCGGAAACCCGATAATCCCTCCCGGGAAATGTATGATTTTATCATCCTCAACGGATATTTCTCCAAATATTTTAGTCGTAATCGTCATTGTTTCTCCCCAATCTCCTTTCCCGGCTTTGCCCCGATCAGAAATGCCTTACAGATAATTCATCAGCGAGTTCTGCAGAATCTTGCTGGTTGCCATAAGCGCAGAATTATAAGAGTTATCCATACTTGTAAGCTGAACCGTTACCTCCGTCACGTCAATGTCCTCATTGGCAGACTGCAATGTCTTGAAAGTAGTCTTCTGCGTGGAAAGACGGTTAATAATCAAGTCCAGACGATCCGCCCTTGTGCCGCTGTCTGTAACGGCCACGTTAGCATTGCTTTGGAAACCCTCTACCTGCGAAATCAGATGCTCAAACTTTTTCTGCATATTATGGCGGATATAAGTATAAGCTTTATCCGCTGCGGCATAGGTGGCCTTAATATTTTCATAACCCGGCTCGCCTTCTTTAATACCGTCCATCATATGTTTCAGGTTCGTCCTTGCCGTATCAATTTCCTTCAGCTTGGAAAGCGCATTCTCCAAGTCGTCAATGACACGATCCATCCCCATGGAAAATACTTCGTTTGCTAACGTATTCACACGGATTTTCTGGTTATAGCCTACGTCATATTCGATAATCTGGCTTTCCCCGTTCATGGAAATATAATTTGTTGGAGGATTCGTACTCTCATCCTTGCTCCAGTTATAATCAATGGACGTACCGTCCGGATTTTTCTTGGTACATTCAAAATAATGCTGAGGACGCATATCCCCTTTCTTCCATGTATTTTTATCATAAGAAATACGAATCTGCGACTCTGCGGTCAGCGGAGAAGTCTGTGGTGTCTTATTAATGTTGAACTGCGCATCATATAAGTCTTTTCCAAGCAGCAATTCCCCTGTTTCCGGTATCAGTATCGCCTTTCCCGCATTGGCAGGATCTTGAATGGCCTCATACGGGTTAGGGTTTGCCGTGGAGGACATATATATAATGTCCGCAGGCTGAACCAAGGGAGTCGTCTGCGGCGGAACCGTTGTTTCGTTAGATACATATTCAATGGTCAGGTTCTGCCCGTCCGCAGCGTTCTTCAAGTCGTCATAAGACAACATGATACGGTAAATATCCCCGTTCACAATATTATTCTCATCCTCCCCCGGCTGAGTCGCCGTCGTCGGATCATAATTTTCCTTGGATATTCCTTTCAGGTCGCCAATGGTAGTATAGTTCAGCGTATCCACCGCCGAAACATCCAGTTTCTCATAAATCTTATATTCTTCCGTGGCATCCTCGGTATAAGTAAGCGTAGAATTAGTCCGGTATCCGGTAAAAATATATCTGCCCGCGAAATCCACGTTCCCGGTGGAGTAGTACTCATCCCTCAAAGATTTCAGCTGCGTCACGATAATCTCCAGATTGTCATAGCCCAAATCATCCTCTGCACCCCTGGTTGCCTGCTCCGTCATTTTACGCAGCACTTCCGTAGTGGTATCCAAAGCATCGCTTGTTACCTTCAGCCAGCTTTTTGCATCTTCCGCATTCTTCTCATGATACTGGGTAATCTGTGCCACATCGCTGCGCAGGCGAAGCGCCCGAACTGCAATGACCGGATCGTCGGAAGGCCTGGTAATTTTTTTATTGGTGGACATCTGCGTACTCAGCTTATCTACCAACTGTTTATTATTGTTAATATTATACAGGGAATTATTCTGCATAATTTTATTCGTCATTCTCATAGTTATCCGTCTCCTTTTCATTCCGGTTTTCCCAAAGCATTTTCCGCTCTTTTGCGGCCGCTCCGGAATATGCCTGAAAAACATGCCTGCCGCCTGCGGCAGAATATTTCGATATGGGAACCAAATTATGTTTTTGTACGAAATCTCTGCTGTCGGCAGCTTTCCGAAATGTTTCGGCATCCCTTGAAAGCCGCGTCACACATCACATATTCACTGCAAGAATATATTTCGCCATAAGAAAAAGAAGGAGTAGTTCCCATACGTTCTGCCTGAATTCACTGCCGCAATATCTGCAAAGTTAATTCTGAACAGCTTCTTACCGCCGCTTAGACTCCGGTCTGCAGAATCAGCCTGTCATATATCTCCGTCAGCGTCTGAATCATTTTGGACGACAACGTATATGCATTTTCAAATTTAATCATATTCGTGGCTTCTTCGTCCTCATCTACACTGGAAATAGAAGCCCTCTGATTTTCAATCGTTACCGCAATCCCGTAGTAGGTGTCATAGAAGTTCTCCGCATTGCTTGCATTCAAGGCCACATCCGACAGGAGCGTATCCAGAAACTCGCCTGCGGTAGAATTACGGAAGCTGAATTTCGTCTTATCCACCAATGCCTGCTTCAGTTCATCAATCTGCCCGCATTCCTCATTGCCGACAGTAGCGTCGGATTTGGTGCCCAGCAAGTCTGCATTTGCCATCAGCTTACTGTTGATTTCAATATTGAAAGCGGTCATCTCATAATATCCGTTATCGTCCTCGAAATCCGGGATGCCGTACTGTGTCAAAAGGTTATTGCCGTCCGCCACCGGTTTCTTGGCCGTGAAGAACGTCAGCTCATTGCCGCCTTTTCCGAACAAATCCCCGTTCACGTCATAGCCTTTCCCGAAAATCTCATTCACTTTCGCAGCGAATGTACGGACAAATTCATTCATCTGGGACAGATAGTAAGGAATGCCCTGATAGTTAATGTCCCTTCCGACGGAAGCCTCTTTGCCCATCATTCCCGCCGTCACCTTGGAATCACATTTCGCATCGTTCATTATGAACGTATAGGTGGCCGTCGCCTCGTCATATTTCCAGGAAGTATAATAAAACTGGGTATTATTAATCAGCATGTCGCCGCCCTTGTCGGTAGGGAAATTAGGCAGCATACATTTGTTCATATCCTGCAGATACTCTTTTGTCACCTTAATCTTGACTTCCGTATTGCCGCCGTTCTGGGACACGCCGGTTACCAAGCCTGAAAATCCCTGATTATTATTCCCGTCCCTCATGGCAATCAGCCCCCGCAGGGAACCTCTCATGGAAGCATTGTGCAGATTAAAATCATTGCCGTTATCCCAGAATACATCATACAATCCGTCTGCATCCGTCTGGTTAATCTTCTCGTCGTCCTTTCTGGACCTGCATTCCAATGTATGGAAATCATTGTTGTCCACCAGGCACTGCTTTCCGGCAATATATACCACAAATCTGGTTCCGCCCGTCTCCCTTTCCGGATTATTGGAGTCGGTCAGCGGAAATTCCTCCGTTTCCACATCCACGATTTCCGAAAGTTCATCCAGCAGCAAATCCCTTTTATCCCTTAATTCATTGGCCTTTGCATTGGTGCCGGTCATCTCAATGACATTGATCTGCTTATTTAAAGTGGCAATCTCAGTGGCAATGGAATTGATACGGTCAACGCGGATTTTAATTTCCGAGTTCACATCCTTCTGCAATTCCTTCAGATTGCCTGCCGTATTGTTAAAATATTCCGCCATTTTCTGTGCGGTGGCAATAAACTGTGCCTTTGCGTCCGTACTGCTGCGGTTGGTGGACACGGTCTCCAACGCCGCGGAAAACTGCCTGAAAATAGCCGCGAAGCCGGAATCGTCTTCGTCCTTGAAATATTCCTGCAGCGTGTCGCAGTAATATTTTTTAATGTCATATTCCATCAGAGTGGCATTGTTGTCACGGAATCTCATGTCATAAAAGGAATCCCTCACCCGCTCAATGGCCACCGTATCCACGCCGGCACCGGCACAGCCATAAGTCGCAAACACTCTGAGGGCATTGGCCGCTTCCTGCGTTACCTGCTGCCTGCTGTAGCCTTCCGTATATACATTGGAAATATTATTGCCCGTCGTATTCAACGCCGCATTGGCCGCCCGCAGTCCCGAAGATGCTATTGATAAACCGAAAAATTGTGATGGCATTTTTCCTCACCTTACCTTCCCAATGTATTAATGATATGCTCTATCATTTCGTCAATTACATTAATATAACGGCTGGATGCGTTATAAGCATTCTGAAATTTAATCATAAATTCCATTTCCTCGTCGGAAGAAACGCCCAGCACCTGTTCCCTTGCGGAAAATGTTTCGTTGATAGTGGCTTCCTGCCCTGCCTGAAAGTCCTTGTTCATTTCCCCGGTATTGCTGATCTGGTTAATCAGTGCGTCGTAATACCGGCGGATATTGGTCTTGGTCTGCAGATTGGGATTCAGCATATATGTCTCTGACTCAAAGGCGTTCAGCATATTGCGGATGGCCTGCTTATCTTCCGAATCGTCCTTCAGCCGGAAGGAAAGATTGCCCGGCTCCCGTTTCAGTTCTTCGTTCACTATCATGTTCCGGATGGAAAATCCCATCTCCGGATCCTCCGAAATCAGTTCGAACATACGGTAAGGATTGCCGTCCGCATCCTTTAAGTAATTGGTATCCGGTTCGCTCAGGGCAGCCTGCTCTAACACGTCGTTGATAGTAGTCGCCACATAATGGATCAGACGGTCGAATTCCGCCTGCACATTCATTAAGAGTGACTGCGATATATCTCTGTTATATGTTTTCTCGTTCTCCAAATCCTGATAAGTCGCACGTTTCTCCCCTCTGGCCAGCAGAGCCGCACGCATGGAGCCGATATCCGTATTCATCGTGGTGGATATTTTCTGCGTCGGATTAAAGAGACGTGCCGCATCCAAGTCCAATTCGCGCTCTCCGCGGCTATTCACCTTATAATTTGCCAGCTGCCTCCAGTAAGGCGTATGGAATCCGGTTTCTTTGTCCGTATACAGTTCCACCCGGTTCACCAAATCCGAAGTCACAAAATCCACGCCTTCAAATTTCACGCTGACTACGCCGTTGAAGTCTTCCTCATACCGAATCTGACCCAGCTTGGAAAGTTCATCCAGAATCAGATTCCTTCTGTCCCTCAAGTCGTTGGCATGTTCCGTGTCGCCGGTCTCAAGACGCATAATCTGCTTATTGATGGCTACCAGTTCCTCTCCGTAATCATTAATCTGCTCCACCATGTTCTCCACCTGCTTATTCAGGTTATCCTGCTGTTCGCACAGCCCCTGATATACCAAGGATGCCCTTGTAAGGAACTGGTCGCAGCGTGAAATGAACATATTCTGGTTGGTCAGTTCGCAGGGATCCTCGTACAGGTCTTCCATGATTTTCCATAAATTAGTCAAAGACTCTGAAAACTCCACGCCCTGAAACTCGCCGAATAAGTCTTCCATTTCCTCTATTACTTTTGTGTTTGTTTCGTAAAAGGAAAGACGGCCGGACTCTTTGCGGAATGTCTCATCCAGAAATACATCCCTGACCTGCCTTGTTTGGGAATAGAATACGCCCAGACCATACTGTTGGTACGAAATGGCGGAGGCGCTGGTGGAAAGATTAATATAGCTTCTTGTGCCAAGCAGTATCTGCTGCCTCGTATACCCCTTGGTATCAGTATTTGCCATATTATGTGCTGTTGTATTTAATGTGTTCTGTGACGTCTGCAGCCCAGACGCACCGATATATAAACTTCCGAATAACGGCATATGATATCACCTCTCTCTAGGATTATTGTTTTGCATCAAACTCGCTTCTGCCTACCCCGATTACGCTCCCTGTGTTATAAGCGCCTTTATTGTAATTGGCTGTCTGCGGAGCCGCCCTCATTGCCTGGAACATATTTATGTCAAATTCTATCATTTCCAGCGCATTGGTGATTAGTTCCCGGTTCTGCTCATTGACCTGCCTCACCCTGTGCACCACGTCTTTTAACCTGTCATAAACCCTGGCCAGCTTCTGCTGCTCCGCCGGCCTCGGCTCCAGCATCTGAATAATATTTTCCAGCTTCAAATCTTCAACATCCCTGTTTACTACGTTGGCGATATCATGAACCACTTCCTGTCTCTTTCGGTCTATATGATTGATTCTGCTCACAACGATTTGTTCTTCATCCGTGATTTTTGATAGCTCTTCTAAATTACCCGATATAATGATCGGCTTTTTCCGGGTAGATAGCCCCAGCAAGTTTTCATATTCATCACATAAGTCACCCAATGTCATAATCAGGTTTTCCATTAAACTTGCCACGGGCCTACCTCATTTCTTCCATTCTCTGCAATAATTTATCAGCAAATTTCCCAACGCTCACCTCGTAAGTACCTGCCTGAATACTCTTTTTGAGAGGAGCCGTCACATCTTCCCTGACATCCGCCGCTGCCGCTACCGCCTGCTTCGCAATCTGATAATCCCTGCCCGTCCCGGATATTTCCAGACGGTCTGTCTCCGAAGCATTTGCCTTCACGTTCCTGCGGCTTTTATCAATTTTGGATGCGTTGTATATCTGCTGAACTTGTGTATATGCCTCAATACGCATCGTTCACTCCTCCTTCCGTGAAACATTACTGATGTCTTATTATTATTATCGGTCTTTTGGGAAATTACTTTAGAGTATGTTTAAAAAATGCTTTCCGACATTCCTCCCTCGATGCCTGCTTTGCGCAAACAGCGTTGCATAAAAGCAGTTTGTCCATAAAAAGAAAAGAGCGGTTGCCCGCTCTACTTCACCCACTGTGCCCACTTCATCCTATACTCTTCCGCAGTCATCCCTTCCCCGTCCTGGAAAAGCCTGCGGAATAAATCATCGTTCCCGATGCCGGATTCCTTTACAATCTCTTTCACCGGCTTAATGGTAAACCGCAGCAGTTCCTTCGCCGCGGTAAATCTGCGGTTCAGTATATAATCCCTAAGCATAATGCCGTAAGTCTTCTGAAAGCAGGAATCCAGTTCTTCCTCCCCCATTCCGTATTTCTCTGCCAGCGACTCGAAAAGATCCCCCTGCTTATATTTCTCATTGACGGTTTCCCGGATTTCCTTGCAGATTACCTTATAACTGTCCTGATGCCCGTCTTTCCGATGCATCACCGACAGGATGCAGCCATTCATCAGCTGCATCAGGATTTCCCCGCTCTGCAGTTCCGCCTCCAAATCCCTGTCCTTCTGGCATTCCATCAGTTTATTGATAAACTTCTCCATCTCCTTCATGCTCTGGGGACGGAACACATCCTTCTGCTCATTCTGTTCCATAAACAGCCGGAAATACCCTTCCGCCCCGCAGCCGTTAAAATGTACCCAGATTAATTCCCACGGATTCTCCCCGCTGCTCTCGTGGGCATAATAGTTTTCGCAGTTAATGAAGGCGCAGTCGCCGCTTTTTACCGCATAACTCTCGTTTCCTATGAAAACAGTCCCTTCCCCTCCGACTACCCCCAGAAACAGAAACGAATTCAGGCTTTCCCTCTGCGACTTATGAGGCTGCAGGCTTTTCAGCCTCCCCACTTCCTGCACATAAAGCAAATTCTTTCTGGCAAATTCCCCAGGCGTATGCAGCATCCTGACGGAATCCGTAATCCCTTTTGTGGAAAATAACGAATGAATGTCTCCCATAACTTTTCCCTCCTATACTTTTCCCCGCCAATAATTCAGCGTCTCGCTCACTGTCTGCCGCAAAGGAATCCTCGGCTCCCATCCGGTAAGGGCATGAATCTTGGATATATCCGCCTCTATCACCGGTATATCCACCGGCCGCAGCTTATTCCTGTCCGTCTCCACACGGATTTCCCTGCCGGACATGGAAATAATCATCTCCAGCATTTCCCTGATGCTCACCGAGCTTCCCCGTCCCACATTGTAAGTCTCCCCCGGCTTCCCATGCTCCATCAGAAGCCCGTATGCCCTTACCACATCCCGGACATCCGTGAAATCCCTTCTTGCGTCCAGATTCCCCACATACATCACCGGCTCCCGAAGCCCTTTCTCAATCTCCGCCACCTGACGGCAGAAATCGGAAACCACGAAAATCGACGACTGAGTAGGCCCGATATGATTAAATGCCCGCACCATCATCACTTCCATATCATACGCCTGTGCATATATGCCCCCGATCATATTCTGACACGCCTTTGTGGCCGCATAAATATTCCCGGGGCGGATTCTGTTTTCTTCCCGAATCGGTATTTCCCCCTCCGAAATATGCCCATACTCCTCTCCCGATCCGATCAGCAGAATCCGCGGCTTATAGTACAATTCCCGCACCGCATCCATCACGTTCACGCTGCCCTTGATATTGATGTCAATGGTCAGCGCCGGATTTTTCCATGCAATCCCCACCGAACTCTGCGCCGCCAAGTGAAAAATATAATCCGGCCGCAGTTCAAACAGCAGCGAAACAATCTCTTCCTTATTCAAAATATTCAGATCATGCGCTTTGCCCTTCTGTTCCGTGACACTCTCCGCCGGCAGCTTCGTGACATGCACCTCCATCCCGCATTCGTCACGCAGATGTCCCGTCAGATAACCGCCCACAAATCCGGCAGCCCCTATAATCAATGCTTTTTTCATCATCCCCGCACCTTACAGCCTGTTATACGCCCTCTCCTTTTCCGCCAGCAGCAAATCATTCTTCACCATCCGTTCCACCAGCCCGTCAAAGGTAACGTTACGTTTCCAGCCCAATTCCTTCTCCGCCTTTGCCGGATTCCCAATCAGAATATCCACCTCCGCAGGACGGAAGAAATCTTTATTCACCTTCACCACAACCTTGCCGGAAGCCTTGTCCTTCCCCGTCTCATCCAGCCCGCTTCCCGACCATTCCACTTCCATCCCTGCTTTGGAAAACGCCGTCTCCACAAACTCCCTCACCGTCCTCGTTTCATTGGTGGCTATGCAGTAATCATCCGCTTTCTCCTGCTGCAGCATCAGCCACATGGCATATACATAATCTTCCGAATGCCCCCAATCCCGCTTAGAGTCCAGATTCCCCAGTTCCACGCAGTCCTGCATGCCCAGCTTTATCTTCGCCACCGCCTCGGTAATCTTACGCGTCACGAATTCCTTCCCCCGCCTCTCGCTTTCATGATTAAACAGTATGCCACTGCACGCATACATCCCGTAGCTCTCCCTATAATTCTTAGTGATCCAGTGTCCGTAAAGCTTTGCCACCCCGTAAGGGCTTCTCGGGTAAAAAGGCGTAGTCTCGCATTGCGGGATAGCCTGCACCAGCCCGAACATTTCCGACGTGGATGCCTGATAAAAACGGCAGGAAGGTTTCACGATGCGGATTGCCTCCAGCATATTCGTCACGCCCAATGCATCAATCTGAGCCGTGGCAAGAGGCTGCTCCCAAGAAGTAGCCACGAAAGACTGCGCCGCCAAATTATAGACTTCATCCGCATCCGACACCTGCATTGCGTTAATCAAAGAAACCAAGTCCGTCATATCCGCATAAATAAAATGAATCCTATCCTTAATATGCTCCACATTCCCGTAGTCCACCACAGCCTTCCGCCGCATAATCCCGTAGACACGATATCCCTTTTCCAGCAAAAGCTCCGCCAGATAGGAGCCATCCTGCCCGGCAATTCCCGTAATTAATGCATTTTTCATTGTTTTTCCTCTTTCCTGAAAGTATTATTACCTTTTATTCCTTCTCATTATTATAAATGGTTCACGGTTCCTTATCCGTTTATGGCTATACTTTTTACTATATCATTATTTATATTCCACTTCAATATACATTTTATAGCACGCACGGAAATCAATTTTTAACTATGAACCTGCGTGGCGCCGCTTCCCGGCGGTTCGGCGGCTGCGGCATATCTCATCCGCACGGGGCTATGCATAAAACAGAGCGCATAGACATACCTTCTATACGCTCCGACACTATGTGACTCTTCCGTTGTGCTTATGCAGATTGTAATTTCCGGCCGCATGCAGTACTTACCTAATTCAAAATAGGAGAAATCACCGGTTTTCCCTCTCTATCCAACAACGCTGTCATTCCTCCCGTATTTCCGCTCATATGATACACATAATTTACGCCAGTCTCTTTATCTACCCAGATTTCCGTGACATTCAGGCCGCCTTGTGAATATACTTTCTCAAATCTTTCATTCTTAGCCATTTTACTTCCCTCCCATATGCACATTTATATTTTTCATAGCATACCACAATCACATTTGTATGTTCAACTTAATTTTTTATTAAAGCACAGAAAACCCAAAATTGATTTCCGTGTTATTAAAGCTTCCGCCGATATAAAACACGAAGCAATTCCTTAAATTTTCATGCCGATTTCCATTTTTCCCTTGCCAAACATGGACATCCACGCTATAATAAAACTCTAAGAAACAATTTTGTTGTATAAGGTTATAATCATATTGCGTATCATGGTCTTTCGGCATTGCCGCCGGCATCATGGGCACATACTTGCCCGCATACCACAGCCCGAAGAACCAGAATTTATAAAGGGGATATTACATATCGGAAACAGCATAAGTTTTTTCTTTACGGTGTTTCCTGCACCGAATTTACCCAAGCAAAAACATTACTGCGGTTATTGCATGAAAAGGCGCCTATCGCCCCATCATAAGATAGCCCGGAAAGGAGAAAACATGAATCTGGATGATGTCCCTATGATTATCAAAAGCTTAAGGGAATCTTACGGCTATACCCAAGGCTATGTGGGCAAAAAGCTTGACATATCCCAGCAGGCTTACTCAAACTACGAAATGGGAAAACGCGAACTTCCCGCCAGACATGCCGCCGCGCTGGCAAAGCTGTACCATGTCAGCACGGATTACATTTATGGGGTTGTGAATGAACCGATTGCCACCTCATTCCCCGAGGCTGAGTATGTCAAAAATATTTCTTACCAGAAGCTGCTGCAATACCTGCTGCGGCTGAATCTCAGCCAGCGGAACAACGTGCTCAGTTATCTGAATTTCCTGCGAAACAAGGAATAGCCCCATATTGTCAGAGAACACTAGTACATCATTGCATTATCCTTGAGTAATCAGCACATGCTGTTTGTGCCAGTGCCGCGTTGTCATCGGTCA
>CAJTVK010000127.1 GCA_910579645.1 uncultured Lachnospiraceae bacterium | reverse complement strand
TCGAAGAAAAATCCTGCGCACTATTGAAAAGTTATTTCTTGACAGTTCCTAAGGGCAAGGAGGGCAGGGCGTGGAAAATTTTTTAGAAGGTTACGGAGATTGGGCGGCCGGCGGATGGACGGCGGAGCCGGCAGCCGCCGTGTTTGACTGGGATATGCTCAGGAGCCCAGTCTGGCTGTGGGGCATCCGGGGCGGCTTGGCCGTTGCGGCGGCTGTCTTCCTGACTGCCTATTTCACGGCCAGAAGAAAGGGCAGAAGGAGTTAGGGTATGCTGTTTTCCAGTATTGTTTTCTTATTTTATTTCTTTCCGGCAGTTCTGACGCTGTATTATCTGTTCCGCCGGTGGGTTCCGGTGAAAAACGGGATTCTGCTGGCTGCCAGCTTTTTCTTTTATGCCTGGGGAGAGCCGGGATTTGTCTGGCTTATGCTGTTTTCCGTTGGGGTGAATTATCTGTTGGCTCTTATGACGGATTGTTTCAGGGGGAGCATTGCCGCCAAATGGTTTCTGTTTTTGGCGGCTGTATGGAATATGGGGCTTCTGTATGTCTTTAAGTATCTGGACTTTTTTATCCGGAATCTGGCAGCGGCCACGGGGACGAATCTGCGGGTTACCAATCTGGCGCTGCCCATCGGGATCTCCTTTTTTTCGTTTCAGGCTCTTTCTTATGTGGCGGAGGTGTACCGCGGACGGAGCCGGGTGCAGAAAAATCCGTTTTATGTGGCCTTATATATTGTTTTTTTCCCGCAGATGATTGCCGGTCCCATTGTGCGTTATTCCGTATTCGAAGGGCAGCTTCGGGAGCGGAAGGAAACTTTGGACAAGTTTTCCGTGGGTGTCTGCCGCTTTATTGCCGGACTGGGGAAGAAAGTGCTGCTGGCCGACAATTTTGCCGTAGTGGCAGATCGGATTTTTGACGGTTACGGACAGCGCGGCATGCCGGCGGCACTGGCATGGGTCGGGGCGGCCGCTTTCACGATGCAGATTTTCTTTGATTTTTCGGGTTATTCGGATATGGCTGTGGGGCTGGGGCTGATGTTCGGATTCAAATTCGAGGAAAACTTTAATTACCCTTACATTGCCCGTTCCGTGGGGGAATTCTGGAGGAGATGGCATATTTCCCTGTCCGTATGGTTCAAGGAATATGTTTATTTTCCTTTGGGCGGCTCGAAAGTAAGAAATATGGATCTTGTGATACGCAATATTATGGTAGTATGGCTGTGTACCGGGTTATGGCATGGGGCGGAGTGGACCTTTGTGATATGGGGGATGCTGAATTTTCTGTTCCTTGTCTTGGAGCGGTTTGTCGGGCTGGAGAGAAAAGCAGGTTATGGTGTCCTTCGATGGTGCTACACTATGTTTGTTGTAAATCTTGGGTGGGTTATTTTCCGGTCGGAGAATCTGGTATCGGCGGGAAATTATATCCGTTGTATGTTCGGTTTGGGCGGGAACGGTTTTTTCAGCGATTATGCATGGATGTATGTGCGGGAATACGGTATTTTCTTTGTAATCGGGGCATTTTTGTGCGTGCCTGTCGGGAGAAGGTGCAATTATCTGATGCTGAATGATATTATGCTGAAAGGGAAAATAAGCAGGGCATTGGTTCATGTGTTTTATTCGGCAATGATGATGGGGGTATTCCTGCTCTGTATTACCTATCTTGTGAAGGGGGGCTATCATCCGTTCATTTATTTTAATTTCTGAAGGAGGACAGGCGGATGTTGGAGAAGCTGCTGAAAAAGAAACGGACGACGGCATTGCTGTTTGTTTTCTTTTTGTTTGCATTTTCTGCGGTAAATATGAAGAAAGAACTTCCCTTTTTATGGCAGGCGGCTGTAGAATGGTATGGGGAGGAAACGGAAGAAAAGGAAGTGGGGGAACTGACAGGGGAGGTAACTGCTGCGGTCACGGAACAGGTGGCAGGGAAGCATGGCTTTGTGGATGCTTACGGTTATGTGCAGCTGTTGCTGGGGAAGGAGGAAGAGGGGAATTTTGAAACGGTGAAGGACAGGGAAGGAAAACTTCATTATACTTATTTTGCAGAGGAAATCAATGATACGGAGGAACTGGCAAGGCGTGCCGGGCGGCTGAGCCGGATGCTGGAGGCGGAGGGGACAAAACTGCTCTGTGTGATGCCGCCGGACAAGTTTATTGCAGGGCATACACGGTTTTCGGCGGGACTGCCTTATCATATGGCCAATGAGACGGCGGATGATTTTCTGCGCCGGCTGGAGGGGGAGGATGTGAAGGCACTGGACTTGCGGAAGGATTTGGCGGACAGCGGATTGGAGATGAGCCGGGTGTTTTTCCGCACGGATCACCATTGGCGGACGGAAACTGCTTTCTGGGCAGCTTCCCGGTTCTGTGACTGGATGGGGGAGACTTACGGGGAGGAAATGGATCCGGAGGGGTATTTCAAGGAACCCGGCCATTATCGTTTTATCACTTATGAAAATGCTTTTTTAGGCTCTATGGGAAGGAAGACAGGGCGGCTGTATGCGGGAACGGATGATTTCACGCTGATTTTCCCGAAGTTTTCCACGGACTACCGGTATCGGGGCAGTTCTTTCGGAAATCGGGAATTCAGCGGGCGTTTCGAAGAGGTTCTGATTGACGGGGCGGTGCTGCGGGACGGCAGGGAATCCTTTGCCACGGATTTCTATGGGGCATATCTGTACGGAAACCCCGGTTTTACCCATATAGAAAATCGGAAGAGGCCGGACGGGCCGGAGATATGTTTTGTGAAAGATTCCTTTGCCGTGCCTTTTGCGGCTTTTGTCTCTCTGCGGTGCAGAACCGTGGATCTGATAGACCCGAGGGCTTTTGAGGGGGATTATACGGAAGTGCTGAAGGACGGCGGGTATGATTATGTCATACTGATGTTTTCGCCGCAGAACCTGACGGAAGAATTTTTCTCTTTTTGTGAAGAGGAACAGGATGCGTGAGCCGGAGGGAGGCCGGGCAGAGGTAATGCTTCGGAAAGCCGGAGACGGAGGGGTGACGCTTGGGAAAGCCGGTGTCGGAAGGGTGACGCTTGGGAAAGCCGGAGGCGGAGGGGTGACGCTTGGGAAAGCCGGAGGTGGAAATGTGATGCTTGGGAAAGCGAAGGGCGGAAAGGTTTTGAATTGGAGAGCAGGAGGAGAGAAGTAAAATGCAGCAGGATATGACAAAAGGGCCGATTACGGCCGGACTGATAAAGTTTGCGGTTCCCTTGATGATAGGGAACTTGCTGCAGCAGTTTTATAATATTGCGGATACGTGGATTGTAGGCCGTTTTTTGGGGGCGGATGCTTTGGCGGCGGTAGGGTCGTCCTATACACTGATGGTTTTCCTTACTTCCGTCTTGCTGGGGCTGTGCATGGGGAGCGGGGCGGTATGTTCCATCCATTTCGGGGCGAAGGCGGAAGAAAGGCTGAAATCCTGTATTTTCGTTTCGTTCGTAATGATTGCCGGAGTGGCGGCGGTAATGAATCTGCTGGTATATATAGGGCTGGACGGGCTGATCCATCTGCTTCGGGTGCCGGGGGCGGTAGTGCCGCTGATGCGGGAATATCTGATCATTATTTTTCTGGGGATTGCGGCTTCTTTTTTCTATAATTATTTTGCCAGCCTGCTGCGGGCGGTGGGAAATTCGGTGATACCGCTTTTGTTTCTGGGGATATCGTCGGTGCTGAACATTGTCTTGGACTTATGGTTCGTACAGGGGTTCGGATGGGGCGTGGGAGGGGCGGCGGCCGCGACGGTGCTGTCTCAGTATGTTTCGGGAGTGGGGATTCTGGGGTATGCGTTCCTGCGCTGTCCGGAACTTAGGATACGGCGGGTACATATGAAATGGCGGGCGGAGACACTGAAGGAAATTGTGGGGATGTCCTTCCTCACCTGTGTGCAGCAGTCGGTGATGAATCTGGGCATATTGATGGTGCAGGGATTGGTGAACAGCTTTGGCACGGTGGTCATGGCGGCATTTGCGGTTGCCGTGAAAATTGATTCTTTTGCCTACATGCCGGTGCAGGATTTCGGAAATGCTTTTTCTACCTATGTGGCACAGAACTACGGGGCGGGCAGGCAGGACCGAATACGGAAGGGCATAAGGAGTGCGGCTGTTTCGGTTTTGGTGTTCTGTTTTTGCATCAGCCTTGGGGTGTGTTTGCTTGCGCGGCCGCTGATGGGGCTTTTTGTTTCGGGGGAAGAAAGGGAGATTATCGAAACGGGAGTGCATTACCTGCGGATAGAGGGGGCATGCTATGCCGGCATCGGCGTGCTGTTCCTGCTTTACGGCTATTACCGTGCGGTGCGCAGGCCGGGAATGTCGGTGGTGCTGACGGTGATTTCCTTGGGGACGAGGGTGGCGCTGGCCTATGTGCTTTCCTCTTCGGAAGGAATCGGCGTGACGGGAATCTGGGTAGCGGTGCCTATCGGATGGGCGTTGGCGGACATAACGGGGATTGCATGCATGAAACGCGGTACTAAGAAACTAAAATACAGTTTCTGGCGCTAACGGACAGCGGCTAAGTACCGGCGTTTTTCGAAGGTCTGAAAAATCAATGGTTCTGTGTGCAGGCCGGCTGTCTTGCCGCAGGGCATTGGCTGTCCGCAGGTTCCCGGGTCCGGCAGCTGCGCAGGCGTAAAAACCCTCATTTGATTTCCGCACCGGCATCGTTTTTGGGATGACAAACGATAAAATTGTGTTATAATAGTTACAGATACAGGGGGAGACAGGGAAAGGAGGCTTTGGGCATGAAGCCATATATTCACAAAGTACAATATTACGAGACAGATAAGATGGGCATTACCCACCATTCCAATTACATACGCTGGATGGAGGAGGCCAGAGTGGATTTCCTTGAACAGATTGGCTGGGGGTTTGATAAGATGGAGGAGTGCGGGATTATCTCCCCGGTCATCGGCGTGGAGTGCGAATATAAGAAAACCACCCGGTTCAATGACCGGATCCGCATTGAACTGGAGGTGGCCGGCTATAACGGCGTGAAACTTACTTTCAAATATGTGATGCGGGATATTTATACGGAAAATGTGGTGGCTGTGGGGCAGTCCAAGCATTGCTTTCTGAGCGAGGAAGGAAGTCCGATGGCATTGCGCAAGCAGTTCCCGGAATTGGATAACGTATTAAAAATAGGACTGAAGAATGAAGAGGAAAATTAAGGCCGGGACGGCATTTCGGGGAAAGCAATTTTAAGGCAAAATGAACCGTGCCGGAATGAAAATTCCCGAAGATGGACAGACTGTTTAGAGAAAGAAAAAAACAGGAGGTCCGGATATGGGAACAGATTTTAAGAACAGCGAGACGAAAGACAATCTGATGCGTGCTTTTGCCGGGGAGAGCCAGGCAAGGAACCGTTATACTTTTGCGGCGGCACAGGCAAAGAAGGAAAATTTATATGTGGTGGGAGCGGTATTTGAGTATACGGCGAACCAGGAGAAGGAGCATGCGGAGGTATTTTATAACCATCTGAAAGAACTGGCGGGGGAAACGATTCATGTGGACGGCGGTTATCCGGTAGACTTGGCGGATGATGTGGCAAAGCTTCTGCGGAAGGCGCAGCACAATGAGTATGAGGAGCACGACCCGGTTTACAAGTCTTTTGCCGATAAGGCGCAGGAAGAAGGATTTCAGAAAGTGGCGGCTTCCTTCCGCATGATTGCGGAGGTGGAGAAAATCCATGGGGACAGGTTCGGGAAGCTGGCGGATTTGCTGGAGCAGAAAAAGCTGTTTGTCTCGGATGTGAAGACGGCATGGATGTGCTTAAACTGCGGCTATGTGTACGAAGGGGAGGCAGTGCCGGAGAAATGTCCGGTGTGCGACCATGACAGAGGGTATTTTATACGCTTCGAACTGTCTCCTTATGAGGAAAAACGATAGAAATCCGGCGGACGGCGCGGCTGAATGAGGCGGTGCGGCAGCACCGCTGCAGGAAGCCTGTCCGGAAGACGGGAATATTTACGGAAAATCGGCTGTGACGCATATCTGGCAGAGTGTGGTTTTAAGATACGTTCTAAGAGGCAGGAAGACAAAGGAAAAACAGAAGAAAGGATGAACAGGGACATGGGGAAACCGGTTTTACTGGCAGTTTTGCTGGCAGGGCTGATGTTTGCCGGATGCGGCAGCGGCGATGCAAACCCATCCGTGACGGAAGGAATGGCGGCAGTGGAGACGCTGGATTACCAGACGGCACTTCAATGCTTTGACAAGGCCATGACAGACGGCGAGGATAAACGCCTTTTGTACCGGGGGCAGGGGCTGGCATATATGGGGCTGACTCAGTATGAGGCAGCCGCGGAAGCCTTTGAGAAAGCTCTGGGAGCAGGCAGCGGCCGTGTGGACGATTTGGATTATGACATTAATTACTATCTGGCGACTACATATTATAAATTGGGAGAAACGGAAAAAGGGATTCAGACTTATAATGCCATCCTGGCCTTGCGCCCAAAGGATAAGCTGGCGTATTATCTAAGGGGAACCTTGCGGCTTGCCACGGATTACGAAAGGGCAAAGGCGGATTTTGACAAGGCGATTTCTTTGGCCAAGGAAGACTATGATCTGCTGATCAATATTTATCTTTCCTTAGAGCGTTACGGATACAGGGAGGTGGGGCAGGAATATCTGCAGACAGCGTTAGGGAGCGAAGCCAAATCCATGACGGATTATCAGAGAGGCAGGATGTATTACTATCTCGGGGACTATGACAGCGCGAGGAATTTTCTGGAAAAAGCAAGGAAGAGCGAAGGCTCCGCGGCCATTTTGCTGTTAGGGCAGACTTATGAGGAATTGGGGGATTTCAATTATGCCATCAGCGTCTACAATACTTACCTGGAAGGGGATCAGACCAATGCCAGCGTTTATAACCGGCTGGGTCTGTGCAAGATGGAAATGAAAGCATATGAGGAAGCGCTGGCGGCTTTTCAGGCGGGGAAAAACATTGAGAATAACGATATGATGCAGACGCTGCGGTTCAATGAGATTATCACTTATGAGAGGCTGGGAAACTATAAGCAGGCGGCTTCTCTGATGAGCGGCTACCTGTCCGCATATCCGGACGATGAGACGGCTCAGAGGGAATATGTGTTCCTTAAGACAAGGTAGCATGGCATAGTGGTCTGGAAGAATGAAGACACAAGATATTGTGTTTACGCAAAAGCGTCAACGTAATATCTTGTGCTTTTTATTGACTTTTTTTACCTGTGATGATACAATCTAACTACTGGTTTTTATGCGGATGCATATAGAAAGGCAATAGGAGGGAACGCAATGTTTCAGGTAGTTAAGCGGGATGGAGAGGTAGCGGATTTCACATTGGTAAAGATAAAGGGCGCCATTGTCAAAGCGTTTGACGCCACAGGGGTACAATATAACGACGACATTATAGATTTGCTGTCGCTGCGTGTCACTGCGGAATTTCAGGGCAAGGTGAAAGACGGGCAGGTTCATGTGGAGGATATCCAGGACAGTGTGGAAAAGGTGCTGGAGCAGGCGGGTTATGCGGAAGCGGCAAAGGCATTTATTCTCTACCGGAAACAGCGGGAGAAAATGCGGAATATGAAATCCACGATCCTTGACTATAAAGACGTGGTGAACAGCTATGTGAAGGTGGAGGACTGGCGGGTGAAGGAGAACTCCACCGTGACTTATTCCGTGGGAGGGCTGATTTTAAGCAATTCGGGAGCCGTGACGGCCAATTACTGGCTGTCCGAAATTTATGATTCCGAGATTGCGGAGGCGCACAGAAATGCGGATCTCCATATCCATGACCTGTCCATGCTCACCGGTTATTGTGCAGGCTGGTCGCTGAAACAGCTGATTACCGAAGGTTTGGGCGGCATTGCAGGGAAAATCACTTCCGCTCCGGCGGCTCATCTGTCCGTGCTGTGCAATCAGATGGTGAATTTCCTTGGGATTATGCAGAACGAATGGGCGGGTGCACAGGCGTTTTCTTCTTTTGACACATATCTCGCTCCTTTTGTGAAAGCGGACAATCTGTCCTATGAGGAAGTGAAAAAATGTGTGGAATCTTTTATATACGGGGTAAATACGCCCAGCCGCTGGGGGACGCAGGCTCCTTTTTCCAATATCACATTGGACTGGACGGTTCCGGGCGATTTGGCGGAGCTTCCGGCCATTGTGGGCGGCAGGGAAATGGATTTTAAATATAAGGACTGCAAAAAGGAAATGGATATGGTGAACAAGGCCTTTATCGAGACGATGATAGAGGGGGATGCCAATGGCAGGGGGTTCCAGTATCCGATTCCTACTTATTCCATTACAAGAGATTTTGACTGGTCGGACAATGAGAACAACCGGCTGCTGTTTGAAATGACGGCAAAATACGGTACGCCGTATTTTTCCAATTACATCAATTCCGATATGGAGCCAAGCGACGTGCGCAGCATGTGCTGCAGGCTGCGTCTGGATTTGCGGGAACTGCGGAAGAAAACCGGCGGATTTTTCGGTTCGGGGGAAAGCACGGGAAGCGTAGGGGTGGTAACAGTCAATATGCCGAGAATTGCTTACCTGGCCGCTAACCGGGAGGATTTTTACCGCCGTCTGGACCGGATGATGGATATCGCGGCAAGGTCTCTGAAGATAAAGAGGCAGGTTATCACGAAGCTGCTGGAGGAAGGGCTGTATCCGTATACGAAACGGTATCTGGGCAGCTTTGACAATCATTTTTCTACCATCGGGCTTATCGGCATGAATGAGGTGGGACTGAACGCGAAATGGCTGCAGGCCGATATGAGCGACAGGAGGACGCAGGAATTTACGATAGAAGTTCTGAACCATATGAGGAACAGGCTGTCCGACTATCAGGAAAAATACGGGGATTTATATAATCTGGAGGCGACGCCTGCGGAAAGCACCACATACCGTCTGGCGAAGCACGATAAGAAGAGATGGCCGTCGATTCGGACGGCAGGGCATGTGGGGGATACGCCTTATTATACCAATTCTTCCCATTTGCCGGTGGACTACACGGTGGATATTTTTGATGCGTTGGATATTCAGGACGAGCTGCAGACTTTGTATACGTCAGGCACAGTGTTCCATGCCTTTTTAGGCGAGAAGCTGCCCGACTGGAAAGCGGCGGCAAAGCTGGTGAGAACCATAGCGGAAAACTATAAGCTTCCTTATTATACGCTTTCGCCTACCTATTCTATCTGCAGGGAGCACGGATATCTGGCCGGGGAGCAGAAGATTTGTCCCCGCTGCGGGAAAGCCACGGAGGTTTACAGCCGGATTACCGGATATTATCGGCCGGTGGCCAACTGGAATGACGGAAAGCTGCAGGAATATGCCAACCGGACGGAATACAAGGTGGAAGCTTCCGGCCTGAAACGTCCCATGGCCAGCATTGTGACGCTGTCCAACCGAAACAGGGAAATGAGCATAAAGGTAGAGAAACCGGAAAATATCAAGTATCTGTTCATTACAAAAACCTGTCCGAACTGCAGATTGGCAAAAGAGTACCTAAAAGGGGAACAATATGTTATAATAGATGCGGAAGAGAATATGGAGTTGGCAGGGAAATACGGAGTGATGCAGGCTCCCACGCTGGTGGTGGTAAACGGCAAGGAATGCAGGAAGTATGTCAATGTTTCGAACATAAAGAAATATGCGGACAGCCGTAAGATGGTGACGGCGTAAGCGGAACGGAATTTCGGCAGCCCGCTGCCTGGCGGGTGTGTCTTGAAAGCCGTTTCTGCGGAAGGGGAACGGCATTGTGCAGGAAGTATTTTCAAGTATGTTCCGGGGATTGCCCGGGGATAACTATGGCGCATGGCAGGAAGAGAGGAAGTTTATGGAACGTGTTTATTTACGGGTGAAAGGAATCATTAAAAAGGATGGGAAGTATTTGTTGGTGAAACGATGGGTTGACGACCGTATTCCGGATCCTTTTGTATGGGAGTTTGTAGACGCGGAAGTGAATTTTGGGGAAGCACCGGATGAGGCAGTGCTCCGGGCTATCCATGATTTACTGTCAGTGGACGGGCAGATTGATCAGATTGTGTATACCTGGTCCCATATGGTGGGAGATTCTCAATGCGTGGGCATCGCATATTTATGCAATATTGACGAGGCGGACGAGGCCAATATTGCTTTGGATGAGGATTACGGTGAATGGGAATGGGTGGAACGGGAGAAGTTTCAAGAGTATATCGACAATAAGTATGTAATGGATGATTTGGAAGGTGTTGTATTGTAAGGAAGGGAAGACACGCTTTCGGGTAAGGAGAGACGAATGATACAGAAATTGATTTCAAAGATTCAGGAGACGGGCGCTCCGGTGGTGGCAGGGCTGGATCCCATGTTAAAGTTTATCCCGGAACATGTGAAGCGGAAGGCTTACGGGGAATACGGGGAGACACTGGAAGGGGCTGCGGAGGCAATCTGGCAGTTCAACAAAGAAATCGTTGACCATATCCATGATTTGATTCCTGCGGTTAAGCCTCAGGCAGCTATGTATGAGCAGTTCGGCGTAGAGGGGATGAAGGCGTTTAAGAAAACGGTGGACTACTGCAAGGAGAAGGGGCTGGTAGTCATCGGCGATGTGAAGAGAGGGGATATCGGCTCCACTTCGGAAGCTTATGCCGTCGGGCATCTGGGGAAAGTACAGGTGGGGAGCAAGGCATATGCAGGGTTTGACGAAGATTTCATTACGGTAAATCCTTATCTTGGCTCCGACGGGGTGAAGCCGTTCCTGGATGTATGCAGGCAGGAGAAAAAAGGGATTTTCCTGTTAGTCAAAACCTCCAATCCCAGCAGCGGCGAGTTTCAGGACCGTCTGATTGACGGCAGGCCTTTGTATGAGGTGGTAGGGGAAAAGGTAGCGGAGTGGGGGGAGACTCTCATGGGAGATACATACAGCTATGTAGGGGCGGTGGTAGGCGCCACCTATCCGGAGATGGGAAAGGTACTGCGCCGAATCATGCCTAAGGCATATATTTTAGTGCCCGGCTATGGGGCGCAGGGCGGTAAGGGTGCGGACTTGGTGCATTTCTTTAACGAAGACGGGCTGGGGGCCATCATCAATTCCTCCAGAGGGATTATTGCGGCATATCAGCAGGAAAAATATGCGAAATTCGGAGCGGAATGCTTTGGGGAAGCTGCCAGGGCGGCAGTGGAAGATATGAGGGCGGATATTGCGTCTGCGCTGGAAGGGAGGAACTCGGGGGCGCTATCATGAAATGCTTTGCCGGCTGTGCAATGTCTGTGGATATTCGGCTTGTTGCCGCGGGAAAACAATACGGAAAACAATATCTCCAACTGTGGATTCGGTTGGGGATATTTTTATGCGCAGATCCGTGCAGAGTGGGTACGTGTTTAGGTATAGATGGTATGAAGGAAAACAGAGATTTTAATTTAATTATGTTATTTTACAGGATGTTATTTACGGCAGATATTGACAGAATGTGAAAAAAAGATTACTATAGGAAATAGGATTATCTTAAATTATAATTATATAATAATACATTATATAATAAATTTTATTTCTGCGAGCAATGAGGAAAATAGCCATGCTTGCATGGATATTTGACGAATGCCGCGAGGGTCAAATATCCCGCCCCTTGGGGCACCTCAAATTTGATGCCCCGCTGCTTGCGGCGGGGTATTTGACTAAATAAGAATATCTTCAATAAGGCTTTTGGGAATCCCCCCAAAAGCCTGCTATACTTTAG
>CAJTVK010000126.1 GCA_910579645.1 uncultured Lachnospiraceae bacterium | reverse complement strand
CCCCCCCCACCCATACAATCATCTTAACATGATATTATCATCCTACCATATCCGACAAGACGCTTCAACGCTTTAAAGATTTAATCCGCAGAAAACCATTTCCGAATCTTTATCCCTAAATCAACGTATCGTTCCGCAATGTTTCATTCAAGTCACACTGCAAAATACGCTTTCCTCCAATATAATAAGCAAGCGCAACAAACAATACAATCGCAGCCGCGAATATCAAAATAGGAAGAACCGGTGCTTCCGACCAGAATACCATTGGGTCTAAATAACTTGCCGTTACGGCAAACTGCACAAACAGTACGGTAAAGGGCAATGTAATCAAAAGCGGTTTCCCTGCTGTCACAAACGCTTCTATGCAGAATATTTCCCTCATTTCTTGCGGTGTCAGGCCAATGGACATATATTGTGCGAATTCCCGCTTCCTCTGACGGAGAAATCCCAATGTGTTTGAAAAGACATTCGCAATTCCAATAATGGCAAGCAATACACAAAAGGCTCCCAGAATCATTACCATGCCTTGGATTAAACTGTCATTAGACAATCTTTCCTGTATTCGGTTTTCACTTTCTACTTCATACCGCTCCGATACAAGCCGCACGATTCCCTCTTCCAGGCCGCTTAAATCCGCAAGATTTGCAGTTCCGTCTGAAAGAATACGGATATAACTGTCGGATTCGGCTTCACATATCTCTTCCAAAGCTTTTTTCCACATAGTAAGTGGGATAAAATGTACAAGGGCATAATTCTCATATTCTTCCCTTAGCGCGGGCGATTCCTGTGTATAAGCTAAAACAGGAATCTCCAGAGTTTTGCTGTTTTTACAAAGTGTTGTTGTCTTTGTATCCTCCTCCACAAAAGAAACATATTCTTTATAGCGGAAATTGCTGTTTATGCTATCCCAAATCTTATTTAATACGATTGCGCCATCAAGACTTGGCGCAGTCCCAATCTGTGAGCAGAAGTCTAAAAAGCTTGTGTCATCCAATACAATAATCGGCACAGATACTTGAAACTGTCCGTCCGCCTTCCGTGTACCCGCAACCGATTCAAGCCCGCCAAGGGACCGCAGTTCATCGCTCTGTAATCCTTCCGGCAGGAACGTCATTGCTTCCGCTTTTTGATATACTGTGGCATCTTGTATCTTGGAAATATCCTGCAGTTCATTTGTTAAATCAAAATCAGACAGGTCCGTGTCCTTTAAGGTTATCATGATATCCCACGCATCCTGATACCGTTCGAAATAAGTATATCCGGTACTGATATCTGCAAGGGCGGTAAAGCAAATCATAATAGAAAACCCCAGAAAAGACAGCAAAAGTGAGAACGAGGATATTCTCAGGGATTTCTTTTGGGCTTTTAATGCGTTCCCTGCAAGTTCCCCTTTCATGCCGAAAAGATAAGATAAAATCCGAGAATGTTTCGTTTTCTTTAAAGATAAGCCACTTGAATTTCTGATTGCTTCAAGCGGTGTCATTCCGCTCAGTTTTCTTGCGGGAATCCACGCAGAAAAAATTACGGTTAAGAAGGAAACGAAAACGGTAGCCGCAAATATGGACGGATGATACCGAAAAACAGCTTCGTGGCGCCCGGATACATCCGAAGCATAATAATTGACCGCTTTTATTACCCCATAGCTTATTAAAATCCCAAACATACTGCCTAACAGCATGGGCAATATGCTTAAAACTATCGCTTCCTGCAGCAGACACGTCCTAATTTGCCTTGGCGTAGCCCCAATACTTGAAAATATGCCAAACTGACGGATTCTGGCATTCATTGATAATTCAAAGGAACCTCGGATAATCAAGATTAACGACACTGCCACAATTATCAGTATTGCCGCATACAGCGTCAAAAGCATCGGCGGCTCCTCATCCTCCGGATTATGGATAAAATAACGGGATAGAAGCAATGCATTGTATTGGATGGAGTCTTCATTTAGTCCGAGCTGTGCCGCAATTAATGGCATATCATGATAAATAGTCCTGGCATTCTTAAAATAAACGTCCGCCACCGTTCCTTCTTTTTTAGATAATTCCCCGTTGACAACGGCTTTTTCTACATTCGCAAATTGACATATCGAAGATAATAAATTATCTTCCGACAAGTCATCTGAACCTAATGTTTCACAAACAAGCCGCCCTTGCCAGCCGCCCTCTTCCAATATGATTTGTTCAACATCATACGCCCAAAAATTGTAAGCCAAGCCGCACAACAGCGACAAAAACAAGGTAGCAACAAGAGCAGCCGCCATAATTGATATGCCGGAGGCACGGTTATTTTTAATATAGCTTTTGGAATATTCCTTCCACATGCTGCTCACCTCCGCTTCTGGTCGCTGACAATTTGTCCGTCTTCAATGGTCACAATCCGGTCAGCTTCCAATGCAATTTTTTCATCATGGGTAATAAGGAGTATCGTCTGTCTTAAATTTCGGTTTGACAGTTTTAAGAGGTCAATGATTTCCTTTGAATTTTTTTGGTCAAGGTTTCCTGTGGGCTCATCAGCGAAAAGGATGACCGGGCGGTAAATCAAAGACCTTGCGATTGCAACCCGCTGCTGCTGCCCTCCGGATAACTGGCTTGGCAGGCTTTCCAGTTTGTCCTCTATTCCCAATGTCTTTATAATCATTTTAAAGTAATCCAAATCCGGCTTTCTTTTGTCAAGCAGCATAGGCATAAGGATGTTTTTTTCTGCCGTCAGAGTGGGAATCAGGTTGTAAAACTGATAAACCAGCCCAACCTTTCTCCTTCTGAAAATTGCGGCATCCGTAGCGTTCAGTCCGCCAAGGTCAACACCGTCTATTGCTACAGTGCCGCAGGTAGGCTTGTCCACGCTGCCCAGAATATGCAGGAGCGTTGATTTTCCTGAGCCGGATGCCCCAACAATTGCGACAAAATCGCCTTTTTCGACAGATAGGCTGATTCCGTTTAAGGCAGTAACCTGATTATCGCCTTTTCCAAATACTTTTTTGATACCGGTACATCTTAGTATTTCCATGTTGCCAAATCCTCCTGTTTGTTATTTTGGAACAGTTCCTTATTATAACAAATGAAAGTGACATCTCGGTGACTGTGCCTAGTATGACCCGCACTGTTTTCATGAGGCATAAAAGCGAACCTCAAAACAAGCCCCGCCATTCGGAAGATTGAATGCACGGAGGATTCCATTCTGCATTTCTATGATTGCTTTTGAAAGGGAAAGCCCTATCCCAATTCCGGTATTTTTTGCTTTTCTCCCACGGTAGAACCGCTCAAACAAATGCGGCAAATCCTCCTTTGCAAATCCCTCCCCCTCATCCCATATCCGTATCTGCACATAAAGAGGATTTTTTTCATAGGAACAATGGACAGCAGTGCCTATCCCTGTTGCTTCCATACAGTTTTTCATCAAATTCATGACCGCTTCCATTGTCCAGTTTACATCCACATTGATATTTATCTCACCCATTTCCGGAATATCAATCAGAACGTTCTTCTGCATGAACAATTCATATAAATTGTCCGATGCCAGAGAAAGGATGGTAAAAATATCTGTCGGTTTCCTGTCAAATGCAAGCGTTCCTGCATCAATGCGGGACAATAGCAATAGCGCTTCTTCCAAATGCATGAGCCTGCTTATCTGCCGTTCTATGTCCTTGATATTGGCGTGCATTTTACACGCCATAGAAGCACACCCTTGCGGCATTTCTGCGGCACAAGTATCTCCCAAATGTTCTTTCGCCATCTGTACAGTCAGGGAAATAGACGTAATCGGTGTTTTCAGCTGATGGGCAATATTGGAAAGATTTTCAGCATAATTATTTCTTGCTGTCAGGGCTTCTTCCCTTGTCTGGTAAAGTTCCGTCACCGTTTTATATATTTCATCCTGCAGTTTTGAAAATTCATCCTCCGATGATTCAAAAACCAATCCTTGAACGCCTGTATTTATTCTTTCCAAATATCCCGTCAATGCTTGGATGCGGATGTCCGATTTCCTATGCCAATAACAGAAGGCAAAAAGAAACAGTATGCCGCCCGCCAAAAACCCCAAGACGGCAATCCAAAGGGCCGCCGTATCCGTAATCCCTAAATTCGCCGGATAATAACCGTAGTTTGATAAGCTACCTTCCTCCGTAACACGGAAATCCTTTGTTTTCAATAATTCCAAAACAGCCTGTCGGGAATCCGGATTATTTTCAATCATACTTTCACAAAATCCTCCCAATATGCGAAAGCACACATGGCGATAGTAAACGGTAAGAAAGTATGCAGTTATCGCCGCTGCAATCAGACCCACCGACAGCACGAACAGAATTGTTATTTTCATATCTGATTTTCTGCTCATATCCCGTCCTCCATACGGTAGCCAAAGCTCCGTATTGTTTTTAAGCAGGACGGATGACGGAGTTTTTCCCTAAGCCGTTTCATTGTCACGGTCAGCGTATTGTCATTGACATAATTTCCGTTATTGTCCCAGATTTGATTCAGCAGCCGTTCTCTTGTGACGGTTTTCCCCTTATTTTCCATTAAAAGCTGCAAAAGTTGATATTCTGCTTGGCTGACAGTTATTTCTTCCTCACCGCAAAATACTGCCGTTTTGTTTTTGTCAATGGAAATAGAACCGCAGGAAAGATACCGTCCCTGCACGTTCCCTGCCCTGCGCAGCAATGCGCGGATGCGGGAATGCAGCACTTCCAGCTCAAAGGGTTTTGTCACATAATCATCTGTCCCATATTCAAAACAGGAAATAATATCACGGGTATCATTTCGGACAGTCAGAAAAATGACTGGCAGCTCTTTCCATCTGGAACGTATCCATCTGCAAAAGCTGTTTCCCTCGCCGTCCGGCATATTCCAGTCAATCAGCGCAAGGCTCGGAATATGGTACTCCAATGCCTTCCTTCCGCTTTCCAGCGTCCCGAACACAGAAACTTCATACCCCTTCCGGCTTAGATATTCCTTTACAGCCATTGCAATATTTTCATCGTCTTCCATATAATAGATTTCCATCATTTTTTCATCTCTCCTAAATTTTCCGAAGCATATCCGCCGGCTTTTCCGTGTCCCGCGGAATAAATCTATCAAAATCTTACCTCCACCTAAAAACGACAAGGTCTGTACCCTGCCGTTTCCCACTGCTTATGCATAAATAATTTTCTTTCCTTTTCACCTATCCCTTTGCCTCATTCCGCCCTTCCTACTACCTGCCGCAAAGAAGCAGGCAAAAGAAATCCCCAGCAGGCCTATGCCGCAAACAAGCGATGCCGTCCCCTGAAATATTTCCTTGCCGTAACTGACTGCAAACACCCCTGCATTAGCCGCACCATGAAACAGAATCGGTGCCGAAATACTGCCATACCATTCATACATAAGGGTAATCCCAATTCCCAGGACACAGCCGTAAATCCCCTGCACAAGATTCCCGTGATATATGCCGAACAGCATTCCGCACAGCACAATTGCCGCGCCTGTCCGCAGATGCCGTTTCATCCGATTGTAAATCAATCCACGGAATACCATTTCTTCTGCCACGGGCGATACTGCCCCGTACAGCACAAGTCCCAAGCCGAATGCCACTCCGTACTGCCTTCCTGCAATTTCCGTATAATTTTCCGACACGCCTGTCAGCCCCGTAAAGGTCAGCAGCAGATTCATCCCCAAGGCCATAGATAGTGCACATATGAGCAGCAATGCATATTCCGAAGCCTTCCGCTTTGCTTCCTTTCCTCCTTGCCCCTGTAATATCTTTGCGGCTTTCTGCCCGCCTGCCTGCCGCTCTGTCTTCACCGCCGGCATTTCTCTCCGCTGCCGGCCATTCCCCGTCTCCTGCCATTCTGCCTGCTGCAATTCCCGTTTCGTCATCGGCCATACGGCCAACGCGCCGATACATAACGCCAACCCGTTGCGCACACCATCCGCCGATGCCGCATGAGTCTCCATAAATTTCCGATAGCCTTCCCCGAAGCATCCCAAACTCAGCCCCGTCAGAAAAGCCAGCAGAACCGCTGCCAGATCATGCACGATATAATAAATCAGGAACGGCAGCAGCATATCCGCTGCTTTATGCAGCGCATTTCCGCTGCCTTCCCTTTTTTCGTTTTCCCTTCCCGCCGCTTTCTTCATTCCTCCAGCAGCCTCCCTAATTCTTCTACCGTACCTGCCACAAAATCGGCGCCGGCTGCTTCCAATTCCCCTTCCTCCGCATAGCCGAAAGCAACGCCTACCGTTACCAACCCGTGCCTGCGTCCGCCCTCAATGTCAAATTTCCGGTCGCCTACCATCACCGTATCCGGAACTGCCGTTACCTTCTTCTCTCCCTCTGCCGTTTTCTGCCGGCACACTCCCTCTTTCAGTTCTTCCCGAAACCGATTCGGCATCTCCCCCTGCTTTTTCCATGCCCCGTTCCTCATCTCTCCCGGCTCTTCCTGCCGCCGTCTCTCCGTTTCTCCCGGCGCGTCCTGCGGCCATTCCCGCATTTCTCCCGCCGCTTCCTGCCTTCGGCTCCGCATTTCCCCTGCCGCTTCCTGCCCTCGGCTCCGCATCCCTTCCGCTTCTTCCTGCCCTCGGCTCCGCATCCCTTCCGCTTCTTCCTGCCGCCGGCCCGATACCCCTTCAGCCGTTTCCCTCAGCTGTCTGAGTGCCTCTTCCACCACTTCTTCCTTGCTTCCCCTCGTTCCGTCCAGTTCACTGCCCACCACAACCGTGAAACAGTCATGTATCCCAAAGTAATCCAATATTTTCTCCACAAAGACCTGCGGCTTGCTGGAAGCCACCGCCAGCACTTTCCCCTTCTCTTTCAGCCGCAGCAGCATCTGCGGGATTCCCGCATAAATCTCATTCTGAAAAATCCCTTTCGGCGCAAACCACTCCCTGTATTTAGCCACAGCCTCCTCTGCCTGTCCCTCGTCAAAACCGTAAAATTCCCGGAAGCTGTCTTTCAGCGGCGGCCCGATAAAAGGAGTCAGCTTATTCAAATCCGGTTCCTCAATCCCGAAAGACCGCAATGCATACTGCACGGAAGAGGTAATTCCCTCTTTAGGGTCTGTCAGCGTCCCGTCCAAATCAAACAGCAGATATTTATATTTCATTTCCCTTGCCCCCTGTCCTTTCAGCAAATCAGGGAAAGGCCGTCCGGCCTTCCCCACCTTCCGCATCACTCCGGATTGCGCAGCCATTTGTCATCCACCGCCAGGCACTTCACCTGGGGAAAAGCATCCTCGCCAAAGAGCGACTGCCTTGCCTCCCCCTCCGCGCTATCCCCGTCCCGCCCATAGAGCCGGAACGCATACAGATCCGGCAGCTGACCAATAAATTCAAAATCTTCCATTTCCTCCGATTCCAGTTCCAAATATTTCAGTTTCCTGCATTCTGCAAGCACCTCACCCAAATCCTTATCCGTATAATCTTTCTCTTCCCCTCCGCCGTTTTTTTCCGGATCAAAAGTCGTAGCTTCATCCTTCCGGTAACCCATTCCGGTCAGATGGGGAAACATGCTGATCCGCAAAGCCAGATATTCCAGCCGGGGCAGTTCTTTCAGCCATCCTGTCTCCCTAAGCGGTTCCCCTAGAGCAATGCTGATTTCCTTCAGTGACGGACATTCCGCCAAAACCTCATAATCGGATACGGTGCCGATTTCCAGTTTCAGGCTTTCCAGATTAGGCAGGACGGCAATGTCCTTCAAGGTAGTCAGATTATAATCGGCGCAGGCTGCATTCGCCGGAGAGAGTCCGTTAATTTCTATCGCATCCCTTCCCGGAATAGGGCTTTCCGCCATTACCACATCCGTAATCCATGCCAAATCCCTCTTATACAGCGGCCTGTCCGAAAGTTCCTCCCATTCCTCATCCGTCATGTCAAAATGGTAAGCCGTGACGTTACGGAGCAGTTCTTCCCATTCCCGCGAAACAAAAACGACTTCCTCATCCTCCCCCTCATATACCGGATCCTCTCCCTGCGCATATAACTCGGCCGCCATGGCGAAAGGATTATGCAAATCCTCATACGCCCAGTTCTCATATCCCAGATAGGGACGGTATTTCAGGCTTGCCCAGTTTTTCTCTTCTTCCGTTTCCGCAAAAGAAGCTGCCATGTAACGGGTAATTTCCTCTATGGCATAAGCCGAAGTTACCTGACCTCCCTGCTCTTCTATCCGACAGTCCCCGATAAATTCCGCCAAGTATTTTTTTCCTATCACATAGGCCACTGCATACTGAATTTTTTCTTCCCCTGCTTCACAGATAAAGCTGTAAAAAATCAATTCCCTTCCGTCTTCCCGAAGATATCGCTCAAACTGCGGCCGTGAGAACCGGACTCCTTCCGTCTTTCCCGCACTGGCCTTGATATTTTCCTGCATCTCTTCCCATTTTTCCCCTACTCCGTCCGGAAACATCCGGTTCTCCGTAATATGAGTACATACCCTGCCATCCTTCCTTTCGCTGTCACGAACGGACTCAAGGCAGACCTCCCATTCCGTATAGCCAAACGTCCAATAGGCCGGCGTATCGTAAGAGCAGGCCGGTGCGGAAAACCCGCCCTGACTGGCAGCCTGCTTCTCCACATAGAAGACCTGCGGAACCGTCAGTTCCGCACCCGGAAAAATCAGCCCCTCCTTTCCTACTGCATCCGGATTGGCCTCCTCTATCCTCTTCCAGAACCTCCCTGCTCCGTAAAAACTCCTTGAAATCCCCCAGAGAGTATCCCCCTTCTTCACCACATAGGCTTCCTCCCCGGGAACGGACAAAGCTATGTAATCCCCGAAATCGTCTCCCGGCAGTTCGCTTAACAGCGGATAACGCTGTGTCCTGTCCGCAAACCGTGTTTCTTCGGCCTCCGTCTCCGCAGCCTCTTTTCCAGCAGCTGCCAACGGATGCAAAATCATAAAAAACGCCGCCGGAATAATGCATGCCCACCAGACTGCCCTTCTCCGTCTGTCCCAAAACACATTCCTGATTTTCCTATCCCTCATGAAATTCCTCCCCGCTGCCGCAGAAATTAACAGATACATTCTTATATTACCGGAAAACTGCATCAGAATGCCGTCATTTTTGCATCATTCTTGCATCATGTCATAACATTTTTTTTGCAAGCCGGCATCAGAAACCAATTCCTTTCCTCAGCCTATACTCCAACCTCCGCAATTTTTTCATCCGTTTCCCCCGGATGGAATCCTGAAATTGTATCAGTGGTATTCTTTCCTCTATCTTCTGCCCGAATGCCGCTTCGTCATTCATCCATTCATTTTCTTCGTAAGTTTCACAGAAAATAACCGGAAGCATCCTTTCAACCTGATGCGCTTCCGACGGAAAACTCGGGTTCATCCCATAACTCATTATTTTGTTCATATTCCTATAAAATTCCGGACTATGTTTCCTCACCTGTGAACGATTTACGATATAACAGGCTCCTGGGGCAAACACATTATATTTGGGCAGCACCGGCTTTTTATAAACAAAAGATAACAGACTGTTATATTCGTCAAAATAGCGGTGCGGATGGTTAGGCGATTCCACATACCAAGAAGTATTTTCTTCCAGAAAATGTGACTCGCTGATAAGCCGTTCCATCATATCCCCTTCCTGCCCAATCCCTTGCTGCCTCAATTTTTCCGCAATGTTTTTATCCTCATACAGATAAGTAAAGTATTTGTTGTCATAAACACGTCCGAAATATTCTTTAGAACAATGCCGCCCAAGCATATTCCCTTTACACAGACACATATACTCCGGCAGTTCTTCGTAATAATCTGCAAAATAACGGAAATAAGTCGTTATATTGTGACCCGTGTTTTCTACATGCACATAACGGTATCCCCTCTTTCTCAATTCCTCCGTTATCTTCTGCTCTGTAGAGGCATCATAAATTATATAGTCCTTGCAATAAGCAAGAATTTCTTCCGGCACTGTGTTAAAATTATGAATGACGAAAAAAGTATCTGTTCTCTTCATAAGCCGCACCCTGCCCCTTCTTTCCATATCCACGGCATGTCCGTAGAATTTAGGAAACTGCCGCCGACAGATTTCCGTTTCAAGGCACACGGCTGTATAAAGCCATTTCTCCATAAAATCTTCTTATAAAACCAGGGCCTTTTCTGCCTTACCCCCCCCTGCAAAATTTGCGGAATTAGAACTTTATTCCGATTCTTCCAAAAAACTTGTTTCATATTCGCTTTCTCCTTTCCTATCCATTAGGAACTGTTAAGAAATAACTTTTCAATAGTACGCAGGATTTTTCTTCGATAGCGCCACTCAAAAATCAGGCGCATAGCGGGCTATGTAACTGATTTTTTTGAACAGTTCCTTAACCAATCTCCCGAACAGGAGACACCTTACATAAAAAGAATTATTCTGCGTCATATGCAAAGTTCATTCTTAACAGTCCCTTACATAATAGCATATATACAGTTTCCTGTAAAAGATATTTTCCACACAAAAATTCAATTCAATTTCCCTATATTTATTTCCCGAAATACCCTTGACACAATTCCGAAATCGGACTATAATGCATTTGCAGCAAATACGAAATCGGACTCAAAGGGGGATATCAGACCATGCATTTCAAACCGGGAAGAGAACTTCAGGAATTTAACTGCCTATACAAAGAGATGGACGGCATCTACCACAAGCTTGCGCTGCATGCCGGCCTCTCAGACAGCGCTTTCCACATTCTATACTGCATTGCGGAGTTCGGGGACGGCTGTCTGCAGAAGGATATCTGCGAACAATACAACATCAGCAAACAAACCATTAACTCTTCCATCAAGAACCTGGAATCCAAAGGCATCCTTACATTAACCCGGGGAAAAGGGCGTGATATGCACCTGCACCTGACAGCGGAGGGACGGCAGTTCACTGAACAATACATTGCCCCGGTATTTGACGCGGAAAACCGCGTATTTTCCGAAATGACAGCCGAAGAAGCGCAGACCCTTCTCCGGCTGACCAAGAAATATAAGGATTTATTTTACAGGAACGTTCAAGAGCAATTGCTATAGCAAGGGACTGTCAAAGAGTCATCCTGCGCCATATGCAAAATCAATTCCTAACGGTTCCTAAAAGACAAAAAACTTTTTTCTTTATCTATCCGATAATTGAAGGAGGCAGAAAACAGATGAGCCGGAAAAGCTTAGACCAAAAATATATTCAAAAAAAACACAGCAGGCAAAAACAACGGAACCCGCAGGAAACCAGAATCCAGCTATCCGACCATTTTACTTACGGCCGCCTGTTCCGTTTCGTGCTTTCGCCGGTATTAATGATGCTGTTCACTTCCCTATACAGCATCGTTGACGGTTTTTTCGTGTCCAACTTCGTAGGCAAAACCCCTTTTGCCGCAGTCAATCTGATTATGCCCGTCGCCATGGCTCTCGGTTCCGTCGGCTTCATGGTAGGCACCGGCGGAAGTGCCCTTGTTTCCATGATGCTGGGACAGGGGAAAAAGGATTTGGCAAACCAGTATTTTTCCCTTCTGGTCTATGTGTCAGCCGGCTTTAGCTTCCTCCTGTCCGTTGCAGGCTTTCTCCTGACTCCGCAGATATCGGCAGCTTTAGGAGCCACCGGAGAACTTCTGAACCAGTGCATTATTTATGGAAGAATCCTCTTCCTTGCCACCATGCCCTTTGTCCTGCAAAACGTGTTCAACAGCTTTTTTATTGCCGCGGAAAAACCGGATCTCAGCCTGAAAGTGTCCGTTATGGCCGGTTGCGCCAATATTATCCTAGATTTTCTCTTCATTGCCGTTTTCCGCTGGGGAGTGGCCGGCGC
>CAJTVK010000125.1 GCA_910579645.1 uncultured Lachnospiraceae bacterium | reverse complement strand
TAGATTTATCCCTGTTAAACCGCACAGAGAGAAGAGGTAAATTACCGGATACGTCAAACCGCCAAGCCGGACAACCCTCTCCCCGTTACCGGCACCGGAAATGCCAGGAATGCCCAGCGGACGGTTCGGAAGGGGGCTGGCTATTGGGGGAATTTCGGTTGCGGATGGGAGTTGAAATTATTTTCGAAACGTTTCGAAAAGGTATTCCATTCTTTGGAAGCATATGTTATAATGTGGAAAAATATATGGTGCATCTGCTGAAAATCCATAGATAATACATAAAGTGGGTTAGGAAGAGCATATAAATGGGTATGGTGTTAGGGAGATTTTCTGTTTTGACAGATGATTGTTTCGAAACACTTGCTTTGTATGGTTTCCGGGATGTATTGACGGCAGGGACATTTGAGGAGAAGGCAGAGGGCGGAGCCGGCGGAGGGAAGCGGATGTGAAAGGGAAAAGGAGGGAACTTTCAGGAATGGAACAGGAAGTGACAAGAAGGAAGCGGAAAGGGCGTGTCCGGGCGTTATTTGTGGCATGGGTGTTGTTTTTTATGGCGGCGTCGGCTTGTCTGTCGGATATGCCGGTGGTGATGGCGGCGGAGGATTTGGTCCTGAAGCTGCATTATCACAGGGAGGACGGCGACTATGACGGTTGGGCTGTGTGGATTTGGGAAATCGGAGGAGAAGGCGGCGATTATGAACTGAAGGAGGAAGACGGGGAAATGGTGGCTACGAAGGTGGTGCCGCCCGGTATTACTTCGCTGGGGTTCATTGTCCGTATGGCGGATTGGACAAAGGATGTGGATGCGGATCAGTTTATTGATGTGTCCGAAATGGTTTCCGGGACGGTGCATATTTATGTGGAGTCCGGGGTGGAAGGGTATACGAAGGAGTACGGCGAGGACGCGGTAACCGGGATTAAGCTTTCCAAGGCAAGATATAATGAGGAGAATCAGTCGGTGACGGCCTGGATGACCGGAGCGGTGGAAGGGGATGCGGAAGGGGCATTCCGTGTGCAGGGAGCGGACGGCAGTGTGGCTGTCACGAAGACGGAGGAGACGTCGGAAGGGGAGCAGATTGGGTATGTGCTGACGTTGGAGGCTCCTTTGGATCTTACGAAGGAATATAGCATTACTTTTGACGGGAATGAGTATAAGGTGGTGATGCCTAATATCTATTCCACGGAGGATTTTGAGGCGGAGTTTACTTATGGAGGGGATGATTTGGGGGCATCGTGGAGCAGGGAGAAGACGGTGTTCCGGGCATGGGCGCCTACGGCGGATGCCGTGGCCGTGAATCTTTATGCCGGCGGTACGGAAGGCGTGGAGGATTTGCAGGAACGGCTGGAGATGGAAAAGGATGTCAACGGCACTTGGGTGGCGGAAAAGGAAGGGGATCTGAACGGCACTTATTATACTTATTCGGTAAGCATACGCGGGGAAGAGAGCGAGGCCTGCGACCCGTATGCCCGGACTACGGGGGTGAACGGCAGGCGGGCGATGGTGATTGATCTGGCATCCACCAATCCGGAAGGATGGGACGGCGATGGGGATCCCAATGCCGGAAAGACGTATAACGATGCGGTTATTTATGAACTGCATGTCAGGGATCTGTCTTCGGACGAAAGCGCAGGCATTCGGAATGTAGGAAAGTTCCTGGGGCTGACGGAGACGGGGACGACTACGCCGGGCGGCGTGGCTACCGGTTTGGACCACATTAAGGATTTAGGGGTTACTCATCTGCATTTGCTGCCGGTTTACGATTACGGTTCCGTAGATGAAGAAAAGTTGGATAAAGCGCAGTTTAACTGGGGGTATGACCCGGTGAATTATAATGTGCCGGAAGGTTCTTACTCCACGGATCCTTATCACGGGGAAGTGCGGGTGAAGGAGATGAAGCAGATGGTGAAATCGCTTCATGATAACGGCATCAGCGTGATTATGGATGTGGTTTACAATCATGTGCAGAATGCTGGTGAATTTTGCTTCAATGTGATGGTGCCGGGCTATTTTTCGAGGATGGATGAAAACGGCGCTTATTCCAACGGCTCGGGATGCGGGAACGATACGGCATCGGAGCGGGCTATGGTGCGGAAGTATATTGTGGATTCGGTAACCTATTGGGCAGACGAATACCATATTGACGGGTTCCGTTTTGATTTGGTGGGGCTGATTGACACGCAGACGATTAATGAAATCGTGGAAGAAGTCCACAAGGATTACCCGGACGTGATTTTTTACGGGGAAGGCTGGACCATGGAAACCATGCTGACTAAGGACGGGGTGACTCTGGCTACGCAGGTGAATTCGCAGGAAACGCCGGGATTCGCATATTTCAGCGATACGATTAGGGATGCCTTGAAGGGCAGTGTGTTTGATACTTCTTTAGGGTATGTGTCCGGTGCGGAAGGGCTGGAAGAGACGATTGAGCAGTGCTTTATGGGGCTGACCGATTGGTGCACCACTCCGGCGCAGACAATAAACTATGCGTCCTGCCATGACAATCTGACTATGATGGATCGGATTGCCCGGTCGGCATTGAATGCCACGAGGGAGGAAAGAATCCGGATGAATAATCTGGCGGCGGCAGTTTATCTGACGTCCGAAGGGATTCCGTTTATGCAGGCCGGGGAGGAAATGCTCCGTTCCAAGCTGAAAGCGGGCGGTACGTTTGACGAGAACAGCTATGCGTCTCCGGATTCCGTCAACAGCCTGAAGTGGGATACGCTGGAGGAGGAAGAGTACCGGAAGGTTTACGAATATTATAAGGGGCTGATTGCGTTCCGTAAGGCGCATGCCGCGCTGCGGCTGACCAACGCCGAAGATGTGAAGCAGAATGTGGCGCCGGTGGAAGGACTGCCGGCGAATGTGACGGCATTTTCCGTAAACGGGGGAGTGAACGGCGAAGTTTCGGACGGATTGTTCATCATCTTCAATCCCAATAATCAGGCAGAGGAGATTGCGCTGCCGGAAGCGGCCTGGGATGTTTATGTGAACGGGGAGCAGGCCGGTACGGAAGTGCTTGCGACGATTACGGACGGTAAGGCTACCGTAGATCCTATTTCCGCTTTGGTGTTGGTGAAAGCGGGAGACGCACCGGCGGCCGAAACCGGTGAGGAAGCTGCGGAAGCGGAGGAAACCGGTGAGATGCCGGCGGAAACGGTGGAAGAAAAGACATCGGGTAACGGTGCGGGCGTAGTGATAGGCCTGGCGGCGGTGGCTGCGGCAGCAGGCGCGGGAGCGTATGCGGTAAAGAAAAAGAAAGACGGGCACTGACCGGAAAAGACGGAAGGAGCCGCCCTGCATAGATTTGGCAGGGCGGCTTTTACTTGCGCAATATTTGGATTTTGTACAATTGCGACAAAATTTTTTCTGCTTTTTTGTAGATAATGCAGGGGCATGTTTCCTTCCGGATTCGGTATCGTCGCTTGACAAATATAACAATTTATGTATAATTGTATACTAAGAGCATTATTATATAGCATACTGGGTGAACAGATGTACTCACCATATAGATTAAGTGCGGTGGACATAGGCGTTCGCAGGCACTTTTTGCTTTATCTACGGAATTTGACGAGTTAAAGCGATAATAGAAAGAAGCAGGATTCCTTAAAAGGTATATTATATGCTGAAAAATATTTTCAAGGATGATTATTCAAGGTTCCTTAGGTTAAACGGCAAGGGCAGGGTAGTGGATGATATTTGTTACATTGGGGATTATTACATACTGCCTTTGGATGAGAGACAGAAGAAGAAAACCAGTCTGGTAAATATCGGGTTTGCGGCGGTCTTTTTTCTGATACAGATTGTCATGGGGATGGTAAACCAGGATTCTTCACGCACTTTTTGGATTGTGTACCCATATCTGTTTATTTTTCTGCCTGTGGCATATTTTTTGGTCGGTGCGGTAAGTTATTGGGGCGACCCTTTGCGGATGCAGAAGGCACAGTATGAGACGGGGGTTGCAAGGATGCGCCGTTCCTGCATCGGTGCTGCCGTGTTGGCAGTCATCAGTGCGGTGTTGGATGTGATATATATGCTGGTGCATTTTGGCAGCATCAGGCTGGGGAGGGAATTGCTGTATTTATTGTGCCATATCCTGTTTTTGGCAGCAGCTTTTCTGTACGGTAAGTATTATAATAGGGCTTATGGCGGACTGCGGATTGAGAAGTCGGAACATAAGGCGGAATAGGAAGAACCTTGGTGGGAACCGGTTTGGGGCAGACTGCCAAGGTGGACGGATTTGGTTTTTCCCTTTATAAGAAGAACCCTGTGAGTATAGAAGCAAGGCAGCATGGGGATTTTCCTATAAACGGTTAAGCATATATTAATGAAGGAGGATAATATTATGAAACTGAAAACAAAAAGCAGGTTTTTTGCTGCTCTGTTGGCAGGGACTATGGTCGTAGGCTCTTTGGCAGGCTGCGGCGGCACACCTACAGAGACACCGCCTGCTGAGACTGCACCTACGGAAACAGAGACGCCTGCGGAAACGGAACCTGCAGAGAACGAGACGGAGACAGCCGATGCGGAAACGCCGGAAGAGGCTCCTGCCAGCAATGCGGATACGCCCATTGTCATCGGACATGACGATGTAAGCGAGAAGTTCAGCCCGTTCTTTGGTGAATCCGTTCCGGATGAAGATGTATGGCTTCTGACCACGGTTTCTTTGCTTAGCACGGACCGTAAAGGTGAGATTGTCTATAAGGGTATTGAAGGAGAGACAAGGGAGTACAACGGCACGGATTATACCTATACCGGTATCGCGGACTGCGAAGTGACGGAAAACGAAGACGGCACGGTATTTTATGATTACACAATCCGTGACGACATTAAGTTTGCGGACGGCGAGCCGATGACCATTGACGATGTGATTTTCTCCTATTATGTATATTTGGATCCGTCCTATGACGGGGCAAGCTCCGTATATGCGCTGCCTATTGAAGGGCTTGAAGATTACAGAAGCGGTTCCACGGTGCTTTACGATCTGATGCTTTCCAACGGGGAAGACAATACGGATTATACCTTCTATTCCGAGGACGAGCAGAAGAAATTCTTTGAGACGGATTTCCCTGCGGCCGGTGAGGCATTTGCCAAGAGCATCTGCGATTACTGCGTAGCGGCAGGCTATGTGGAAGACGGCTTGGATGAAGTGTCCAACGGTATGGTGAACTGGGGATTCGCAGACCTGAACGAAGACGGCTCCATTACCGGTTCCGCAACAGGGACTACTTGGACATTGAAAGACAATGACGCTCCTACGCTGGCTGATTATTGGAACGAGATGATTGTAAAATATGACTATGACTATCAGACTCTGTCCGATACGGAAGCGGCGGATTCCGGCCTGTTCACTTTCTTGGACGACAGCTATAAAGTTACCGTTGAGACAGGCGATTCCGTGGCAAACATAAGCGGTATCCAGAAAACAGGAGACAATTCCGTACGTGTGGTATTGACGGAAGTAAGCGCACCGGCTATTTATGATTTGTCTATTTATGTATCTCCGCTGCATTACTACGGCGATCCCAGTCAGTTTGACTATGAGAATAATAAGTTTGGCTTCCCCAAAGGGGATCTTTCGTCCGTAAGGGCTAAGACGACCCAGCCGATGGGAGCCGGCCCGTACAAATTTGTAAGTTATGAGAACCGTGTAGTATATATGGAAGCAAACGAGAATTATTTCAAGGGCGCTCCGGTTACCAAGAATCTGCAGTGGAAGACAACTGCGGAGGCAGATAAGCTTTCCGGCGTTCTTCAGGGAACGATTGATGTTTCGCAGCCTTCTATTTCCAAAGAAGTACTGGCACAGATTCAGGGAGAGAACAGCAACGGTGAGCTGACTGGCGACAAAGTAATCGTTGACCTTGTGGATTACAGAGGATACGGCTATATCGGCATGAACTCCCAGCTTATGCTGGTAGGCGACGATGCGGCCAGCGATGCGTCCAAGAATTTCCGTAAGGCAATTGCGACGGTAATCGCAGTATACCGTGACGTGGTAATTGATTCCTATTACGGCGAGGCGGCTTCCGTAATCAATTATCCTATTTCCAATACCAACTGGGCGGCGCCGCAGAAATCGGATGCGGATTACCATGTGGCATTTTCCGTTGACGTGGACGGAAACGAGATTTATAAGGACGGCATGACAGAGGACGAGAAATATGCGGCAGCATTGGAAGCGGCTTTGGGTTACTTTGAGGCGGCAGGGTTTACCGTGGCAGACGGCAAGATTACGGCTGCTCCGGCCGGCGGCAGAATGGGCTGTACGATTACCATTCCGGCAGGCGGAAACGGGGATCATCCTTCTTTCGGTATTATTACGGCTGCATCAGAGGCTTTGAAGAGCATCGGCTTTGATTTGGCAATCAATGACCTTTCCGATTCTTCTCAGCTGTGGGACGGCATCAACGGCGGAACCATTGATATGTGGTGTGCGGCATGGTCTACGGTGCCCGATCCGGATATGTTCCAGATTTATCACAGCGAGGGTGGAAGCGCGAAGAATTACAGAATTTACCAGAAAGATCTGGACGACCTTGTTATGGAAGCGCGTACCAGCACGGATCAGGCTTACCGCAAGGCTGTTTATAAAGAAGCCCTTGACTATATTGTTGACTATGCGGTAGAAATCCCGATTTACCAGAGACAGGAGGCTACGGCATACAGTGGGGAGCGCATCGATCCCGAGAGCACGGTAAAGGATGCAACTTCTTACTGGCAGTATCGTGAAGAAATCGAAAAACTTGCATTAAAATAAGTGTTATGTGTGAGAAACAGGACGGATAGCCGTGCCCGCACGGATTTCCGGCCTGTGGATACCGTCGGCGGCTGTTCGGGAAAGGTTCCCGGACAGCCTGCTGACGTACCATACAGAGGCATTTCGCGAAAGGATTGGGAGCGGCTGTCCGGCATGCCGGGCAGCTGCCGGAAGAAGTCCTCTGGCGAAATGCCTTTGGAAGGTTAGGCAAATCTTTTCCATCCGGTCGGTCCGGGGATGCACGGACTTGCGGGGTGCAGATAAAACGGAGGTAGAAGATGAAGAAATTTTTGGTAAAAAGATTATTGATTTCCATGGTTCTTTTAGTCTTTGTATCTATGATTATCTACGGCATCATGCGCTGCATGCCTGCTTCTTTTGTAGAGACGAAGGCGATGGAACTGGCTCAGAAGCCGGGAGCAAAGAGTTATGAGGAATGGCTGGCGCAGCTGAATGCTTCTTACGGGTTGGATACGGGCGTGATACAGGGGTACTTCACTTGGGCATCCAAGGCTGTCAGGGGACAGTTCGGTGATTCCTGGAATTATAACCAGCCGGTGCTGCAGAAGTTCTCCAGTGTCATCTGGTATTCTTTCGCATTGGCATTTTCCGCTTTCTTTCTGGAAATTATCATAGCCATACCGGCGGGCGTGGCGGCGGCAAGAAAGCAATATTCCGCTACGGATTATTCCATTACGGTCATTGCGCTCATCGGTATATCTTTGCCAAGTTTCTTTTTTGCCACCATATTGAAATGGATTTTTGCCGTTAAGCTGAACTGGCTGGATCTGTATGGCATTGTAGGGCGGATGCATCAGCAGCTGAGCCCTATGGGGCAGATATTGGACATGGCGAAGCATATGATTATGCCGGTGGCTACTTTAACCATTGTGGGCATCGGATCGCTGATGCGTTATACGCGTACCAATATGCTGGAGGTGCTGAACTCGGATTATATCCGTACGGCCAGGGCGAAAGGGCTTCCCGAGAAGAAGGTCATCAATTATCATGCTTTCCGGAATATTCTGATTCCGATTATCACATTGTTGGGCGGCACGCTGCCCGGGCTGTTCGGCGGCGCGCTGATTACGGAAACTTTATTCCAGATTCCGGGAATCGGTTATACTTCTTATCAGTGCATCGTATTGGGGGATATTCCTTTTGTCATGTTTTACATGCTGTTCAGTGCAGTGCTGATATTGGCCGGAAATTTAATTGCGGATATTTTATATGCGGTGGTGGACCCGCGTGTCAGAGTAAATTAGGAAGGGAGAAGGGACATGGCTAACGAAGAGAATACAAAAGTGGAAAATATGAAGCTGGACGATATGCAGCGTGTCAAAGTGCTTTCTCCCAGTGCGTTGGTACTGAAGCGTTTTTTCAGGAATAAGCTGGCCATTATCGGAATGGTGATTATTGTCATCATGTTCCTGTTTTCCTTTGTGGGAGGCATGATTATTCCTTATGGGCAGAGTCAGGTATTTTATACTACGGAGGAAATGAAGAAGGATTATGCCGGTGCGACTTATATCAGCGATTATGTAGTGTATGAGGCGGAGGGCGTGGAGATTCCCAGCGATTTATACTCCAAATCCATATTGGCCATCAACCAGAATAAGGCGGTGGTGGAAACAAGAGGCGGCGGACATTTGGCATTGCGGCCTTTGGCGGGAGATTCCTATATGACTTATGTGGCGGAGGAGACGAAAAATCCGAGAGCCATGAAGTCCGCGGAACATAAGGCGGCCGTGGATGCGGGGGAGAATTATTTTGAGTATGACGGAAATGCTTATATTGTAGATGATGCCACGGGGAAGGAACTGCTGTATGCCGTATCGGAGGCGGCAGTTATCTGTAAGATGTCTTTTACGCCGTATTCCTCCGATACCGCATTGTCGTATGATTTCATAAAAAATGTGCTGCTGGCAATGAGCCAGGCGGACGGTACGTTTGAGACGGACGGAAATGTTTATACGTTGGAGATGGAAGGGGAGACGGCTGCCATGGTTTACGGGGCAGACGGTTCGGATTATGCTTATATTTCAGACATGAGCATCAACAGTGTGCTGGGCGGCGTGTTCCTAGCTCCGGATTTCAAGGAAGCGGTGGCTCTTGCCATTCAGGAGGGGGCGGAGTCCTTCCTGTATAAAGATGCGGCGGGAACGGAGGAAACTTATCTGCTGTCAGAGAAAAACGGGCAGTATTTGATTTCCCGTTTTCAGGAGACAAGGGTAATCGACACTTATGCACAGCCGTCGGAAACGCATCCTTTAGGGACGGACGCCAATGGCATGGATATGTTGGCAAGACTGATGTACGGCGGGCGTATTTCCCTGCTGATCGGATTTGTGGTTGTTATCATTGAGGTTATTATCGGTGTTATTATCGGCGGGATAGCGGGATATTTCGGCGGTTGGATAGATAATATCCTGATGCGTCTGGTGGATGTTATTTACTGTATTCCGTCCATGCCTCTGTATCTGATTCTCGGTTCCATCATGGATCATTACAGAGCCAGCCCGACGGTGCGTATTTATATGCTTTGCGTCACGATGAGCATTATCGGCTGGGTCGGGATTGCCCGTATTGTACGGGGGCAGATTCTGTCCTTGCGGGAGCAGGAATTCATGGTGGCGGCGGAAGCGCTGGGAATCAGTGTAGGACGCAGGATTTTCAAACATCTTGTTCCCAACGTGGTGCCGCAGCTTATCGTGTTTGCAACCATGGGGCTGGGGGAAGTTATCTTGGCAGAAGCTACGCTCAGTTACCTTGGACTGGGCATTAAGTATCCGGCCGCTTCTTGGGGAAGTATTATCAATGCGGTAAACGACTCCTATGTCATGACAAATTATTTGTTTGTATGGATTCCGGCGGGCTTTCTGATTTTGCTTACCGTGTTGGCTTTCAACTTCATCGGCGACGGCCTGCGGGATGCATTTGACCCGAAAATGAAGCGTTAGTTTGCGGGAATGCATTTGCAGGGTTGCCTTTGCCGGCTCATCCTGCGTAAAACCGTAAAGTTATTTGCGAACAGTTTCTGACAGATGATTATGGATAATTGGGGGTTATGATGGCAGGTAAAAAGAATTCAAATTATATATCCGCGAAGGAGTCGCGGCAGATTTCCAGGAATAACCGTAAGATTACGAAGGAAATGGAAAAAAAGAGAAACCGGAAGAACATTCCGGAATCCGAATATATCACGCAGATGAAAAATCCGGAAAACTGTGTGGAATTTGACAATGTGCATACTTATTTCTTCACCGATATCGGAACCGTGAAGTCGGTAAGCGGCGTGTCTTTCGACGTGCCGCAGGGAAAAACAGTGGGTATCGTAGGGGAGTCGGGCTGCGGGAAGTCCGTGACCAGCCTTTCCCTGATGCAGCTGGTGCAGAGGCCTTCCGGGCAGACAGTGGAAGGGGAAATCCGCTTTAACACAGGGGAAAAGGTTTACAATGTGGTGAATACGCCGGCGGAAGAGATGCAGAAGCTACGGGGAAATTATATGTCCATGATTTTCCAGGAGCCCATGACTTCTTTAAATCCGGTGTTCCGCATCGGCCAGCAGGTGGATGAGGTCATTGCCCTGCACAATCCGGATATGTCAAAGGAACAGGTAAAAGCCCATACCATCGAGATGCTGGACAAGGTAGGGATTGCGAATAAAGAAGGGGTGTATCAGATGTATCCCCATGAATTGTCCGGCGGCATGCGGCAGCGTATCATGATTGCCATGGCTCTTTCCTGCAGTCCGAAACTGATTATTGCGGATGAGCCGACGACGGCATTGGACGTGACGATACAGGCACAGGTGCTGGATTTGCTCCGCCATCTGAAAGATAAGATTAACAGTTCCATTATGCTGATTACCCACGACCTTGGCGTGGTGGCGGAAATGGCGGATTATGTGGTGGTAATGTACGCGGGACGGGTAGTGGAAAAGGGCACGGCCAGGGAGATTTTCAAAGACCCCAGGCATCCTTATACAATGGGACTGATGAATTCCAAACCGGTGGTGGGCAAGCATATCGACAGACTCTACAGCATTCCCGGCAGTGTGCCGAATCCGGTGGATATGCCCAATTACTGTTATTTCAAAGACCGCTGCGAGATGTGCGTGGACGGCTGTGAAGGGGAATATCCCCAGGCATACAAGGTATCGCCCACTCATGTGGTAAGCTGTTACCGCTGTAAGGAAGGAGGCACTCGGAATGGGAAGTGAAGAAATGGATAAGTTAGTGCATCAGGAAGACAATATTCTGGAAGTGTCTCATCTGAAAAAATATTTCCCCGTAAAAGGCGGCTTTTTCGGAGGGGTGACCGGTGAAGTCAAAGCTGTGGACGATGTGTCTTTTCAGATAAAACGCGGGACTACCATGGGGCTGGTAGGAGAATCCGGCTGCGGGAAGTCTACTACGGGGCGTACGATTCTGCGCCTGATTGAAAAAACTTCCGGAACGGTTCTTTTCAACGGAGAAGATGTTAATCAGGCAGATAAGAAAAAGCTGCGCGCGCTGCGGACCAAGATGCAGATTATTTTCCAGGATCCGTATTCCTCCCTGTCACCGCGTCTTCCGGTGGGGGAAATTATCGGGGAGGCAGTGAGACAGCACAATCTGGTGCCGAAGGAGCAGTATAATGATTACATTACCCAGGTGATGTTAAACTGCGGGCTGCAGGAATACCACAAGGACAGATATCCCCATGAGTTTTCCGGCGGGCAGAGACAGCGTATCTGCATTGCCAGGGCACTTGCGCTGAAGCCGGAATTTATAGTCTGTGATGAGCCGGTGTCTGCGTTGGATGTGTCGATTCAGGCGCAGATCATTAACTTACTGAAAGAACTGCAGGAGAAGCTGAATCTGACTTATCTTTTTATCTCTCACGACTTGTCGGTAGTGGAGCATATTTCCGATACCATCGGGGTTATGTATCTGGGCGGCTTAGTGGAGACGGGGAATACGGAGGATATTTTCAGCAATCCGCTGCATCCGTATACAAAGGCATTGTTCAGCGCCATCCCTATGCCCGATCCGGATATGAAGATTAACCGGACTATTTTGGAGGGAGATATCCCTTCGCCGGCCAATCCGCCGAAGGGGTGTAAGTTCCATACACGCTGCAGAGACTGCATGGCAGTGTGCAAGGAGACGGCGCCGGAGGCAAGAGATGTGGGGAACGGGCATGTGGTGAGATGCCATCTGTATGATGCGGGTTAATTAGGCGGACGCACGGGAGGGATTTTTTTGCGGGACGGCGGCAGCGGGAGTGCCTGTCC
>CAJTVK010000124.1 GCA_910579645.1 uncultured Lachnospiraceae bacterium | reverse complement strand
GAAGTTCCGAAGCTCTGTATCTAACCGCATTTTAATACGTGTCTTGCTCCCGCAAACAGGGCATAATAACCATTTGAATTGCTCGTTCCTGTCATGATTCATGGTTCTTATTCTTGCTTTCTTTTCGCAGTACAACGCTGCTGATAACGCTGATGCCGCCCAATAACGCACAAGATTTTGACGGGAAAAGGATTCCTGCCGCCACCAGACCAGCGCCAACAACTAAGTTACAAGCCGCAGCCGTTTTTAACGCTTTCTTTTTCGGGTTGGGAAGCTCTACGGAAATCCCCAATTTACCATTCAACTTTTCGCAAGCCTGATTTACTTCTTTAATCATTTTGTCCTCCTTTCTATTTCCCTGCCATTCTTTTTCCCAATATCTATGTCTTTTTCAATCTATCCCCTGCCCTCCGGTTCCGTGGAAAAATGCCCTGTCCGGATAGTCTTTACGCCAAAAACAAAGTATATGACATGGCAGAGCCACACAACAGCAAGAATCACGCACGGTATATAAATTTCCTTCCATAGCATCATGGCAAAACCAAATCCCATAAGCGCCGTCACGCTTGCAATAACAGCTGTTTTGGTCTGTACTGTCATCCCTTTTTTCTGCACAAAGGATTCCAGATGTTTTTTATACATCCCTGTCCCCACAAACCAGTCATGCAGTTTCTTTGACGAGTTGGCAAAAAAGAACACCGTCGCAAGGAAAAACGGCACGGTGGGCAGCACCGGAAGTACGATGCCAATACAACCTATGCCCAAACAGATACAGCCAAGAATTAAAAATATCAGTCTTTTCAGTTTCAAGGGTTTCCCTCCAATCTCTTTTTTTCTTTTTTGGTTTCCAGCACATGACGCACTGCCATCACCGAATGGTGGAACATCATTCTCGGTCCCGAAAAACGCATGGCCGCACGGATTTTCTCCCTCATTTCGGGCTTGTAGCAATGCACCTTACAGTTAGAACAGAAAGTCTTTGTTTCCATGAACGGGCATTTGTCGCTCCGCTCCCTCGCGTATGAATCCAGTGCCGCGCAGTTCGGACAGAGGCCCTGACGTTTTCCATGCTTATTTCTGCAGTAAAGCGCAATCACAGGCTTTCTACGGAGTATACCGTATCAGCGATCCGCATGGTGGACTGCCTGTGGGATACGAGCAGGACCGTCTTTCCCTCCCGCTCTTCATGCAGGGATTTTAAGATGACCGCTTCATTCAGGCTGTCAAGGCTGCTGGTAGGTTCGTCAAGGAGCAGGAAGGGCGCGTCATGTAAAAACACCCTTGCAAGCCCCAGCCGCTGTCGTTCTCCTCCGGAAAGGGTATCTCCAAGCTCCCCCACCGGGGTGTCATACCCTCTCGGCAGGCTCATAATGAACTCATGGACGGAGGCTTTCCTGCAGGCTGCTTCTATCTCCCCGTCCGCAGCGTCCGGTTTTGCGATCCGCAAGTTGTTTTTGATGCTGTCATGGAACAGATGGGTTTCCTGTGTCATAAGGCTTTCCATATCCCGTAAGTCGAAGGTATTGATTTTAGCCACATCTTTGCCGGAAATCCTTATACTTCCGCCCTGTACGTCCCAGAACCGCATGAACAGTTTCAGCAGCGTGGACTTTCCGCTGCCGCTTTTCCCCACCAGTCCGATGATCTTTCCCTTCGGAATCTCCAGCGATACGCCGTCCAGCACCTCTTCCCTTTCGGAAACTCTTTCCGTTGAAGCCATGCTGCTCCTCCGCTTTTTATCAGCCAGCTTTTTATCCGTCAGCCTTCTGTCCGTCCATTCTTTCTCTGCCGGCTTCCCATAGAAAAAGCTGACATTCTCCGCGGCAGCGCCGTCAAACTCCGTCTTTTCCTGTCCTGCCACTTCATTTATGACAGGCGTTTCGTCCAAAATGTCCAATACCCTGTTTCCCGCCGCAAAGGTATTCTGCAGCGTGCTTCCCAAATTTGCCAGCGCCACGGCAGGCCCGAAGGAAGAAAACAGGGCAACCGTCGGAACCAGCACACCCGTAAAATCCACAAAGCCGCCCTGATACAGCGCTGCAGATGAGAACAGCATACACAGGTCAAAGAAAAGGATTACCGTATTGGCTGCCGCCAGATTCCGCCCTGCCGTGCGTTTCATCCGTTTCTCTGTTGCCGAGAGCATTTCCGTCTGCCCGTTCATCCGGACAAGGCGTTTCTCCCCCTGCCCGTACTGGAGCGTTTCGGAAAGTCCCCGCAGACTGTCAAGGACGAAACCGCTTAAGTTTCCGGAATTCCTGCGGAACTGCATACCGGTTTCCCCGCTGACCCTTGAAGTGACAAACGGAATCACAAGCCCCACCGTCAGGTATGCAGACAGCGCCAGAATCCCCAATGCCGGATGGAAAGAGCCGATAAACAGGCACAGAATCACCGTATACAAACCCGCAATCATCGCCGGTGAAATCGTGTGCGCGTAGAAAACTTCCAGAAGTTCAATATCCGAGGTGATGACCGCAATCAGATCTCCCTTGTCCCTGCCCTCCAGTTTCGCCGGACAAAGTTTCCGCAATGCGAGGAATACCTTATCCCGGATCAGTGCCAGCAGCTTAAAGGCAATAAAATGGTTGCAGGACTGTTCCCCATAGCGCAGCATCGCCCTGAGTACGGCAAATACGATCACACCGGCAAAAATAAATTCCAGATGAAAAGGCGTATCAAAACCGAGCAGTTCCAATGCCGCATATCCTCCGAAAACCGTGATGAACGATGCACACAGGTGACCTGCCAATCCCATAGCCACTGCCAAAATCATAAATCCCGCAAGGGGTTTCACAAGTCCTATCAGCCTCATCATAACTGTAAATCCGCTCCGTCTTTTCATGCCATTGTACCCTCCTCCCCCATACTCTGATATTTCCCACGGTTATCCGGATACTCCTGTTGGTTTCCGTAATTTTCAAGACTCTGCTGCACATTCCAAAGTCCCGCATAGACACCGTTCCTTGCAAGCAGCTCCTCATGGCTGCCGTTTTCCGCAACTTTCCCTTTTTCCATCACATAAATGTTATCCGATGCGGTCACATTGGCAAGGCGGTGGGAAATCAGGATGACCGTCTTTTTTCCCGCCAGCGAATAAATCTCCCTCATAATGTCGTTCTCGCTCTCCACATCAATATTAGATGTGGCTTCGTCGAAAATATACACCGGACTGTCATGGAGCAACGCCCTCGCCAAAGCAAGCCTCTGACACTGTCCGCCGGAGAGATTTGACGCCTTTTCTGAAAGGACTGTGTCAAGCCCCTGTTCATCCCGCAGAAAATCCGCCAGATTTACCCGTTCCAGAACCGCCCACAAATCGTGGTCCGGTGCGTCAGGCTTCCCCATCAGCAGGTTTTCCCGGACAGTACCCTTGAACAGATAACTCTGGTGACTGACATAAGTGATATTTTTCATCAGGTCTTCTTCCCTGATATCCGAAAGCTCCACACCGCCGATTTTCACCGAACCGCCATAGCCCTGATTTCTTCCCGTTAAGATTGCCGCCATCGTAGATTTTCCACAGCCGCTTTCACCCACAATCGAGATAAATCCACCCTTCGGAAATTCCATCCGAACATCGTGCAGAACTTCCCGCTCTTTGGATACAGATGCCCCTTCATCCGCACCCAGCATAGTCCCGTCTGACGAACTTTTATCCGCTCTCCGCAGATTCGTGCCGGATGAACCTCTGCTCATATTCTGCGGAGTCATGTCTGCATCAGACGGACCACTTTCTCTGTAAGAAAAACACAGGCCGGAGCAGACAATGGAACAGTCCTCCGGAACTGTCTCTGTCCGTTCCTCCCTCTCCGGCAGATCCAGCAGCCGGAAGATCTTATCGCTGGCCGCCATGCCGTTCATTGCCACATGGAAAAAGCTGCCAAGCTGCCGCATGGGGATAAAAAAGTCTGCTGACAGAAGAATGATCAGAAGGCATCCCGAAAGGGAAACCTTCCCCGCCCGAAACTGCGTTGCCGCCATAATCACCCCCAGCGCTGCGCCGCCGTAGGCAATCATATCCATGATCGTAATGGAATTGAGCTGCATGGTCAGCACCTTCATGGTGATCCTGCGGAATTTCTCCGCTTCCCGGTTCATCTCCTCATGCTTAAAGCCGTCCGCCCGGTAGATTTTCAGCGTAGTAAGCCCCTGTAGGTTTTCCAGAAAGGTATCCCCCAGCGCCGTATACTGAACCCAGTATTTCGACAGCAGCTTTTTCGCCCAGGTCTGCACCGCCGCAATGGATACCGGGATCAGCGGCACACAGATCAACAGGACAAAGGCGGACGGCACACTGACAAAGCACAGATATGCAAACAGAGTAAGGGGCGCCAGCATGGCATAAAAAAACTGCGGAAGATATGCCCCGAAGTAAGTCTCCAGCTGCTCCACTCCCTCCACCGCCACCTGCACGATCTCCGAGGTTTTTACCTGCTCATTGTAAGAAGGGCCGAGGCGCAGAAGTTTCCGATAAATTTTATCCCGCAGCGTTTTCTTGACCGTTTTTGACGAAAGATACGCCATATGGCTGGAAACCACCGTACAGACAAAGCGGATGATGACCGCGACGGCTGCAACGGCCACCGTGATTAAAATATTGTCTTTCCCCGCCTCTTTTGTGTAAAGGGAAGCAAGCAGCCCTGTCACCGACGTCATCATGGCCATATTCGCCGCCAGAGAACACCACTGCACCGCCACGTTCCCCACTATGTATTTTTTGCTTTCACTGACCGTCCCGATCAGCCTTTTATTGATCATCATAATGGTTTACCCCCGCATTTGTTAAAATATCAGCACGGTAAGTCCCGCTGTAATTGCTGCAATCACAGCATACAGCAAAGAGCCGATTTCGTATGTTGTCAGACCAAGCTCCACCGCCCGCTCCTGTACGGGCTTGGGATAAAAATATATCTCGTTTATTGCCCTGCCGCCTGTGCCAACAGCTACACGAGCCGTAAATAATCCGCAGAACAGAAAAAGCTGCACTACATAAATCATTTTCTTTATCCCTTCAATCAATCACTATTTTTGAAAGCCATTCCTGCCAATGCCTACTGCCACCTGTAAACCGCCAGCCTGTTATTCAGCTTTCCTGCAATGACGCTTCCGATTTTCCCAATCAGCGAATATTTTTTCATTTCCTCCCAAAAGCTGCGTTCGTTTATCAGCGTGAGCTTTGCATCAAGAGGGAGCAGAGCCCTGCCCGTCACGGTTCCCCATCCGAATTTCGCGTTAGTGTTTTTTACCGTGTCATGCCTCTTCTCATTCATCATTTTGGGGTGCATCAGCTCCGCAAGAAGAAATCCCCTGTCAAACGAGCCCGTAAGACTGTTCAGCAAAGTTTTTACCTGCTCTCTTGAAAAATACATCAGCAAGCCCTCGGCAATCACAATGGCCATATCACTTTTGAGGATACCGTCAGCCCAATTCGGTTTAAGAATATCCGCCGCCAGCATATGCTCCCGCTCTGTTTCATGGAAAAACTTTTTCCTTATTTCAATCGAATCCGCCAAATCAACGTTAAACCAACGGATTTTTCCATTGTCCACCCGCGAAAAACTGTCATCGAGTCCGCACCCGATATTGATGCAGACCGCATCGGGATATTTCCGGAGCAGCTTTTTCACCGTTTCATCAAACAAAATCGTCCTGGCGATAACACCCTCATGGGAAAAGAACTGATCCAGCTTTTCAGTGTCAACATCAAGTTCCCTGATAATTTCAACCGCTTTGTCATCGTGTATTCGCGCCGTCTTCCTTTCCGTTTCATTTGCCCTGATTGCTAACGGTATCAGCGCTGTTTCCTGAACATCTCCCAGATGCTGTTTCGTATCCGTATTTTTCATGTTAATATCCATTCCTTTCTCTCTGCCCGTTGAAAAATGGGCAAACAGGGCTTCGCCAAGCGGCAGCGCCGCCTCTGCATAACTGCCCGCGCTCAACCATGAAAACGCGTATAATATCATAATATAAAACAAGTGCAGCGCAATCCACGGAATCAGCCCGAAAGCAGTCAGCGTGCCTGTGCAGACAGACAAAAATGCCGAATAAATCGGATTTCTCACCAGTGCATACACGCCGTCCGTCACCAAATGGTTGTTTGTGATTCCGTCGTCTATCTTTGCCCTGAAAACAGCCAAAAACCACAATGCCGCTCCCACTGCAACCAGTAAAAATCCTATCATCAGCAAAACCATCCTTATTATAGGAAAGCTTAGATACGCAATTATCTTAAATTGACTCAATAAAATTCCCGCCATGGTCACCGTGATAATCACAGCCACATAAACCGGCCCTACGCCATACAAAGGGATGTGGCTTTCCCCTTGGAAGATAACTTCTGTTCTCTTTCATAATCTCTTCCTCAAAGCAATGTGCATACCCATGCTATTGTAAATGCGACAAATGGGTACACAATAAGACGAATGATCTGCTCCTTAAGGTTGAATCCAAATTTACGATACCCTTGACACCCCTCCGTTTCGGGATAAAAATGCTGATAGAAATGGGACTTCGTAAGCAAAAACCAGTCAAAGCAAATCATATCAAAAGCTTTCAGCAGGTATAGCATAGTCCAGAACCTGGCCGCAAACTGCCAAAAGGTAAAATCGTGCCGGATACCGTCCCACGCACCGTACAGAAACGCTGCCGGAAGCGTCAATACAGCAATTATGAGCAGTATCCACCCGATGACCCTTGCGCCACGGAAAGGCTCTTTATGCTCCAATACCGCCGGTTCAAACATTTCAAGGGGCATTGATTTGGAGAATCCGGAATCCCTTCTGCTCCAAACAAAGACACCGCCAATCCAGTGATACCGTAATCGGCAAATCTTTCCGCTATTTTTTCATACCTCTTCTTTATGTAAGCTGTGATTTATTGCAAAAGCAAACCAATACCCGCTAAAGCTGCGGGATGTACAGTATACACTATAAATTCGTTTACCAAATCCATGTCATCAAAAAAGCAATTGCCACACCGCCCACAGCAAACACCGGGAGCAGCGGCAGCATTACTTTTACATGGAACCATTTCTGGTGGTATTCCTTCTCCATATGTTCTGTCCCGGGAAGGCGGATTCTCTTGATATTCGCAAAAAGAATCCAGTCCAGGAAACAGGTGTCAAAAACAGCAAGAACGACCATATATCCGTAAGCGGCAAGCAGCCCCTGGACGAACGTTTCCGCTCCGGCTTTATGCGCCATCCATGCGAACAGAAATAGTACTACAAGCAATGCGGTAATATTCTTCCTGGATTTCGGGAGGATAATCGCTGATAAAGGTCAGGGGACTGGTAAACAGCATTCCGAATACCAAAATACCAAATAGCCGCAGGTGGAAAAGCGTGCTTCATAGCCGCTGCTGTACGGATAGGGAAGAAACTCCATGTTCCACGAATAGGGGGCCTGTCCGCAGCCCTTAACCGTTCGGTGGCTTTCATTGAGGAAATATCCTTTTTGGGTGAACTTGGATTTTCCGCTCTTACGGCAGAACCACTTCATGGCAGGAGTCATCATGGAGCCGGCATAATACGCTGTCAGCCGTTCTACATCGGGACGCTCTGGCATATTCAGCACGAAGGCGGCAAGGTTACAATCCCTGCTTTTTCGGCGGCAAACGCTTCTCCGATTTTTCTGCCGATTTTTGCAATTTCCTCTTTGGATTTTTACAGACTGCCTTTCCGGGCAGCGTGGACTCTGTAACATTTTCATTCTTATGTTCCTCCGCTTCCTTCCGCCACAAGCGCCTTCAGCGCCTGATAGCTTTCATTGCTGACCGCATGCTCCATCTTACAGGCATCTGACGACGCCGTTTTCCTTAAGAAAATCCAAATATTCCTGCGGCGTCCATTTATGATACACTTTAAACCCGGAAAGCTCCATGAACCGGATTCTCATCCTGCCGGATATACTACTCGCCGCGTCAAACGTTTCCTCCGCATACGGAAGGCATGTCGCATCCTGCACCGAGAAATGGATGCGGGAACTGTGTGATTTTGTTTTTCTTTTCATACAGGCCACAATCTGCGCATAGGTCCTGCCATCCTTTGACATCATAAAATCATACCGCTTCGCCCACCTGTCCCAAAAAATCTTTATTGTCTTTCATATTCCCTCCGTCTTGTGAACCAGCCAGTCAGTAACTGCGCAAACTTCCCGTTTATGCCTGACGTCTCAAAAACAACCCCTTTTTCTCATATGGCGCCCAGCTTACGCCCGTCACATCATATCCCACCTCCGCTATGACCTTCCGAAGCTCCGGTTCAGGTATCTCCCGATCTGTCAGAATGACGGTTTCTTTTTTCGTGTGCGAGCTGGTCACTTTTTTTACCGGAAAAGCATTCCGCACCGCCTCATTGATATGCGCCTCACACATACCGCACGCCATACCGTCAATACCTACTGTTATCTTAACCATAAACAATCCCTCTCTTTCCTTTTAGGTTAGCAAAATCTAACCCCTACTTTTCAAAAATGCGGCACACCTGTCAGTGGCCGCTGATAAAATATAATAGAATTTGATAACTTCCTTTTTACCGTCAGACCTTGCTCCGCCTTCCCTAAAGTGTTAGGATGATAATTAACGACATTAGAAATTTCGTTTTCGGCCTTGCAGAAGCTACCGTATATGGATTCTGCAAGAGGCGGAAGCAGAAATTTGTTATGTCGTTTACTATAGCTCACGGGCGGGATTCCGTTCCGGAAAGGAGTACAGTGATACCATGAGTTATATCTGACACAAAGCCGAGCGTGAGCGTCGCCGTGAAAAACCGCAAAAAGCGTCTATGAACGCCACACCCTGCTGACGGACTGGCTGTCCATCTCGGCGCTGCCCCCGTGATCGCGGCGGGCGATGCCTGCAAAATAGAGCATGACATCACCCCGGAAAGCTATGAAGCAATGAAAAAATGCATCCCGTCCATTTTAGGACGTGGCTAACTGTTACAATAAATCCCGCATACTTTTCAGGCTGATTGCCAGGGTTGAAGTATTATGCAGTAACGCCGAAGATGCGGGCTGTAACACGCCGCCCACGCCAAGCAAGATCAGAACCGCATTAAAACCGACAATCACCCTGTAATTCCTGTGTATCCTCCCGACCAGCGCATTGCCCAGCTTTTTAACGTCACAAGCCCGTACAGGTCATCCGAACCGATTATAATGTCTGCAATCTCCCTTGCGATTTCCGCCCCGTCGCTGACCGCAATGCCCACATCCGCCGCCGCTGTCTTCATGCAGAAATCCTTTGCCCGAAGCTCTTCTCGTGCTATTACTGGTGTTTATAACCGGTATATAACGTCATAAAAAGGCAGGCAATCATCGCCCATGCCCAAAATCGGTGTTTCTTCATAATTTATAACCTTCCTCTATCTTTAAGTTCTTATTTTCCCATAGTTTCCGGCTTTGCCGGATGGCAGGCGCCATTCATGGCGCAGCCCGCGCACCCGCAGCCACAGGATGATTTTCCTTTCCTCTTACTGCGTACCATACTGACAATAATTGCCGCCACCACAAGAACTAAAACCGCACTGATGATGATTGTCGCCATATTTTCCATAAGCCATGTCAGCATTGAAATTCCTCCTGTTTCCCTGTTACAAATCTAAAGACGAAACCTGACGCCCCGTATTATAGCGGGACGCCATTAAAAACGCTTTGCGCGCCGTTACTTCGCCATTTTCAGTTTCATATTTGTAGTCAGTTTTGTCGCCTCTTTATACGGTCTGAACAGCATATAGATCATGCTGCCAAGAATTACGATGGCCGCAAGCAGACCAATGACATTCAGGTTTCCTGTAAATGCCGAACCAATCTGGTAAACCATCAGCGCCACCGCATAAGCCAATCCACACTGGTACAGAATCGCAAACCACGTCCATTTCGCATTGTTCATCTCCCGCTTGATGGCGCCAATCGCCGCAAAGCAGGGCGCACACAGAAGGTTGAACACCAGGAAGGAGTATCCCGCAAGCTGACTGAAGTTTGCGCCAATCTCAGACCATCCGCCGGGATAAAGGATACCCATTGTACCAACGATATTTTCCTTCGCCACAAGACCCGTGATGGACGCCACTGCCGCCTGCCAGTTGCCCCATCCAAGCGGTATGAAGATCCATGCGATCGCATTGCCGACCGCCGCAAGGAGCGACTGGTCCATCTCCTCCTCGCCAAGCATCCGGAATCCTTCCGCAGTAAATCCAAAATAAGTCGTAAACCATATCACGATAGTGGAAAGCAGGATAATCGTGCCCGCCTTCTTGATGAAGGACCACCCGCGCTCCCACATGGAACGCAGCACATTGCCCACCGTGGGCATATGATAAGCCGGAAGCTCCATAACGAAAGGAGCCGGGTCGCCGGAAAACATTTTCGTTTTCTTTAACATGATACCGGAAATAATGATTGCCGCCATGCCTACAAAGTACGCGCTCGTTGCCACCCATGCAGAGCCGCCGAAGATTGCGCCCGCCACCATGGCGATAAAGGGAACCTTCGCACCACAGGGGATAAAGGTAGTTGTCATAATTGTCATTCTGCGGTCACGCTCGTTTTCAATTGTCCTCGACGCCATAATGCCCGGAATGCCGCATCCGGTACCAATGAGCATCGGAATAAAGGACTTGCCAGACAATCCGAACTTGCGGAAGATACGATCCAGTACAAATGCGATACGCGCCATATAGCCGCACGCCTCCAGGAAAGCGAGAAGCAGGAACAAAACAAGCATCTGCGGCACAAAACCAAGCACCGCGCCCACGCCGGCAACAATACCGTCATTGATCAGCCCTGCAAGCCAGTCTGCCGCGCCTGCCGCTTCCAACGCATTTCCTACAAGAACCGGAATGCCCGGAACCCATACGCCGTAAGCCGCCGGATCAGGCTCGTCACCGTACTGCTCCATCACCGCAAGCGCACCCTCATAATCTGCGAGGGATGCCGTTTCCACCGTCACCTCCAATGTTTCATCGTCCGCCACCTCATAAGGGAAGTCGCCTGTCGGAGCCGCTTCGTTTTCTTCCACATAAGCATCGTAGCCATCCACGATCAGCGCTGCATCGCCATATTCCTCAGAAGCCTCTCCATAAGCGGAGGATCCGATGCCAAGCAGATGCCAGCCGTCGCCGAACAATCCGTCATTTGCCCAGTCCGTAGCGTTTGCTCCCACCGTCACCATAGAGATGTAATACACGAGAAACATAATCGCCGCAAAAATCGGAAGCCCAAGAAAACGGTTTGTCACAATCCTGTCAATTTTGTCCGAATTTGTCATCTTTCCCACCGACTTCTTTTTCAGACATCCCTTAATAATGCTTCCGATATAAATATACCGCTCATTGGTGATGATGGATTCCGCGTCATCATCCATCTCCTCCTCGGCAGCCTTAATGTCCGTTTCGATATGGGAAAGGACAGACTCACTCAGGTTCAGCTGCTCCAAAACTTTATCATCCCGCTCAAACAGCTTGATGGCATAAAAACGCTGCTGTTCCTCCGGCAGTCCGTGTACCGCCGCCTCCTCAATATGGGCAAGGGCATGTTCTACGGTTCCTGCAAAAGTATGCATGGGAACGGTCTTTCCATTCTTCGCCGAGTCGATCGCTGCTTCCGCAGCCTCCATAATCCCGTTTCCTTTCAGGGCGGAAATCTCAACGACCTTACAGCCTAACTGCCTTGACAGCTCCGCCGTGTTAATCTGGTCGCCATTTTTCTCTACCACATCCATCATATTGACAGCAACGACAACAGGGATGCCAAGCTCGGTAAGCTGTGTTGTCAAATATAAGTTTCTCTCTAAATTCGTACCGTCAATCAGGTTCAGAATCGTGTCAGGGCGCTCGCTGATCAGATAATTCCTCGCCACCACTTCCTCCAGCGTATAGGGAGAAAGGGAATAAATACCCGGCAGGTCGGTGATCGTCACACCGTCGTGCTTCTTTAACTTTCCTTCCTTCTTTTCTACCGTAACACCCGGCCAGTTTCCGACAAACTGGTTAGAGCCTGTCAGGGCATTGAATAACGTCGTTTTCCCGCAGTTCGGGTTGCCCGCAAGGGCAATTCGTATACTCATAGTTTTCCTCTCCTTCTTTATATTAGTTTTCGCTAACTATTTGTCTGAAAATAAAGGGGACAAGCCCCGTCATTCAACCTCAATCATTTCCGCGTCC
>CAJTVK010000123.1 GCA_910579645.1 uncultured Lachnospiraceae bacterium | reverse complement strand
TACTTAGCCGCTGTCCGTTAGCGCCAGAAACTGTATTTTAGTTTCTTAGTACCGCTGCGTTTGCCGCAGAGCGGAAGCGTGTCTGAAAAATCAATGGTTCTATGGGCAGGCCGGCTGTCTTGCCGCGTGGCATTGGCTGTCCGTAGGCTCCCGGGTCTGGCAGCTGCGCAGGCAGAAAACCCAAAATTGATTTCCGTGCTCCTCCGCCTATTGCTTCTCAGAATGCGGCAGCCGATAACGGATCAGCCTCTTCCACAGCTGTTTCAAATTCAGCGGAACCAGCGGATATACATAGCTCCTGCCCGACACCGTCCGATTGGAGACAATAGCCGCCCCCAGCAGCAAAACCGCCGCAATAAATCCGTACAGTCCGAAAAATTCCGTCAGAATCAAATTAATCATCCGCATAAACTTAATGGCATAACTCAATTCATAATTCTGCTGGGTATAGCTTGCAATTGCCACAAATGCCATATACAGCATTACCTCCGAGTTGAACCAGCCGCTGTTGACGGAAAATTCCCCAAGAACCAATGCCGCCATGACACTTAACGGCGTACTCAGCATATTCGGCGTATTTACCGCGGCCAGCCGCAGGCCGTCAATGGCCAGTTCCAGCAGCAGGAACTGCCATATCAGCGGAATGTTCGTAGCTCCCTTAACGGCAATAAACTGAAAACGGTCCGGAATCCATTGGGGATTCTGCATCAGCAGCAGGAACACGGGCGTGACAAAATAAGTCAGTATGGCTATGAGGAAACGGGACAGTCTTAAGTATGTGCCTGTAATAGGCGGAAAATAATAATCGTCCGCTTCTTCCACAATATCGAAAATAGAGGTGGGCGTAATCATGGCTGACGGAGAATTATCCACCAAAATTACAATATCCCCTTCCAACACCTGCGCGGCCGCCGTGTCCGGGCGTTCCGTGAACTTGAATTTAGGGAACGGATTAAACCACTTCCGGTCAAAAAGACACTCTGCCAGGCTTTCCTGATTCATGGTCAGCGCATCCACTTCGATATGCTGTATCTTTGCTTTCAGGCTGTCCAGAAAGCCATGGTCCACACGGGAATCCATATAGCAAAGCACAATGTCGGTCTTGGAGCTTTCCCCGGCCTGAAACATTTCCATCCTCAGATCCGTGCTCCGGATTCTGCGCCGGATCAATGCCGTATTAAAGACAATGGTTTCCACAAACCCGTCCTTGGAGCCCCGCAAAGCCTTGTCCTTTTCCGGTTCCGACACGCTTCTGGACGGATACGTCCTGGAATCAATGAGAAGACATTTATCATACCCGTCAATAAAGAGGGCAAATACGCCGGACATTATAAAATAGATAATCTTCTCCCACTCCGACTGAATATCCACTTCCACATGGGGAATATTCTTTTTGGACATTTCATGGGCATTGTCAGGCAAATCCTCCGGCTTCAGCCCGATAAAGTACTGGAGCATTTTCTGCATCATCTCATCCTTGCAGAAGCCGTCAATGAAATACATGCAGGCATTTCTGCCCCCTACCTGTATGACTCTGTATACCACGTCAAAGCTTATGCCTGCGCCAAGCTGACTGTTCAGATAATTCATGTTTTCCTCCAGAGAGGAAGTCATATTCCCCCGGCGGATTTCCTCCCCTCCGCTTCTTGTGCCTTTCGTATCCGTTGCCATAAAAAAACTCCTTCCGTTAAACACTGTTGCCCTTAGTATGCCATGGAAGAAGTTTTTTATTCATAAATAATCTTTACATTCTGCTGCGTCAGCGTCCGTAATCTCCGCAGTGCAGCACCGGAAGCTTTGGATTCTCCCCCTTCAGGGAAGCCTGCACGTCAATCACCCTCTGATTGCTGCTCCCCTTCCAGAGAAGTTTTGAGTCCTTCCGTTCCGCTTGGAATTCCCCGTCCACCAGCACATCCACGAACCCCATGAGCGCATCGCGATACAGGTTTTCCCATATATCCCCGGTATAGAGCCAAATTGTCTTATCCGGATATTTTTCCTTTATTTCTTTCATCAGTTCCCGGACGGCCGGGCGGTTGGCCGAATGCAGCGGATCCCCGCCGGAAAAAGTGATGCCCGCTATATACGGCTTATCCAACTGATCGAAAATTTCTTTTTTGGCCGGTTTATCAAACAAAAGGCCGCCGTCCGGATCCCAAGTAACCGGATTGTGGCATTCCCTGCAGCAGTGGGAACACCCGGCCACCCAGAGGACTACCCGAAGCCCGTCCCCGTTCAGCATATCGTCCTTCGTTATATTGTGGTACCTCATTCTTACATGCTCTTCCTTTCTCCGATTTCCGCCATTTTTGCATCATTCAGCCGGGTATCGCCGTGAACGCGGGAATAAGACAGATATCCGTTCATCCGCTCAATCTTGGTCAGGTTCCGGCTGCCACACTTCGGGCAGACATCCATCTCCAGTTCCTGATGTCCGCAATCCTCACAGTAAGCCAGGGACAGGTTGACCCCTTCATAGAATCCCATATCCATTGCCCGCCGAATCAATGTCTTTATGGCTTCCAAATTATAATCAATCGGATACTTGACATACTGTATCTTCCCCCCGTTGGAAAGTTCCCAGAAACGATATTCCAAATCCTGTTTTTCGATGGGGGTAATGTCCTCCGTCACATGGCAATGAAAACTGTTGGATACATATTCCCTGTCGGAAACGCCCTCCACAATGCCGTACATCGCCCGGAACTGCTTCACCTGCAGGCCGCACAGATTTTCCGCGGGAGTCCCGTATATGGCATACAGGTTTCCGTCCGCCTCTTTAAATTCGTTAATTTTCTGGTTAATATGCTCCAACACTTCCAATGCAAACTGACCGTCTTCCACCAAAGACTTTCCGTTATACAGTTCCTGCAGTTCATTAAAAGCCGTAATGCCGAAGCTGGCCGTCGCAGACTTCAGGATAGGCTTAATTTTATCGGTCAGCTTCAGATTCCCTCCCAAGAATCCGCCCTCACAGTAAGCCAACGGATTGGTGGAAGCCCGCATTTCACCAAGATACGCATAAGTACGGATATGAAGCTGCCGGATCAGGTTCAGGTAATAATCCAATACCTCATAAAAATCCCTGCTTTCCTGCCGGGACTTCGCCAAAATCATAGGCAGGTGCAAAGATACCGCCCCCACATTGAAACGCCCTACAAAAATCGGCACATCGCTGTCGTCCGCCGGATGCATGCCGCCCCTTTCATACCAAGGAGAAAGGAACGCCCGGCAGCCCATAGGGGAAATCACCTTCCCGTACCGTTTATACATGCTGGCAATATACCCCTTCCCTGTCAGGCTCAGCCAGTCCGGATACATGGTTTTTGCCGAACATTCCACGCCCGCCTCAAACACATCCTCCAAAGGCTTTCCCGGCCCGTGCAGGTTTTCGTCGTATAAAAATACAATCTTCGGGAACAGTACCGGCTTCCTGCATTCCTTTTTTCCCTGCCCTTTGCGCCTTACGTTCAGCATGCAGGTAGTGGCCAGCTTGGCAAAACGGCCGGTTCCGATGCCTGCCGTAACCGTGATGAAAGGATAATCCCCCCGGCTGCTGGCTACCGTATTGAACTTATACTCCCATCCCTGGAAGCCCTGCTCAAACTCCCGGACCACATCCGCATAAGCTTCTTTCTCCGCCCTCTGGCCGTCCACGCCCAGCTCTTTATATTTCTTTATGCTTCTCTGATACGTTTTCTCCGCATAAGGCTCCAGAATCTTGTCCACCTCCGGCACCGTAAAGCCGCCATACTGCTGGCTGGCCGCACTCAATACAATGTCGCCTATCACGTCAAAAGCCACATCCAGCGTCTTTGGCTCATTATACCAGATATTCCCCATCTCGAACCCGCCGGTCAGCACATTCGCCACATCGAAGAGACAGCAATTCATCGTATCCCGCCGGGCAGACATATCATGAACATAAATATAGCCGTCCCTGCATGCCTGAATCTCTTCCGTCGTCATAAAAAATTTCTGGTACAGTTCCTTATTGAACTGATTGAAGATAAGACTCCTCTTGGTGGATACCAATGCACTGTCCGTATTTGCGTTTTCCTTATCCCCCACATACATGATGGACTGGCTTTTCTTGTAAACATCATCCATCATACGGACAAAATCCTGCTTATAATTACGGTAATCCCGGTAACTTTTTGCCACAATCGGCTTCACTTCTTCCAGTGCGCTCTCCACGATATTATGCATAATCGGTATGGGAATCCGGTCTTCCTCCAGTTCCATGACCTTGTCCACCACATATCTGCAGATATGCTTCTTTTCCTCCTCCGTGAATTTGGTCAATGCCCGGTATGCGCTTTTCCCTACCGCGTCAATCACCTTCTGCACATTGAAGGCTTCCAGGCTCCCGTCCTTCTTAACAACCTTCACATCCCTCTCCGGTCTGAACTCTTCCCCATAATTTACTGCATTTTCTGCCGCTGCAGTTTCCTTATTCATTTACACGCCTCCTGTCATTCTTCCGGTTTCCTCAGAGCATGCCTGCAAAATCATTCCGGCTCTCCGTACAGCGGAAAGCCTTTTCCAAACCCGCTCCTACCTTTCGGTTGATAAAAATACGCATCACAGGCATCGGAATCACCTGAAATGCGCTATCTATAGACAACGGCAAATTTTTCCTTTCGCCGTTGCCTGCGCCGATTTTCCATACATGCAAAGCAGAATTACCTTACAAAAATCACGCGCATCCACCGGAGGGACTATAGTGAACGGTATTTATTTTTGTCCATTACTATAGCGCTCCATCCAGACATTCTATGCTTTATGCCATTAAGCATTCCTATAAATATGTCCTGCAATTATAAATATGTTATGCCAAAACATCATTATGAATATGCTATAAATACATTGCAATAACTATATATAGTTATAAACATATATGTCCCCTCTAGATTTAGTGGTATTACCAGTATAGCGAAACATCCCTGTCCTGTCAATGACAGATAATATAAAAAAAGTTTAAAATCCCACTGCCGGTAACTGTGTCCGCCGTGCTTCAACGCTTCACAATACATGAAAAACACACAAAAACGCGATTCCACGCCAGAAAATTCGGAATTATAACAAAAACTATGCGGAATCATGCTTTGCAAAAACAATAACAATGCATCCATGTCATTTACTCAAACCGCCAATCATTCCGGAACGTTCCACCGCCTCCACGGCTTCCCTTATCTTCTCCTCCGGCAGAGTAAGGGCAAACCTCACGCAGCCTTTCCCCAATGTGCCGAAGCTGCTTCCCGGCGTACATAAAACACCTGACTTTTCCATCAGTTCCATTACGAAAGCCACATCGTCGTCCCCGAATCTCTCAGGAATCTTCCCCCAGGCAAACATCGTCCCCTCACTGTCCGGGATATCCCAGCCGATTCTGCGCAGCCCGCCGCAAAGAGCATCCCTCCTTTGCTGATATTCCGCACACTGCTCCCTGACCATGTGGTCAGGCCCTGTCAGCGCCGCAATGGCGCCGTACTGCACCGGCAGGAACGTGCCGTAATCAATCTGTGAGCGCAGCTTCTTAAAGCTTGCCACAATCTCCCTGTTCCCCACAAGAAAGCCCATCCTTGCCCCCGTATAGTTAAAAGATTTGGATAAGGAATAAAATTCCACACATACTTCCTTCGCCCCCGGGACGGACAAAATGGATTTTCCTTCCCGCCCGTCATAAATGATGTCGGAATAGGCATTGTCATGCACCAATACGATACCGTTTTCCTTTGCCCACGGAACAAGCTTTTCATAAAATCCTTCCTCGGCTGCTTTGCAGACCGGGTTCAGCGGATAGGATACCACCATGAACTTTGCCGCTTTCCGCAGTTCCGGATCCATTCCGTCCAAATCCGGCATATAGCGATGTTCCGGCAGCAGGTCATAGGTCACCAGCTTTGCCCCGGCAAGGGCAGGCCCGATAGAGAAAATCGGATATCCCGGATTGGGAACCAATACCACGTCCCCCTCATTGCAGAGCGTGAACCCGATATGGGTAATCCCCTCCTGTGAGCCGTACACGGACATAATTTCCTCCGGCTCCAGTTCCACCCCATATCTCTTCCGGAACCTTTTTATGACCGACTCGGTCAGTTCCGGCAAATCCGCCAGTGCATATTTGTAATTTTCCGGTTTTCCCGCCGCTTCCGTCACCGCATCCATAATATGCTGCGCCGGCTTGAAATCCGGCGTGCCCACCGAAAGATTGAATACGGTCTTTCCCTGCGCCTCCAACTCCATCTTCTTTTCATTCAATACCTGAAAAATCCCTTCCTCAAAATCCTTCATCCTATCCGCAAACATGATTTCCATTTTATGTCATTGCTCCTTCCTGTCATGACACCTATATCATAACTCTAATATCTTCTCAGTATTTCTTTCAGATAATCCCTGTACTGCCCCGCCACATCCGCCGGCGAGACAATTGCCACATCCGCCCCCAGTCCGGCCAGCCAGCCGAAAAACTGCCTGCTGACGGCCACCTCTGCCCTTACAAGGAGCCGCTCCTCTTCTCCTGCTTTCCTGCGGATATCAATTTCCCTGCCGAACCGGTCCAGCGCAATGCCCACCATCCGTTCCGGCATTTCCAAGGTGACGACTGCCTCCTCGCCGCCAAACATGCCGAAAGTTTTATTGGCATAAGTCCCGATGTCAAACTGCCGGAAACTGTCGCCGCCTTCTCTCGCCGCCCCGCAGTCCACCCTTATCTTTCCCATTTTGTCCACGCGGTAATGCTTCAGTTTCCCCGCCGGGCTGTCATACGCCACCAAATAGTAATTCTCGTCCTTGCAGGTCAGCGCCCACGGGCTGACCCGGTACTTTTCTCCGGAACGCCTGGGCCTCAGTTCTTTATTTACGGTCCATTCCAAATATTCGAACTCTATCTGACAGTTCTTCTGAATGGCTCTGTGAACCGTATCCACATTGTAATAAATGCTCTCATTCTCCGTTTTTACCCGCCCTGCCACATATACCTGCCGCTGCAGCTGGCCGGCCTCATATTTTCCTGCCAACCGCTCAATCTTGCGAATCAGTTCCCTTGACTTTTTCAGCGTGATATAGCGGGAAGACTGCACCGCATCCACAAGAAGCTTCAGTTCCGCCAGTTCAAACCGCCTCCCGGCAAGATAATACCCGCCGCCGTTTCTGGCCTTCACATAAACAATATCATACCCGAACCGCATCAGCTGCTCCATGTCATTATATATGGACTTCCTTTCCGCGGAAATGTCATATTTCTGCAGCGCGGCAATCAGATCCTGCGTGGAAATGCAATGCTGCTCGTCCGACTCTTCTTCCAGAATCTTAAGAATATACAACAGCTTCAGCTTCTGATTCGCCGATTTGGCCATCTTTCCTCCCCTCGCCTTTCCGGTCTTTGCGGTGCCCCCGCAACAAAAGGGTGTCCATATTCCATGAACACCCTGCAATCCGCTCCTACCCCTCTATTTTCCTGTTTTTACTGTATCCGGCATAATCGGCGGTTCCACGCCGCCGGATTTTTTCAGATCCGAACTTTTTCTCCATTTTGCGCCAAGGATACAGGCTACGACCACCAATGCGGCAATCAGGACAAACACCAACAAATAAGACAAAAATGAATTTATGAACAAAATTAAATTCGCCATGACCAAGACCTCCACTCGTTTATACGGAAATACTTTTTCCGCCTTCTGCCTTTTATCATACCACTTTTTAAACAGGCTCGTCAAGTACGGTATTCGATTTCCGATTTTTCTATATGCTCTGACACTGTGTGACTTTTTTAATTGTGATTGCGGGAATGTCTGTTTAGATATATGGGAATTTATTATTTCTTACAAATTGTATGGTTAACAATGATTATCGCCAGACAATCAACAACTATAATGCCAAGTGAAATATATGCAAAACCAGCTGGCAATACGTTCTCAAACAAGCCCATGACAAGAATAAGAACTGTTATAACCACCATTCCAAACCCTGTCGTTCTACATAATTTCTTTTCATCGTATTTTGCTTTTTCTTCTTTTGATGCGGTATTATACCCGGAAATAAACCAGCTTCCATGACCAGAAAGCAACATTATGGAAATCACCAAAAAAATTACGAATACAACCCATATGATCCAATCAGCCCCACTCGATACGTCTGCTAATTTCATTATATTATTTCCTCCGCCAAATCCCGATTGTGATTTGATGATTTTTAAGGGAATTATCAGCTGTTATATTTTGTTATTAAAATACCCGCCGACCCTTGAAAACGCTACGTTTATCGCAGGTAAATTTTCCCTTATTGTTCCCATCGCATTATATCTTCCCATAGGGCGTTACGAACCTTGCACGCATTTTTCATGCTTTTTCTTAGGTTTTGGCATTGGTACACAATACTTGTGTTCATTGCATATAACAATCATGCTTCTTCATTTGAAAACACTATGTTCGCAGCAAATAAGCTTATCTATGCCAAATCTTACACATTTTTGAGGAATCTGTTTATTAATTAATCCAAAATCGGGAGGTTATTCAGGCAGGGAGGTAAGTGCATCATATGATGATCTGTCATCGGAGTTAAAATCATACCGCCCCTCGTCAGTCTTCCCCAAAATACCAGCAGCCATACAGAGCGAAAATCGGTAGTCACACCACCTTCTTCCAATATTCTCATTACCCATTCTTCCGGCACCATAGACTGTATCTGATCCAATGTTAAATTTTCTAATATGTGGCGCGTATTTTTTCCTACTGTAATCATATAATCACGAAGAGCAAGGACATTCAACTCTTTTCCAAACGCCACTGCTTCATCAAATTCCAATGCATTTCCAGTGTCTGTAATGGAAGCACCGATTTTTTTCTGCCATTCTTTATTAAAAATCTGATTCTGGTTTACCATCAAAATATTGCTTACCAAATCCTCAATGCGGTATGTATGCCAGAACTGCCAGCACATAGGAACTCTTCTTGTTCCCGCATAATGCAGGTCTACATCATAATCCTCTCTTGGCACTATCTCGTTTTGGTTTCCCATCAACATATATTCCAGAACATAATCCGCAATCGTCTTTTCAGTTCTCCCGGATATTTCAGCAGGGTGTACCATAGCATGGACTTCCAATGTCAATTCTCTTATCTTTCCAATGTCTGTTCCCCTTAAAGCGTTTTTTAATTCATCATACTTTTCTCTGACTGGTATATATAATTCTTCTTTTTTCATAAAATGAAATCCCTTTCCTGTATCAGCGTTTTATTGCATTATACACGTTATCCGCGACATCTGCATGCTCATTCATTATATCAGGAAAATGCTGTTTTTCCAATCATTTTATATTTCATATTCTCAAACAATATCTTGGTCTATACTTGTCAAAGCGTTCGGGTATTTTTCAAATGTTTTAGGAAAATCCATCATCTCACCTCCTCACTAAAATTCAATGCCCTTTATAATTCCGCCTTTAAGGTATATTTGGCGCTTTATTCAGTTCCTCATGCGTTCCCATTTCCGCAATCCTCCCCTCTCCCAGTACCTCCTTATCAGAGAAAGAATCGCCGGCTTCCTCTCTCCTACGGCTCTCCTTCTACGGTATCATCTAACAGATTGCCGCCGTCTGCCGCACTGGTTGCCAGAAAGTCGCACCGTTCGTTCTGCGGATGTCCGTCATGCCCCTTAACCCATGTGAAACGTACCTGATGCGGCTCCTTGGCCTTTAGCAGGCGTTTCCAAAGGTCCATATTTTTCACCGGCTTATTGCCGCTGGTCTTCCAGTTTTTTTTCAGCCAGCTATCCACCCAATGCTGATTAAATGCATCGGTCACATATTTGGAGTCGGATATGACCTCTACCTCACAGGGTCTTGTCAGAGCCTCCAGGCCTACGATGACAGCCATCAGTTCCATACGGTTATTCGTAGTCTTTTTATAGCCTGCCGCATATTCCCGCTCATGCAATGTGCCCTTTGTATCCGTATAATGCAGCACCGTACCATATCCGCCCGGCCCCTCCGGGTTCCCGCGTGCCGCACCGTCCGTATATATTGTTACTTTCATTTCCCTAAATCCTCCTGCCCTTTTCTTCTGCCCAAAGTCCTGTCTTCAAAAAATGCTCCGCCTGCGCTTCCGCCTCTTTGATGATGCTTTCCTCATAACCCATCACGCTAAGCAGCTTAATGGCATTCCGCGTGGTCGCTCTTCCCTTCCGCAGCTGATAGTTGAAAACTACATCATCTTCTTTGATTTCCTCTTCAAAATGATAATTATTATAATAATTCTCCAGCAGATGCGTCAGTTCAATATCATGGGTTGCCGCGAAACAGAGCACCTTCCTCCCGGCCAAGCTTTTCAGAATCTGCGTGGAAGCGGCAATCCGCTCTACCGTATTGGTTCCCCGCAGCACCTCGTCCACAAAGCAGAGCACCGGGTTTCCGTCGTCCTCCGAATGATTCAGTATCCGTTTCAGAGATTTAATCTCCACAATATAATAACTGTCCCCGCCGATAAGGTCGTCTTTCAGCGCCATGGAAGACATAATCCGATACAGCCCGCCGCTGTAGCTGTCCGCAAGGCATGTATGAATGGTCTGTGACAGAATCGCATTGATGGCCACTGTTTTCAGGAACGTGGATTTTCCGGAAGCATTGGAGCCGGTCAGCAGCACTCCCTGTTCCGTCATAATATTGTTCTTGACCGGATTCCCTATCAGGGGATGATAGCCGTTCTCTATCTTAAGTTTCCTGCCCGCATGAAACTGGGGCAGGCACCAGGCATCTTTGGAAGCCCGGTAACAGCCTATGGCAATTACCGTCTCCATATAGCCTATCAATGTAATCATCCGGTCTATGCCTTCACTGTTTTTCCTCACTTCTGCCAACATACTGTTGAATTTTATCAAATCCACATGAAAGACCATCCGTACATAATCCAACAGCATTTCAATCGGATTGCCTGAAGCATTCATACGGGACGAGGACATCAATATGGAAGACCCTGCCTTAAATTTTCCCATCCGCCTGCGGCATTCGGTCAGTTCCTCCAGTTCTTTCTCAAATACAGGTACCGGCATTTTTTCCAGTTCTTCCGCATTTTCCAGCAGGCGGAAGATATACGCGAAGCTGGTAATATAAGGGTCAATTTCGTTTTTCGTTTTAAAATAGGAAACCATATTGTGGCATATGACAGCCACCAGTGCCAATATCCCCACCTGCACCGATTCCAACATCAGCAGCAAAGCCAGCCCGATGGCGGCATCCCCAAGAATATGGCTGATGCTGCTTCTTTCGCCCAGCAAGTCCAAATAATGGAGATAATCATATATGGAATATTTTCCTGTTTTCCCGATCTGCGCAAAATGTACCTGATATTTTATCCGGTTTTCGCTGTTTTCTGCAAAATACCGTATCTGCCGCTCCATCTCTTCCGCATGCCCCGTATCCTGCATGGGCGTGCGCAGCAGATAATACAGATATTCCTCCCCTGCGGCGGAATATGTAAAGTTCATCTGCTGGAACACCTTATCCATGCCCAAATCATTCCAAGTAATGTCGTCAATATGAAAACCGTCCGCATGTTCCTGATAGTAACGGGAAATCTTCTCCATTTCCTCCGGCCTGTATTCTTCCCGCTCCCGCAATACTCCGTAATTTCCCCGGAGCCACTTCACAAAATCGGCTTTTTTCCTGCGTTCGTCATACAACCCTTTCAGCATAATCAGTACAATGATACCGAAAATCACCAATACCAGCATTATATATTCCATAATTCAAACTCCTGTCCGGCCTGAGAAATATCCGCAATCCGCTCCTGATATTTCTTTCCGGCCTCCGTTTCCTTATACCGCCTTATGATTCCGTATTCTTCCCACATATGCATAGGGAATACATATTTTGCTTCCACTTTCTGCAGAAAATAATCCATCCCCCGGCCAAAAGCACCCTCCAGTCTGGGATCCAACGGAACAAATGCAATGTCCACCGCATATCCGCTGACAGAATCAATCTCCTTTTTATAGTCCCGCTCCATATTTTCATTAAAGGGCGAAGGCTCTCCCTCCCAATGCCACCAGTTCAGATCCCCTGCATGGTAAATCAGCTTTCCCTCCGCACGCACAAGAAAAGCCACGCCTTCATCGGTGGAACGCAGAGACTTTATCCATAGGCCGTTTTCCTCCAGCACCCCGTTTTTCGCCACCCTTGTCATCTTTTCCTTCATGGCGGCCGGTATGCCGTTCCTTTCCAGATATTTTTCATTCAGCTTTATGTCGCTTCCAAGATAGAAATGCACGTTTTCATACTTTTGAGCCAAATCAAATATCTTCCGGCTGAAATGATCCTGATGTTTATGGGAAACAAATACATAAACGGGCTTCCCCTTCTCCCACTCCGGCAGTTCTCCCTTATAGTAATCAAACAGCAGGACACACTGTCCCAGTTCTACGGAAAATCCGCTATGGTAAATATAAGTTACTTTCATACAGGCTGCCTCCATGCAATGATGTACCAAAACGTGTCTTAAAATTGCTTTCTGCCTACTGGTTCTGAAACAAAATTCCGCCTTATAGTATACCATACTTTTTGAATTTTGCATCTCTTTTTATTTACGGAAATCAACGATGGCTTATCTGCCTGCGCAGCTGCCGGATCCGTGAGCCTATGGACAGCCGACGGACAGCCGATGCCCTGCGGCAAGACAGCCG
>CAJTVK010000122.1 GCA_910579645.1 uncultured Lachnospiraceae bacterium | reverse complement strand
TGTTGATCTATGTAACCCACAGGCGGCGCAGAGGATATCCGATGGTATTTTAGGTGCAGCAGGTAAGCTGGCAGAATATTCAGAAGGACACCCGTTAGTAGGAGATGAATTACTGGGGCGTATGGGGATACGAATAACATACTTTGATAACTACAACATTTTCTATTATTATGATATGCAAAATGACGTGGTGTACATAATCAGAGTTTTGTATAATAAGGCTGATTGGCAGAACATTCTCAAAAGATAAATTGATAGTAGTTTGAATGATACCCCCAAATTTAAAAGAGTTGGGGGTTTTTACAATGTATCATAGTTGCTTGGCATTAATTGTGCATTTGAATAGCTGATAAAAGGATAAGTTATATACGAAAGAAATATGTAAAAAGCGGTGCAGCATATGTCGATGCCATCTAATAATAAAATTGAAGACAGGGCGCTTGGTGCGCTGAGAAATATTATAGATGATCATGCGACAATGGGGCATGAGTTCCGTTCTATGGATAAAGAAATAAGATGGGATGGGAACATTTGGATATATAAAGACATAAACGGTACTCAGGATAAAAGAAATTATGATGATAAGGTTCCGGTTCAAATTAACTTCAATAACTGCGAGTGCAGTTGGGGTTAATAATGATATTGAGTTCATGAAAAGAATTGGTGATGGTGATGTAAGTTTTTATGGAACTATTGAAGGAAAGAAAGGGATTTTGAAAATTCCAACTATGATGACATAAAGCGTGTTTATTCCATATGGGTATGTATGAATATGGAAGAAAATACTATGAGCCATATTCATCTTACGAATGATAATGTACTTGGTTCCTATGAGTGGAAGGGAAAACTGGACCTGCTGAACATTGTAATGATAGGGTTAGCGGAGGAACTTCCGGGGCATGATGAAAGGTATGGGTTACATCGTCTGCTGGGAGCATTGCTGTCAAAAGAACTTACAATAGATGAGAAGTTAAATATTATTGGAAATGAGTACGGTATTCCTATTGAAGAGAGTTTTAGAAAGGATGTGAGCGTTATGTGTAATCTGAGTCAGGGCATTGAGGATAAAGGGATTGCAATTGGTGAGGCAAGAATTATTATAAGTATACATAATAATGGTTTTACGGCAGAGCAGATAGCAGCGGCAGCTGATAAGGATATAAAGGATATTGAGGATATTATTAGGAATAAAGAATTGGCATTTTTATAGTTTGAAACAGTTATGAGCAGATTGCCTCCAAGTTTTTAATGATTTGGAGGTTTTCATTTGTGTAGATAGAAATTAAAATACAATAGAAGTATCAGTCTCATATTAATTTGGAACAGAAAGAATTTACTATCCAAATGAGTTTGCTGAAACTATGATTATAAGTATATAGTGGTTATTGATAAAAAGATTTTAGATGAATATAAGGATATATTAAAACTGCTTGGCAATGATTTGCAGAGGCTGGCTTCTTGATTTGGAGTTTAGAAATAGTTGAAAAGCGTTAAAACATAAATTATGATAGAAGAAAAGATGAATGATAATGGCATAAAGTATTAAGAGGACGGAAAAGGAAGAAGGAAGATATCGGATGAAAACAATAGTGATTTACAATTCACAAACAGGGTTTACAAAACGTTATGCTCAGTGGATAGCGGACGCTGCGGGGGCCGACTGTCTTGCATTATCAGACGCAAAAAAGAAAAATCTGGCGGCATATGAGGCAATTATTTTCGGAGGCTGGGCATGTGCGGGCAGTATCAGCAAAATTAGTTGGTTTAAGGGAAATATAGAAAAATGGGCAGGTAAGAAGCTGATTGCTTTTTGTGTCGGCGGAAGTCCGATGGAAAGCCCGGATATAGAAGCGGCCATGAAACGGAATTTTAACGAGTCAGAGCGGAAGAGGGTACATGTATTTTATTGCCCGGGAGGCTTCAATTATGAAAAAATGTCTGTTCCGTCCAAACTTATGATGAAAATATTTGTGAAAACGCTTAAGGCTAAAAAGGATAAAACAGAGCAAGAGCAGGAAATGATAAAGATGATTTCCTCGTCCTATGATATTTCGGATAAAAAGTATATAGAACCTATTCTGCAATGTCTTGGGAGATAGTTTTGGCCGGACGGAGGATTGGCACTCCCTGCAGGCAGACGATGCCGTTTTCATTTGCTGTCCAGCTTATCCCGATGCTGTTTAATCAGCTGAAATAGCTTTGCTTTCTCTTCTTCGGTATAGGATTCGGACCATTTACGGCAATAATGGCGGAATCGGCACTGCCTGCTGCTGCATGTCTTTACTTTGCGGCATTTGAATCCGTATCCAAAGTGTATGAAATTCCAGATAAGGATGCATATCATGAATAAAACAAGCAATGCGCCGATGATATAGTTTATAGCTGTTTCCAACATAGCTTCGCCCCCGCTTCCGTGGAATGTTATGCTTAATATACCATACGGAGGAGTGGCTTTTAATAGGAGGTTTCTGGGGAAAAAACCATGAAATGGAAAGAATGAATTCAGAGCCGGAAGCGTAGGAAACGGAAGCCTATGCCATGGGGAAGGGATTTCGGGAAAACAATAGAAAATCATTCTTGCCTAATCGGGAATTGTCAGATAAAATATAAGATAGGGCATAAATTTGGCAAATTTATCTGCCGATTGCTATTATATGACAAGCGGCTTGCTGGCAGACAGAGGGGCCGCAGAATGGAGGGTTATTTATGAATGTGATGAAAGTGGAATCGCCGGATGTTCAGGCTTTTGAGACGGAGCATACCGCGGCGGCACGGCGGCTTGCACCGGAATGTATGGTGCTTCTGAAAAATGACGGGACGCTTCCTTTTCAGGGAACCGGGAAGCTGGCGTTATACGGCAGCGGCGCCAGGAGGACTGTGAAGGGCGGCACGGGATCCGGAGACGTGAATGTGCGTCATTTCGTGAACGTGGAGGAAGGCCTGAAGAATGCGGGGTTTGAACTTACTACAGGCAGCTGGCTGGACAGCTATGATCAGGTGGTGGAAGAGGCCAGAAAGGCATTTTTTGGGGCAATCCGCAAAGAGGCGGATGCAGCCGGGGTAAAAGGGCCTCAGATGATGATGTATGCCATGGGGAGAAACTGTCCGGAACCGGATTATGAACTGGCTCTTGACGGCGAGGGAGATACGGCCGTCTATGTATTGGCCCGCAATTCGGGGGAAGGGGCGGACAGGAAACCGGCGGCAGGCGACATTAATCTGACGGAGACGGAAATCAGGGACATTTTGGCGTTAAACAAGAAGTATGATAAATTTGTGCTGGTGTTAAACGTGGGCGGCATGGTGGATCTGAAGCCGGTGGAAGAAGTGGGAACTATTTTGCTTTTGGGGCAGTTGGGTTCCGCAACGGGCGATGCGCTGGCGGATGTGCTGCTGGGCAGGGCATATCCCTCCGGTAAGCTGACCATGACCTGGGCTCCTATCAAGGACTATGCGTCCACGGAGGGCTTCGGAGATCCCAATGACACTTATTATAAAGAGGGAATTTATGTAGGCTACCGTTATTTTGATACCGTCGGTTATGCGCCCATATATCCCTTCGGCTATGGCATGGGTTACACTGTTTTTAAGGTGGAGCCGAAGGAAATGCAGGCGGATGCGGCACGGATATCCGTTACCGCGACGGTGACCAACACGGGTGCGGCAGCCGGCAAAGAAGTGGTGCAGGTATATTATTCCGCTCCGGCAGGAAAGCTGGACAAGCCTTATCAGGAACTGGCGGGTTATGCAAAGACAAAGGAACTGGCACCCGGGGAGAGCCAGGAAGTGACGGTGACTTTTGACACGGAGTCCATGGCATCTTACTGTACGGAATGTGCTTCCTATGTCATGGAGGCAGGCACCTATTATATCCGTGTGGGAAACAGCTCACGCAATACCCATATTGCCGGTGCAGCTGTGTTGGATGAGACTAAGGCTGTGGAGAAAGTTAAGAATATCTGCGGGGAAAGCGGTTTCGATGATCTGAAGCCGGAGAGAAATCCCATTACATATGACGGGGAAGCAGAGGAAATGAAAAATGCCGTGACTGTGGAAATCAAGGCAGCGGATTTGGCAGTGAAGGAAGCGGTTTATCAGGAAGTTCCGGCAGAGATTCCGGCAGGGGACTCCGTAAGGTGGGAAGAAGTAGTGAGCGGTGAGAAATCCTTGGATGAATTTGTGGCGGGATTAAAGGACGAGCAGCTTGCGTATCTGTGCATCGGCGCTTACTATGATGCGGAGGATCTGATGGAAGTCATCGGCAATGCATCCACTACCGTGGCAGGTGCGGCAGGTGAGACGACACATCAGCTGGAAAGCCTGGGCACGCCTACATTGGTGATGGCAGACGGGCCGGCCGGGCTGCGGCTGTCACAGAGCTATAAGATGGTGGACGGCAAGGCCAAGGCGTTGGTTTCCAGCCTGCCCAGTGATTTTGCGGCGATGATGACGCCGGAAGAACTGCAGGCAATGGCGGAGAATGCTCCGAAGCCCAGTGAGGAAGAGGAAAAGGCTCCCGTCAATTATCAGTACTGTGTGGCGATTCCCATCGGCACAGGCATAGCCCAGTCCTGGAATGACGAACTGGCCAAGCAGTGCGGCAATCTTGTGGGAAATGAGATGGAGATGTTCGGCATACATCTTTGGCTGGCTCCGGCTATGAATATTTACCGCTCTCCGTTGTGCGGGCGCAACTTTGAGTATTATTCCGAAGACCCGCTGCTTTCCGGATGCATTGCGGCGGGCATTACCGACGGCGTGCAGGTGCATGAGGGCTGTGCCACTACCATCAAGCATTATGCCTGCAACAATCAGGAGACGAACCGTTATTTTTCCAACAGTAATGTGGGGGAACGGGCATTGCGTGAAATTTATCTGAAAGGGTTTGAAATCTGTATTAAGAAATCACAGCCGCATTTCATTATGACTTCTTATAACCTGATTAACGGAGAGCATGCCTGCAGCACGAAGGATATCCAGACCTATACGCTCCGTGACGAGTGGGGCTTCCAAGGCGTGGTCATGACGGACTGGCTGGTGACGGGCGGCATGGGGCCGAAAGGTGAGAAGTGGCCGTGCGCTTCCTGCGCGGGCAACGTGAAAGCCGGCAACGACATTACGATGCCGGGTATTCCGTCCGACAAGGCAGATATCCTGAAGGCACTGACGGATGAGAGCCATCCTTATGCACTGAGTCGGGCAGAACTGCAGCTGTCGGCGAAGAGGGTGCTTGGAATGATTCTGAAACTGGCATAGGGCGGTTTGCGGGCCGCAGTGAGGGAAGGAAACAGTTCTGTGTATTATACCAAAGTTCCTATGAAAATGCTGACGGAAGCAAAGTTCATAGGAACTTTTGTGATTGTTTATGCAAAGACTGGTTTATCATCGGGGCGTGCCTGCCAAATGCCGCAGGCATGGCTCATGTATGCATATGGAGGTAACTATGGAGAGACAGAGGACAAAGATAGGGGCGAGAATTTTATCGGAGCAGGAACTGAATATGATTCTTCCCAATGCCGATTCGGTTTTTGAGCAGATAGAAGTATTTCGCAGGAACATTGCCGACACGGCAGGACAGCAGACGAACAACATCGGCATTATCGGGCGCCGAGGCGCGGGCAAGACATCTATCCTGAAAACCTTCAGCAAAAAGCTGGAGGAGAAAAATAAAGGGAGGGAAGGCAGCAAGGATATTATGCTGCCGCTTATCATTCCGGAGAATATGTCTTCGGGCACGACTTTGATGGATGTGGTGCTTGGCATGCTGAAATCCATAGTGGATGAAAGGAAAAAGAATGACAGACGGGAGATGGGAGAGTGCATCTATGCCGGGCGGGATTCGCTGGAAAAGAAATATAATGATTTGGTGAAGCAGTATTGCTATATCAAGAAGGATTATAGGGATATTTTAATTCAGCAGTTCACCACGGAGCAGAATTATGTGGATAAGACGAAGGAAGTATTTAATTCCGATACGGAATTTATCAAACGGTTCAGAGAATTTATAAGTTTTCTGCTGGACGGAGGCGGTAAGGACGGTGAGAAGGGAGATGCTTTGCTGTTTCTTTTTATAGATGATATCGACTTAAGCACGACTAGGTGCATGGATGTGGTAAGGACATTGCTGTCTTATCTGTCGCTGCCGAGGATTGTGACATTCCTATCGGGGGACATGGATACCTTTGAAGAGGCCTTGGCGTTGGAGTTTCTGCGGCAGGAAAAGGCGTTGAGCGAAGATGTGTTTGGGAAAAGCTATCTGTCCGCAGGGGAAGGGGACAGCAGCGGCACGCTGTTGGAGCGAAAGAAGGAGCTGGCATATGAATATCTGAAGAAAATCATTCCGCCGGCGTACCGGAAGAGGATTAAGTATTGGTCGCTGGAGGAAAGGGGAAGTTATCAGGTCACTGGGGAAGGAGGCGAAAGGCAGAGATGTCTGGCGCAGCTTCTGACGGAGGCGACCGGGGAACGAGTGGGCAAAGGTTATTTCAGCTATAAAGAAAATGGGGAAACGAGGTTTCTGGGGCCGGTTTTCCATATGTTTGACGAGACTTCCCGCGGCCTGAATAATGTATACAATGTGCTGCAGGAAATTTGTGAAGAGCAGGAAGAAGAGAGGTCTTTGGGAGGAAGGGATAGGAAGAACGGAACGGGAAGTTCGGAATGGACGGATAGGCGGAACGAAACGGGAAGTTTGGAATGGGCGGAAGGGCGTAACGGAACGGGAAGTTTGGAATGGGCGGAAAGGCAGAACGGAACGGAGAAGCGGAGAGGGATGGACAGGCAGGGAAGCATAGGGCTTGGGAAAAAGGAATTGGGGTATTGGAGACTGATTGAGGCTATCGTGGATTCCAAGCCGCTGTATGCTAAATATAAAGAAGAGTTACTGCAAAAAATCATTATACTTGGACAGGAAGGGGTCAGAGTGGATTTTGAGAATGCCTGTAATTTTCTGGATTCTTTGCGGAAGAGCCTGAGAACGGACGGAGGGGACGGAAATGAGGGTGAGAAAGGCCGGGAGACAACGGGGAAAGGTAAGGGAGCAGATGCAAGAGAGCAAAGAGCAGATGGGAGAAGGACGGAAAGGGAAGAGAAAGGGCAGGTAGAGGAGTTTGCTATTTTTACTCTTGTTGATTTTGCTTCTTTGCTGTTTTTATCGGGAGAGAGACAGACGGTTGCGTATGATAGGTTAAAATGCAGAGTGATTATGGATTACCTTGTGAATACGGCAATAGACGGGAAAATAGCAGACACGAAATGGACTGATTATACATTTTTTTTGGAGTATGGACAAGGAAAGAAAGAGAATTTTACGGTTAGTACACGGAATGGGAAAGCCGATGTGTCTCAGGCGGTTCTGCGCAGTCTTTTGCAGCAGGGAGATTTTATGTTCTGTTTATATTTTGTTAAATATCTGGGCAGGGATGAAGTATGCCGTATGCTTGTCATAGATTTCGAGGAAAAGAAATTTAAAGATAATTATTTCAAGGAAAAGTATTCCAAGGAAAAATATTCCGGTCAGGCTGATGTTTATAAGGTTGCATATGCATTGGTACTGACAATAGAGGCTATGCTGGGAACGAGAGGGACGGAATTTCAGGAATATTTGGCAGATATATATGAGCGGATACCCAAGGCTATGCAGGTATTGCTGGAAAATATTTCTTCGGATCCTATGATGGTTTATGGGGAACGTATTATACCGGATTCCATGATGCCGGAAACCAGATATTTTTATGATTCGGATGGTGGGAGAAGGACTTTGCGGAATATGCCGGAGAGAAATTTTGACAGTATAGATACTTTTATAAATGAAGCAAAGGTTCAGAAAAGCGAAAGATTTTGCCTATGGGCAGAACAAGAGAATCAATATTTACGGTATTGGATTTATTATGCCGGAAAAATAAAGGAAGGAGATTATATAGCAGATTTCAATGAATGGTCCCATAAACTGCTGCACAACGGGATAAAAAGCGGGGTGATGGGACAGCTGAAACCGATGATGTCCCAATATGAAGTGAGAGAGCTGAAGGAGGGCAGTTATCCGGATGCAGCAGCAGGAAATCAAGAGAAAAAGGATAAGAACAGGAAAAGGCATCAGGCAGTCAAACTGATTGATGAAAAGAAATTATGGAGAGATTCCTATGCGAAAGAGGTTGTGGGGGGATATCTGGAAAGCGAGATAAAAAGTTATGTGGCAAAAATATCCAATGAGAGGCTGATGTTTAATGCAGGCAGTCTTTTTGGTGAGCCTTACTATGAACTGATGAATTGCGAGAGAGGTACCAGCGGCACGGCACGGATTATTATGTTATTGGATAAAATAAAGAGTGTGTTACGGCTAATCGGTTATTCGGATATAAAAACGGAAGGCACAGAGAAATATTATTTGGCTTTGGATGAAGTGCTTATCCTGCAATGTCTTCTGGAGGAGTTTCTTGATAAACACTATCGGATTAGATATGGAAAAAAAGAAGCCAAAAAATTTTTGGAGAAATTAAAAGAACTGCCATTGGCAAACGTGGAAGAAGGATGGAAGGACATTGTAGGGAAAACATGGGAGAGAACAGAGGCTTCCTTGAGGAAATGGGAAGAAGAACTGGAAAATAAGGTAAAGGGAAAATTGCCAGAGAAACATTCGGAAAGCGAAGAAAAAAGCGGAGAGGAAAGTGGAAATTCTGACTTTCAGAATAGGGCTGAGGATGTGCTGGAGGGCTTAGCGGAGAAGGTGAGGAAAAAATATGATTTATATCATTGGGGTTTTCCGATTTCCGAGGGTAAGACATTGAGAAAAATAGTGGAAGAGGAACTGACATCCGGACATTTTGAGCAGGATGATGAAATCGTTTTCTACATCATGTATTTGGCTCAGAAAAAAGAGATTGAAGAAGTAAAGAAGAGTTTATCGAAGGAAGGAACCGAGGAACTGTCTTGGGATGAGATAGAAGAAAAGGTTTCCTGGCAGGATTTTGCCTTTCTTCTCCACAGCCGGCTCCGTTACCTGCAGGCCAATGAGAGCGATGCCGCCAGGGCCGGGACGGAAGCGGAGGCGGTGGCATTGCTTGCCAGAACGCTGATAGAAAGTGAAGACATTGCGGATTCCAGAGCCATGGGCAATGTTTACGGGCAGATTGGCGAGGAAATGGGAATGACGGAGGAAGAGTTTGGGGAACTGTTCGCGGAAAGGTAGGGAGAGCAGATGATGAATGATACAATCAACCGCTATCTGGCAATCCTCTGCTATCCCTTTGCGTCGCTGGACTTCTTTTTTGAAGATTATCTGGAGGAAATTGCGGCAGAGCGGGGAGACAGCCGGAACACGGAGGGCAGGCTGCGGGAGGCTGTGATACGGCATATACAGGCCGGCGGAACGGTTTATTCCTACGATGAAATATATCTCTATATGGATAAATGCTATCTGTATGCCCTGCGGACGGGCAGGTGCAAAGCCGCGGCGGATTTATATCTGGATTCGCTGCGGAAAATCATGCGTTCCATGATATCACAGAGGGACGGCAGGATTGTTTTTAAGTATTGGGAAAACAAAGAAGACGGGGATTTTCTGGGCGGATTTGGCGACGCCAACAAGATTTTCGTGTTCCATAGCCTGAATATGCATATGCCGTTGGATTTCGTGGTGATGCTTTATTTGGCGCAGAACCCGGAAAACGGCATTCGGAGCATTGACCATTATTACGGTCAGATTGAGGTGGCAGACCAGCAGCTGGCAGCAGTGCTGAAGGCGGGTGTGGCGGAAAACCATCTGCATAAAGGCGTGTCGGTTTCTTTCTTTGAGATATGGGACAATTTCATGCGGCCTTTGGACAGCCGCTCCATCCGGATTTTTGAAAGCATAAAGCCGGAATGGAGGGACCCGTCGCGGAGGGAAAGTGAGGTTCTGTTCTATATTCTGGCGGCCGCGCTTGCCCGCGTGTGGATTTCCCTGGCTCTGAGGGATTGTTCTGAGGAAAGGCAGGAACGGACGGAATTCGGAGGAGAACCGGAAGCGGCATTCATTTGGCTGATGCAGTGCTTTGAGGACGGAAAGCGGCTGCGGGACTGGTACAGGAGTCAGTGGGGGAGCGTGCCGGAAGAGGAAGCCCGGCATGAAATTCTTGTCTTTTATGAGCGGCAATGGGATTTTCTGCTGCAAATGCTTCCGCAGCAGCGGGAGGGCAGGTCAGTGATACAGGAGATTTTCGGGACACCGCCGGATCTGCATACCTTGGATGAAAATATTTTCCTGTTCTATGGGATGCAGTATATGGAAAGGAGCCGGAAGCAACGGTGCGGCGGAGATGTGCGGCGGCGTATGGGGATATGCATAGAAAAGTGCCTGCTGCAGTATCTGCGTGTGAAAAATTATGTGTTCGGCTGTACGGTTCAGAAGAAATCCATACACGGCTTGGATTATTTTCAGCAGGAATTTTACGAAAAAAATTCCCGGCTGAATAAACTGAGCGGATTTATTGCCGGAGGAATGCCGGGTGAGGGGAGCAGGGCGGATTATTGGGTGCATGCAATCCGGAAGCAGTTCCAGAACAGGGATCTGAAGAAGATTGAATTCCGTATGTCCATTGACGAGAAGGAGTCCGGGCTATACCGGGATGTCCGGGCATTTCTGGAGGCCTACCGGAAAGTGATTCGGGAGGATTACTGTGAGATGCGGGAAGGAGCCTATAAGGTTTGCAGTCCGTTTCCGCGGGTGGGGCTGATTTTTCATCTTCTGAAGAGAAAGGATGAGACTTTCCCGGAGAAGTGCATGATAGAGGGACAAGAGGACAGGGCGAAAGTACAGTTCGGCCTTTTGGAGGAAAAATATTGCGGGCTGATAGACAATATGCGGAAGCTGCGGGACAGGGTGCCGGGGCTGGACCGCTATATTGTGGGGATAGATGCGGCAAGCCTGGAGAACTCCACGCCGGTATGGGTCTTTACGGAAGCTTATGAAAGGGCAAGGGACAGTTTGGGAGAACGGGTGGGCTACGGCAGGGAAGAACGTCAGAGTCTGCGTTTCACTTTTCATGCGGGTGAAGATTTCAGGCATATCCTGTCGGGACTGCGGCGTATGGACGAAGCCGTTACTTTTCTGAAATTCCATGCCGGCGACAGGATTGGGCACGGGACGGCCTTGGGTATCCGGCCGGAACGGTGGAAGCAGGCCAATCCTTTTGTGGTGCTGCCAAGAATAGAGGCATTGGAAAATTATATTTGGGCGCATCATATCCTCAGTCAGGATGCGGTGGACTTTAATTCCGCGCTGATGGCATATCTTGAGAAACGTATGTACGAACTGGCCGGCGATATCTACGGCAAGTCACAGGGCTTCTCCGTTCAGGTTCTGACGGAAGGATATCTGCGGATGTTCGGCGGCAGAAGCCGGGAAGCCAGAGGGAAATGCGTGGAAGCGGAGGATGCGGGATTTTGCCGGGAAGTAAGGGAGCACAGATGCGAGGAAGTGACTTGGAACGGGACAAAATTGGCATATGCAAGGCATTGCAGGAAATTCCTGGTTCAGATGGAACAGCCCATTAACTATGAAGTGACAAGGCAGGATATTCAGATTACGGAGACTCTGCAAAGGCTGCTGCGGCAGAAGCTGAGCAGGAAAGGGATTGTGGTGGAGGTCAATCCTTCTTCCAATGTGGCAATCGGGGAGGTGGACAAGATTACGGACCATCAGATTTACTGCCTGAACAGCCCGGACGGTGAGGATAATGTGATGGTCTGCATTAATTCCGACGACCCTACGGTTTTCCATACCAATGTGTCCAATGAACTGGCTTATATATATTACGGAATGCTTTATCGCTCGGTTAGCAGGGAGCGGGCTTTGGCGTGGATTGATAAGGTGAGGGAATGCGGGATGGCATCTTCTTTTTTGCAGGGAGAGGAGACGGGACAGCAGGTTTATGACCGGCTGGAGGAGATGCTTCGGGTGCTGTAGTGTTGCTTAATGGTGCTGTTTTAGTACGGAAAGACGGCTCTTCCCTACTTGATTGTCAACGGCATAACCGCCGCTTCAAGTTTCTTCAATTCGTCAGATGATGCTCATGTACGGTAAAGAAGCAAGCAACCGAAAACAAGAGATAGACCGCCAACACCACACTATTCCGAACCAAAGAAACCAAAGACCAAAAGAGAAGCATTGTGGGAAAATCCAAAAGTTTAGATTTTTCCACAAATGCCGACTACTACGGAATCCAACCCCATTCTTTCTATCTTTCCTTCTCAAAAATCTATTTATTGTCGAGAAATACGGCATTGCTAAATCAAGTTCCCTACTTGACAACAGCTATCAATCGTGCTATTATTTGCTTTGTGAATATTTATTGCGAATATTCGCAAATATAGTTCAGAAGAAAGGAGAAGTGAAGCTATGCCGTCAAAGCCAGTCCTTTCGGAAGCTGATAAAAAAGCAATCCGCAAAAAGCTGGAAGAACTATGCGAGGAATGTTGGATAGCGCAAGGGTACAAAAAGACAAGCATTAAGAATCTATGCGACAAGGCAGTTATATCTATCGGTACTTTTTATACGCTCTACCCGACAAAGGAAGATTTATTCCTTGAAACAATCACAGACATACAAAGGAGGTTGACAGAAAAGATTATCGACATAAACAGGAACAGCCGGACGAAAGAGGGCTTTGCACAGTCCATGAAAAGGCTTTTCCGGGAATACGACAGCAAGCCGTTCCTCTACAATGTCA
>CAJTVK010000121.1 GCA_910579645.1 uncultured Lachnospiraceae bacterium | reverse complement strand
TGGTTCCGTGCACAGGCCGGCTCTCTTGCCGCGGGGTATCGGCTGTCTATAAACTCCCGTGTCCGGCAGCTGCGCAGTCATAAAACCCAAAATTGATTTCCGTGATTTTCCCCTTTCCAAGCTTCCCTCCGAATGATATAATGTCTACTGGTTACTGTGCACTCCGTAACCGGTAACACGCTTGGCGATACGCAGAAATCGCAAACAGATGCGATTTCGCGCCGAAAAACCCGGTATTTCCGCACAAAATACACGGAAACACTTGGCGGAACATTGGCATGTGAACAGCAGCCCGTGCAGGTACGGCACATAGCCCGCTGCCCGCATGAATCAAAATATAAAGAAAAGAGGAAGACAAATGCTGAAAATAGGATCCCATGTGGGAATGAAGGGAAAAGAAATGTTGTTAGGCTCCGCCAAGGAAGCATACTCCTACGGTGCCAATACTTTCATGGTATTCACCGGCGCACCGCAGAACACTAAACGCAAGCCGATAGAAGAACTGAATATTCCGGCCGCTCTGTCCTACCTAAAAGAACATCACCTGGAGGAACCAGTTATCCACGCCCCTTATATCATTAATCTTGCCAACAGCACCAATGCGGATACCTTCCGGCTGGCCGTAGACTTCCTGTCCATGGACATAGAGCGCACCGCCGCCATAGGAAGCCAAACATTAGTCCTTCACCCCGGTTCCCATGTAGGCGCAGGCTCCAAAGCCGGAATCCGTCAGATTGCAAAGGGTCTGAACGAAATCCTCACCAAAGATACCCCATGCCATATTGCCTTGGAGACAATGGCCGGAAAAGGTTCCGAAATAGGCCGTTCCTTTGAAGAACTTGCCGAAATATTTGACCAAGTAAGTCACAGCGAAAAACTGCGTATCTGCCTAGACACCTGCCATATGCACGATGCCGGTTATGACATTATCCACAATTTCGATGAAACCATTGCCCGGTTAGACAGCCTCATCGGAAAAGAAAATGTGGCTGTCCTTCACATAAACGACAGCAAAAACCCATGCGGCTCCGGCAAAGACCGCCATGCCAACATAGGCGACGGCTGCATCGGCACCGAGCCGCTCCGCCGAATTGTCCACCATCCTGATTTTGCCGGCCTTCCCAAGATTCTTGAAACCCCGTACCGTCCATCCCCGGACAACCCGGCCAAGCTTCTCCCGCCATATAAAGAAGAAATCCTTCTTCTTTCCGCGCCTTTGCAGGAATGACTACATAAGTCACAATGTCATTAACTTAAGCCGCAGGCTGCGTCAGGAATGATGTTTTTATTCGGACAGGGTTTCCGCAGGCTTCTTCCCTACAGCCCGCGGAAATCAATTTTAGGTTTTATGACTACAGCCACTCATCCCAAAAACGTTCCACTCTTCTCGCTATCCCTTCTGCCGTCACAATCTCAAATTCTTCCCATTCCCGCGGAAACATGCGCAGATATGCCCGATCCAGAAAACGCTCGTCCAAAAGCGCCACTATCCCCACATCCTCCGCCGTGCGGATTACCCTTCCCGCCGCCTGCAGCACCTTATTCATTCCCGGATACCGGTATGCAAAATCAAACCCGTTCTCGCCCCTTCCGTCGAAATAGTTTTTCAGTATCTCCCGCTCATTGCATACCTGCGGCAGCCCCGTACCCACAATAACCGTGCCAATCAGGCTGTCATTCTTTAAATCAATCCCCTCACTGAATATTCCGCCCAACACACAAAACCCTACCAGACTCTTGTCCTCTTCCTCCGCTTCCGTCTGAATCATTGAAGAAAAATCATACTCCCTCCCAATTCCCGTCTCAAAGCCCATGCCGGCAAAACGCCGCAGGAATTCCTCCCTCTCTTCTTCTCCCATGTGATCTCCCTGCACAATACATTCCATGCACTCCCCATCGAAAAAGCAGTCCATGAAAACGTCATAAATCTTTTGCAGAAAAGCATGAGAAGGGAAAAATATCATATAGTTGCCATGCCTGTTCCTAATAATTTCTTTCATATAATAAGCTATCTTATAATACTCCTCATCCGTCCGCCTCGTATATTTGCTGGTCACATCCTTCCCGATAAACAAAGCTTTCCGTTTCGGGTCAAAAACCGACTGTGCATACACCTCATAGTCCCCGGGTTCCGCCCCCAGCAATCCTTTATAATATTGGATAGGCAGCAAGGTAGCGGAAAAAAGAATTGTGCTCCTTCCTTTTTTCATACATTCCGACAGATTGGCCGACGGGTTCACGCAAAACAGCTTCAAAATAAAGCTTCCGTCTCCCTCCATCTCCGAATAGACCACATAGTTCTCATCCACCCTCTCATATATGTCCAAAAAATGAGCCACTTCAAAATAGAACTCCAACACCTCCGTCCGGATTTCCTTTGTATGGAAGATGTCCGGTTTCTCATGCTCTTCCAGATAGCTTTCCATGGCAGCCCCCAATCTCTGCACTGCCGTCACAAACGGGCCAATATATTCCTCTATCCTATAATTTTCGCATTCCCTTTTCAGTGAAAGCACCTCCTTATTGCACCTATCCAACTGCCGTTCCGTCTTACTGTCCAGCCCCTTCAATGTCTTCTTCAGCTTCAGGAAATCTTCCTTGCGTAAAACGGCACTGTACATTTCCCTGCCCCTGTCCACCAAATTGTGTGCCTCGTCAATGAGAAATATATATTCTCCCTTTACGCCGTCGGCAAAAAAGCGTTTCAGATATACATGGGGATCAAAAACATAATTGTAATCACAGATAATTCCGTCCGCAAACAGGCTCATATCCAAGCACATTTCAAAAGGGCAGACCTGATGCTTTCTTGCAAACTCCTCCACTGCCGCCCGGGAGAAATTGTCCGCATGAGTCAACAAATCAAAAACCGCCGCATTTATCCGGTCATAATGTCCTTTTGCATAAGGGCAGTACTCCGGGTTGCATTCCGTTTCCTCCATAAAGCATATTTTTTCCTTAGCCGTCAGGATTACCGTCTTAAACTTCAGCCCATGCTCCCGCAGCAGGCCGAAAGCTTCGTCCGCCACCGTCCTTGTAATCGTCTTGGCCGTCAGATAAAAAATCCTCTCCCCCCTTCCCTCCCCGATAGATTTTACCGCAGGAAAGACCGTGGAAATTGTTTTCCCCACTCCTGTAGGCGCCTCGATAAAAAGCTTCCTCTTATGATATATGGTCTGATACACATAAGTCACAAGATCTTTCTGTCCTTCCCTGTAGGCAAAAGGAAAGGGAAGCGCCTTTACGGATGCCTGCCTCTGCCTCTTCCATTCGTATTCAAAATCCGCCCATTTACGGTACTGTGCCATCACTTTATGAAACCATTGCCCCAATTCACGGAACGTATAATCAAAATGAAAATATTTGATTTCCTCCGTTTCCATATTACAATAAGTCATCCGCACCCGCATCCCGTCCAGCCCCTTCTGCCTGGCATAAATATATGCATAGCATTTGGCCTGTGCCAGATGCACCGGAACCGCATTTTTCAGCTTATGCAGTTCGCAATAAGTTCCTTTGATTTCATCAATTACCGCCCTCGGCTGATACATAACGGCTGATTCCCCGCATATCCCGTCAGAATCCGGCTTCGGTTCTTCGGGAGCGGCAATAATTCCGTCCGCCCGTCCTTCTATGACTATCACATAAGAATCCGTCTCATAAAAAAATTTCAGCGGCACTTCCGCCTGATAATCCGCCCCCATGCGTCTCTGAATCATCCTATGGATACGCCCGCCCTCCTGCATGGCATTTTCCGGGGAAACCGCCCTCCGGTTATCAATATCCCCTTCCCGGAGGACAAATTCCACCAGATTGCGCACTGATATATGCACTTCCGTCTTCTTCCCGTCTTCTGCCATACCTCGACTTCTCCCTTCCTATCCTTGTGCAGAAACCGCTTACCGAAACCGGCAGGCAGTCCCCTTCCATACCAAACAAACATACCTGAAACCATACTGAGACTGTACCGAGACTGTCTGAAAAGCAAAATCCATACACAGAAAAACTCCCCATGAAAATAGTCTAACCTACTTTTCATGGGGAGTCAAACCTTATGTCCGTTCCCTTCGTTACCCATACTAATTATTCCTGCCCGTATTTCTCTTACTCTTACTTTTTCACCTCTGACACGCTCTAGCATGCAACAGCCAGTCTCGACATAAACTGCTCAAACTCAGCATTGTAGCCCGCATAAGATACGGTTAAAATCTGGCTGAAATCAAGCCCGAATACACCAACGATCGACTTTGCATCCACTGCATATCTGTTATATGCAATATCAACATCGAAATCACATTTCGATGCGGCATTCACAAAGTCTTTCACTTCATCGGGCTTTAGCATTATTTTACGTTTCATCATAACTACACCACCCTTTCTGCAAAAAACGTTTTCTTTGTTATGAGAGTATTATATCCTAAATCTGACAAAAGTAAAGCGTAAATTTAGCCTCCAAACTTCCGCATTTTTCAGTCTAAAGCAACAATTAAAAAACATGCCCGTAAACTTCTTCCGTCCTTCCTATACTTTCGTAAAGATGCACAATTCCGCTTTTGCCGCCTTCTTCGGATATACCGCACATTGATAATTATTCCCCAAATTCCACCATATATTCTTGGAACCACAAAGGAAGCATATTTTGCTGAAGTTTTATATTTTTTCGTTCTTTTATAGCTATTGTTTTGCAAAAATATTTGAACAGTTCCTGATACATCTTCTCATCCTTGGCATAATTCTCAAATTTCTCTGTTTCCGCCTCTGTATCCGTTACAAGATACCATTCACCGGAAGCCGGATGAACGGCAAATACCTTCCGGTTCTCATCGTATATCATAAAATCAAAGAGCGGAAGCCTGTCTGAAAAATGAGGCATCAGAAAAGTAATGATATTATTTTTCGGTCCGATTTTGGAAAACAGCACCCCGCTTTCCAACTCCTGAAAACGCAGGAACTCTTTCCAATGATGAGCCTCGTTCTTCACGTTCCGTGCCAGTTCAAATACTTTATGCACGTACGGATCCGACAGATTGCCCATCACCTGCTTTCCGTCCTTCATCCGGAACCCGCATACTACCGTCTTATACACAGCCTCCCCTTTCTCCGTATCCTGCGAGGCAAGCGCACAGCATATATCCACATAGGCTTCCGGCCCCAGCCTGCGTTCCAGTGTGGACGACACCCTGAGAGATTTCTCCGGATCCGGCACAATATGACTGTAAACGGCAAAGAGCCGCAGATTCTCTTCCTCCCCGACCTGTATATGAATGGACTCATGTGCTTTCCGCATGGCATAAGCCTCAAAAATCCCCGTAAATATCCCTTCCGGCGAGTCTTCGCAAATCAGATAATATTCCTCCATCTTACTCCTTTCCTTGCTGTAAAACGAAACCTTCCTAAACACACCTCCGTTCCGCTCGGCAAAACCGGCAGCTTTCTCAGGCACACCTCGCCCCGCTCGGCAAAACCGGCGGCTTTCTCAAGCACACCACGCCCCGCTCGGCAAAACCGGCGGCTTTCTCAAGCACACCACGCTCCGCTCGGCAAAACCGGCGGCTTTCTCAAGCACACCACGCTCCGCTCGGCAAAGCCGGCAGCTTGGCCGAACCCGCATCGTGCCCTCATTACAGCTGTCCTGACAATGTCTTCATCCCGTCCGACGGTGACGGAGGCATGGAAAACCCCATATCATCAAATAGGGACAGCTGTTTATACGTTACCCCTTCTTTATCAAAAGGAAGTTTTTCCTTCACATTCAGCAGATTCCGGGTAATATAATTTTCCTCCACCTTAGTGTTATACATCATCCGTCCTCCGCAGGTTATAAAATATAACGCCCGTTTCAATACCACGCCAATCTTTTTCAAGTCTTCGAAATGCAGCGGACCGTTCTTCCTTGCCCTCACTATCCGCTGTGCGCTCTTTACGCCTATCCCCGGTATCCGAAGAAGCATCCGGTAATCCGCCCGGTTCACTTCCACCGGAAACAGTTCCAGATGCCGCAGCGCCCAATCCGCTTTCGGATCCAGCAGAATATTGAAGTTAGGCCTGTCCTCACTCAGCAATTCATTGGCGGCAAAGCCGTAAAAGCGCAGCAGCCAGTCCGCCTGATACAGCCTGTGTTCGCGTAAAAGAGGCGGACCTCCGGGCAAAGCCGGCAGTTCCTTATCTTCATTGACATGCACAAACGCAGAATAAAATACCCTCTTTAACTCAAATTTCTGATATAGGCTTTCCGCCACGCTTATCAGCTGATAATCGTTTTCCGGCGTAGCTCCCACAATCATCTGCGTGGACTGCCCGGCTGCCACAAAACGGGGCGCGCTTTTATACAGTACAATCTCATTTTTATTTACCTTGATTCCGTTCTGTATCTGCCGCATGGGAGCCAATATATTTTTCCGGTGTTTATTCGGTGCCAGACGGCTCAGGCCTTCGGCCGTGGGCAGTTCCAAGTTCACGCTCATCCTGTCTGCCAAGTATCCCGTCTTCTGGATCAGAAGCGGATCGGCACCGGGAATGGCTTTCACATGCACATAACCCTGAAACCTGCATTCGTTCCGCAGCTTATAAATGGTCTGGTAAATAAGTTCCATCGTAAAATCCGGATGATACAATATCCCTGAGCTTAAAAACAGTCCTTCAATATAGTTCCTCTTATAAAATTCCATAGTCAGCGTACAAACTTCCTCAGGGGTGAAAGAAGCCCTTGGCACATCGTTGGATTTTCGGTTAATGCAATATTTACAGTCATAAATGCACTCATTGGTAAACAATATCTTCAGTAATGAGATACACCTCCCGTCCGCACTGAAGGAATGACAAATACCTGCCGCTATCGTATTCCCCATTCCTTTCCCGTCTCCCCTTCGGTCCACCCCGCTGGAAGTACATGCCACGTCATACTTGGCTGCGTCCGTAAGAATCCCCAGTTTTTCCATAATACCCTGTTGTTCCGTTACCTTTAACTGCACCATTTTCCCAATCTCCTAACCGTCTGCGAACATCTGTTTGAATCTATCTTACCATAAATTTTCTATGATTTCAAGAGTTTTTGCAAACATTCGTTCTTATATGGATGGGCTTGATACTTTTCACATGTAAATGTTCCGCGAGGTGTTTCCGCACATAATAATTCCTGTTCCCATAAGCCACTCCTTTCCGTTCCGATATACAGCCACACGGCTCCTTGCCTCGGAAATAAAAAAAAAACATGCCCCATGAAATATGCTCCTCCTCACAGTGCCGGTTTTATTGTTTTGTCTGTCTACTATAAGGGGAGCACATCATTGCATCAAAGTTCCGGCCTTTTTTTCTATGCATGAGCCAAAGACGGAATCCTCAGTTTTTCCCCTTCCAATATCTGCAGCCCATCCCCTTTTATAAAAAATGTACAATCCTCTTCCCTGATTTCCGTAACCTCATACCCCTCCGCGTCCGTCGGTGCAAATCCCAGTACCGCTTCCTGAATCTCTTTCCCGAACCATTCGATTACCTGCCCCGTCTCTTTTACCTCGGCCGAAAATACATTGTGCAGGAACAAACGTCCGTCCTCCACGTCTGCAATAACAAAAGTATCCGTTCCCTTATGGAAATACACGCTTTCCCGCATAAATTTTGTCACATAGAACATAATAAGCCCGGGATTACGGACAAGATCCAATTTCCCTCGGAACAGATTCCGTCCTATAGCATCTTCCAGCCTTTCCCATGCGGCAGGATTGTCCATAACAACTTTTTCCAGCCGGCATCCGCCCGCATTGAATACTTTCTTCCCATACTGATATTCTGCCGACTTCCGGAAACCGAACTTCGGATAAAAGTCCAGTACACTGTCATTGGCAAAAAGATATATTCCGTCTGCCTTGCCTTCCGCATCCTTCTCTATCTCTCCCATAATTTCCCGGATCAGCCCCTGCTTCCTATATTCCTCCTTCGTCATCACCGTCCCCAGCTGCAGAAAATGCAGAACTTTTCCGTCATATAGAAAATCTGTCCTATTCACGGACACATTGGCCACTACTTCCCCGTTCACCACTGCCGAATAAGGATTATAGCTATCCCCCCAGAATCCGTTCCGATACCAATCCTCAAAATCCAACCCGAAAGTTTTCTCTGCCAACCGGTTAAAACTCTGCCTTAATGTTTCATTGTCCCGATAATCCTTTATAATCCGATACATTCTCAACCTCCCTATTCTCCTGCTTTTCAGGTTCCCGGCATCAAACCTCCCTTGTGTTATATCCCTTTCCCTCGGGTTATGAACTCTCATAAGGGCAAAAATAAGGGAAAGAAAAACCTATAACAAATTATAGCACAAAATAAATGGGACAGAAAGAACTGATGGTTCTCTCTGTACTTTGAGTATTCGCATATTCTCAAGATTTGCTACAAACCATCGAATCGGCTTGATAAAGCAAAACGCTATTCACATATTTTAACTTCTACTATTGGTTGAATTTATAAGATGTACTAGAGCGTGTTTGAAAAATGCTTTCTGTCAGATGTGCGTCACAATTTGTGGGAGATTTGCACCAAATGAAGGGCGCATAGCGGGCTATGTAACCTGAATTTGGTGCAAATATCACGCAAAGTGGGGCGTACAGATGGCAGGAATGATTTTTCAAACACGCTCTAGAGCGTGTCTTAAAATTGCTTCCTGTCATTGAGTTTGAGATAAAAAAATGATATGATAAAGATACAAGCAGGAAGGAAATAAGATATGGCCAATATATATGACGGGGCATTCCGGACAATCTTGAATGATTGCAGGAAGCTGATAATCCCCATAATCAACGAGATTTTCAGGGAAACGTACACAGGGAAGGAAGAAATCCGCTTCTTCCCCAATGAACATTTTATAAACCAACAGGATGAGCCGGATAAAGAACGGATTACGGATACAAATTTCACGGTTTTCGGAAAAACACCAAAGAAATACCATGTGGAGTGCGAGAGCAGCCTGCCGGACGGGAAAATCATAATAAGGCTTTTTGAATATGATGCCCAGATAGCACTTGATGAGGGCGAGGTTACAGAGGAAACACTGACTGTAACTTTTCCAAATACGGCGGTTCTATACCTACGGACTTACAAAAAAACACCAGACAGAATAAAATATGTTATCATCACGCCGGGAGGGACGGTTCAGTATGATGTGCCGATTATGAAGGTACAGACATACTCACTGGATGATATATTTGAAAAAGGCCTGCTGATGTTGATTCCATTTTATATTTTTTCACATGAGAAGGGTTTTCCGGAATATAATAGTAATGAGCAGAAGTTGGCGGAATTAAAGGCAGAATATCAGAAAATTTTAGAAAGGCTTGATGAACAGGAAAAGCAGAGAGTCATCGGTGCGTTTGACAAGCGGACAATCATAGAACTTTCCGGTAATGTGGTTAAAGAGATTGCACAAAAATATGAGAATGTGCAGAAAGGCATAGGTGATATGATGAGCGGAGCATTAATTGAAACAGAAGCAAGAAAGATTTTAAATCAGGGAATAGACCTGACAAAGAAAAAAACAGCAATTAAACTGTTGAAAATAGGAAAACTCACAATTGAGGAAATCGCAGAATGTTCTGAACTCAGCGTAGCAGAAGTAGAACAGCTTGCAGAGCTTCAGACAGTGCAGACTGACCAAACAGAATAAAAATTTTATATTTAGCCTTGCAGCAGGGAAATAACCGATGATTCAGATTTGTTTCCCTGTTTTTTTGTATTTCTTCAGAAACTTATAGATATGAATGGCCAAAACACCGGCGCAGGCACAAAACAGAAAATTGATTTCCGTGGACAGCAAGAAAAAAACCTTGCATTCTTCCTTAAAAAGCGTTTAAATAGTATTGAATCTATTGAAAGCAGAAACGAGGATTACACAACAATGAATAATTTATCAATACCAAAGGGCTATCAATCTGCCCTGAACCTGCACGATACCCAAATCGGCATCAAAACCGTGAAAGATTTCTTTCAGAACCTATTGGCAGAGAGACTGAACCTGCTTCGTGTCTCCGCCCCCCTGTTCGTCACCCCCGGCTCCGGACTGAATGATAACTTAAACGGCGTGGAACGTCCTGTCACCTTCGGTATCCGGGAGCAGGACGAAGCAGAAGCGGAAATTGTCCACTCCCTTGCAAAATGGAAACGCTTTGCATTAAAAAAATACGGATTTTCCGTAGGTGAAGGACTTTATACCGATATGAGTGCCATCCGCCGGGACGAAGAGACAGACAACATCCATTCCATCTATGTGGACCAGTGGGATTGGGAAAAAATAATCACGAAAGAAGACCGCACCCTTGATACCTTAAAAGATGTAGTGCGCACGGTGTACAAGGTGCTGCGCAAAACCGAAAAATACCTGGCCATCCAGTATGATTACATAGAAGAAATCCTTCCCCATGACATTTTTTTCATTACCACTAGGGAACTGGAAGAAATGTTCCCCGAATATAGCCCAAAGGAACGGGAGTATTATATCAGCAAAGCAAAAGGAGCCGTCTGCATTATGCAGATTGGGGATTTACTGGAATCGGGCGAAAAACATGACGGCCGGGCGCCGGACTATGACGATTGGGCTTTAAATGCAGATATCGTCGTTTATTATCCGGTACTGGATATCGCACTGGAACTGTCCTCCATGGGCATCCGCGTAGACAAAGAAGCTTTGCTTTCCCAATTAGAGAAAGCAGGCTGCCCGGAACGGGCAGAATTGCCGTTCCAGAAATCCATCATCAGCGAAGAACTGCCCTATACTATCGGCGGCGGCATCGGCCAGTCCCGTATTTGTATGTTCTTCCTGCGCAAAGCCCATATCGGCGAAGTGCAGTGCTCTCTCTGGCCGGAAAACGTTATGAAAGAGGCACTGGAAATGGGCATTCAGTTACTGTAAGACAGACTCTGAATAGCCAAGGGCTTTCTGTAGGTTGATTGTATACTGCAATCTACAGAAAGCCCTTTTTGTCTTATTCCCTTCTTCCCTTATCCGGCACTCTCATCTCTCCCTTGCCAAAGCTTCCGGTAAAACAATACCGACATTACCGCCGCCACGGTCCATCCCACCGGCCAAGACAGCCAGATTCCCACGGCTGAAAGCCTCCAGGACAGCACAAATGCCAAAACCACACGCAGCACCAAATCCGTGAACGTAGAAGCCATGAACTGCTTCATAGCGCCCGCTCCGCGCAGCACACCGTCCGCAATCAGCTTCACGGAGATTACAAAATAAAAAGGGGATACGATGCGCAGGAAGGTTTCGCCCGTCTCTAATGCCACCGCGCTCTCCTCCCCCATAAACAGCCTTACCATCCCTCCGCTGAACAGGAAGAACGCCGTAAAGAAACCTACCACAATCACCATGGTCAGCCGGATGCCTGCACGGAACCCTTCCCGTACCCTGCCCCGTTTCCCGGCTCCCAGATTCTGTGCGGTAAAATTCGAAATCCCGTTCCCCAAGGTAGTAAAGCTGGTAATGGCAAACGTATTCAGCTTTACGGCAGCCGAATATCCCGCAATCACCGATGAGCCGTAACTGTTCACCAGCCCTTGGATAAAAATATTCCCCACCGACACAAAGCTTTGCTGCAGAATGGAAGGGACGGCTATCTGGCTGATTCTGCCAAGCATTGCCCAGGAAAACAGGACTGCTTCCCCTTCCGCCGCTATCCCGGCCAGCCTTTTTCTCATAGTAAGCAAGGCAAGGACACAGGCCGCCCCCTGTGCCAGGAATGTAGCCCACGCCACGCCGGCCACGCCCCAATGACAGACGGCCACAAACAGATAATCCAACAGGATATTCCCAAGGGATGAGGCAATCAGGAAATACAGCGGAGTCCTGGAATCCCCTAACGCGGAAAAAATTCCGGTAGCCACATTATATAAAAACAGGAAAAGAAAGCCTCCGATATAAATTTTCAGATACAGTGCACCGTCCGCAAAAATATTTTCCGGCGTGCGTATCATGGCCATCAGCGCACCTGTGCCTGCCAGCCCGGCAGCCGTCAATGCCAAAGACAGCACAAATGCCGCAATCAGTGTCGTGTACACCGCCGTCTTCATCTCTTTGTATTTCTTTGCCCCAAACAGATTGGAAATCACCACCGAACAGCCAATGTTGCTTCCTACCGCTATGGCCATGAATATCATTGTCACGGGATACGAAGCCCCCACTGCCGCCAATGCGTCTTCACCGGCAAACCTCCCCGCAATAATGCTGTCCGTAATATTATAAAGCTGCTGAAAAACCACGCTGATAAACATAGGAATCGTAAATTGCCGCAGTACCTTCCCGGGAGCGCCTTCCGTCAAATCTTTAACCAATTTTCCTCCTTCCCCTTTCCCTGCCTAATTACTGCTCCAGTCAACATCATATTTCTTTTCCAAGGATAAGGAATTGATTTTCCCTTCGGTGTCAAAAGACATAAAATATTTATAATCCAACTGTTCCGCCGGTGAAAACCACATATTATTATCACCGGAGAAATCAGGAAATACCTCCCCGGCCTTTTCTCTGGTCAGTTCCGAAAGCGGAACTCCGTTGAACACAATTTTCGCCAGCCCTGCCGGCTCCTCACTGACCAGCGAAAATTCCAGTCTGGCAATCACTGCGTCGCCCATTCTTATATTTTCCTCGTCCGTTACCATTGAAACATGCGCAAAGCTATGCTCCGAAAGCCAGATTGAGGCCCCCGAATAATAAGAATTCGCTTCCAATTCTTCCTCGGGGTCAATTTCATACTCAATAATCTGTTTGTCTTCGGTCATTTCCGATACCGTGACTTTCAGTCCCTTGTCCAGCAAAGTCTGCACGGTAGTTTCCCCGATAATAATTTCACTGCCGTCAATGCTGACCGGATATATGACTGCCTGTGCTTCTTCCTCTTCTTCCGCTTCCTTCTTCCCGCAGCCCGCCATTGCCATGGCCAAAACCAATATCATACCTGCAAGCATCCAAGTTTTCCACTGTTTTCTCTTCATCTTTTTTCTCCTATATTGTAATTCCATATTTTAGTAATAAATCCCTACAAGCATTATCGTATCATAAAAATACCTACAGTTCAATGTTATTTACTTTTATGGCAGACGGCGCGTAACAGTTCAGCCTGAATGTTGTGTTGGAAGGCGGACAC
>CAJTVK010000120.1:11500-13145 GCA_910579645.1 uncultured Lachnospiraceae bacterium | reverse complement strand
TTTCGCTCGGCGGCAAACGCAGCGGTACTAAGGCACTAAAGTACAGTGCCTAAGTACCGGCGTTTTTCGACGGTCTGAAAAATTTATGGTTCTGTGGGCGTGCCGGGTACCGTTCCGGATGGCGTTGGCTGTCCGCATGCTGTCTGGCCAGGCAGTGTAGGGGGATGGGATGAATTATAAGATATAATATATGGTGCTAATGTACAGTGTCTGAGTATTGGTGTTTTCCGATGGTTTGGAAAATTGTGATTCTGTGGGTATGTTGAGTAATTATTGGATGGTATTGGCAATTTATATGTTGTCGTGTTAAGCAGCTGTGGGGTTCTGAGGCCAAAATTTTTTTTGAATTGTCAGAAAATTATTGACTTATAGGGTGCGGAGTTGTACAATATCGAAAAAGTGAGAGTTTGGTCGAAAAGTTGTACAGACAGATTGGTTAGATTAGGAATGTGGAATATATGGTAAGGGGGGAAGTCATATGGCATATCTGGAGAGCGGCAGTGGGTGCAGTGCCTTTCGTATGGGGCAGAGGGGCGGCAGCACGGGGAATCATGTATTGGATACGGTGAATCTGTATCATGGGGCAGTGGCATTTCCGCTTTCTCTTGTTTCTTTGTCGGGGCGTGACGGCTTGTCGGTGAGTGTGCAGGCAAGTTATCAGGGTGGACAGTTATTTCAGGGGAAAATGAATAACAGAAGTGAGGTTTCGTCCGTATTGGGTTATGGATGGAAAATGCCGATAGCGCGTATTGTGGCCGGGAACCGTGCTGTCCGGGAAAGCTATCAGTCCGATTTTTACCTGACGGGAGAGGGCGGGGAGTATCCGCTGTATCGGAAGGGGAGAACGGACGGTGCTGTGGAGTTTATTTCGGTGGAGCATCCTCTTTGGCAGTTTTTGTTTTATGAGGGGATTGGGGGAGGTCTGTCTTGTTGGAAGATTAGGAAAGAGGACGGCAGTACGTGGGTGTACGGCGGGACGGAGGACAGTATAGAGACGGCACTGTGTTGGGATAATTGGGCAGGGGCGGCGGTGAATAATGGGGGCGAGCCTTGGGCGGCAGGGTGGTGTCTGTCTAAGGTGGAGAGTTATAATAAGAGTTGTTTGCTTTACCGCTATGAAAACGTGAGGGAACCTTTGGGAGATGCCGTCTATACCAGGACAATCCGTTTGGCGGAGGTGATTTCCGGCTATGGGGAGAGGGCGGAGTTTTGTTATCGGCCGAAGGAAACGGAGGAATATGAGCCGGGGCATCGGCCGGCAGGAGGGCAGAATGCTTTTCAGTGTCAGTGGGAAGATTGCTATTTGGATGAAATTACAGTGAAAGGTATTACGGGCACCGTGCAGTATACGCAGAAACTGGGGTATGAACTGCGTAGTTTGGCAGGGGAAACGGGAGACAGGAAAAGGCTGTTGGTTTCCGTGACTCAGACTGGCGCGGACGGCATGGAACAGTCTCCGCTGCGGCTTTTTTACGGAGACGGGGAAGACGGCAGTCTGCCGGGTGTTCTTTCCCGTGTGGCATATCCTTTGGGGGAGTCTGTTTGTTATGATTATGAGGAGCAAGAGTTTCCGTCAGGCAGCGGCAGCCTGAAATTAACGCCGCCGGGCAGTGATTGGGAGACTCGGCTGATCCATGGGGAGGAT
>CAJTVK010000120.1:0-11468 GCA_910579645.1 uncultured Lachnospiraceae bacterium | reverse complement strand
GTGAAGCTTCAGGTTTTATTCTGGGATATGGGATGGCATTTGTATGAACCGGAATGCTTTGCAGGAGGGATTTTCCCGCAGATGCGCGTCTTGACGGGGCAGGGTTTTTTTGCGGCGGTTTTTTATGATGCAGGGCAGGCTTCTTACATAGTGCGGTTGGTGAAGAGGAATCCCGTACGGCGATTTGAATGGGATGTGGAGGAGCATTTGCTGCCGATGGAAACGGAAGAGCCTGCAATTGCCTGTGGGGCGAATTATTTTGCGGTTCAGTACCGTAGGCAGGCTTTGCTGGAGATTGCACAGTTTGACTATATGGATAACGGTTGGCATTGGCAGGCATTCCCCCAGGAGCCTTATGATTTTGCGGCCTTGGGAGGAGGGAGGGGCTGCCTGTTCGGGGCTTTTTACCAAAAGGATGGCAATCAGCTGCTGCTGCGTTCTTTTTATGCGGACGAAAGCCATGTCTGGAAAGAGGGGGAAAGCCATACCCGGGGAATGAAAGCAGAGCTTGCGCTGTCCCAAAAGGAAGCGGTCTGGTCGGTGGGGCAGGGGCAGGCGGCAGCGGTTTTCCTGTCGGCAGAGACAAGCCGGTTTCATGCGGAACTCATACTGCTGCGTTGGAGGACGGATTTTTCGTTTGCGGATGTGGCTTCTTTTGAGGTTTATCAGGAACCGGACGTGAAGAATCCCATTCTGTATGCGGTTAGTACGGATACGGTTATCGGGTTTGCACATACGGCATTGCGGTATACGCCGGGAAGCTGGAATCCTTGTACGCTGTTGGAGCCGGCGGCCGGGGGGGAGTACCGCTATGCTTATGGCAGTGATTTGGCATTGGCCGCGGAACGGAGGGACGGGCGGCAGCGGTTTGTGGGAATGCGTTTTGATCCTTATAGGCAGGGATGGACTGCGGACGGTGCGCCTGCCTCGGAGGAAATGGCGGATAACGGTTTTCTGTGCGTGCCATTAGTTTTCGGGGACTTTGCGGTTTTGGGGAATAAACTGTTTGTCCGGGGCTCGGACGAAGGTTGGAAGGCAGTCTGGCAATTTCCGGAGGATGCGGATTTAAGCAGCCTGCAGGCAGCGCCGGATGCAAGCTGCCTGCTGTATGGCAACGGGGCTGGGGACGAAACGGTCCTGCTGTCATTGTATAACCAAAGGCCGCAGGAAACCTGCCGTTTCCGCGGACAGGCATGTACCTTGGATTACTCCGTGATGGTCCGTGCAAATGCGTTTTTTACCTATATACAGCCGTCGTCTTCCCGGGAGGAGTCTTTATGCCCGCATTATCTGGGGGCGGATCGGCAGTATCATGATTTTCAGAAAGCGCAGGTGGTATCCCGGGCAGTTCTGGATACCGGTTTCGGCAGGCAGGAATATCGGTTTGGGTATGCGGCGGATTCCGCCCGTTTGGAAAGCGGCATGCCTGCGTTTGCGGCGGTACGGGTGTATCCGGAAGGGGACGGCAAGTCTTTCGGCTATACGGAGCATCGGTTTTATAACGGACTGTCACCGGATTCCCCGTATGCCGAATATCAGGAAGAGCCGTTTACCAATGTAAAAGACTTTTATTCCCATATGGCGGGGCGGCTGTTTCAAAGTGTGACGTATGACGGGGAGGGGCAGCCGGTTACGGGCTCCTATACCCGGCTGTACGCCATGGACGGGCACGGGTATTGCATCCGGGAAACGAAAACGGTGAAGCAGACATGGCTGGATCCCTATGACACAGTGAAGAATCAGGCATGCGGCGGGGAACGGACAGCCGTGGAAACCGTGATTGAGACGGAGTATGAGCCGCGTTTTTATCAGGCGCGCAAAATGACAGAATACGGGACGGGAAATATTAGAATCAGCCAAAGCCAGACGTATGCCTGGGAAATTTATCCGCAGCTTTTAGAAGCGCATCTTTATGATGCAGTGGCCATGAGCCGGAAGACGGAAGAGCCGGGAAACGGACAGGGGAACGGTACGGGAGAAGGGGCGGAAGCAGCCGGAAAGGTACTGGAAGCCACGGTGGTTCTTTGGGAGGAAAATGAGGATGGGATTTGGCGTGAAGCTTCCAATTGGCGGTTTGACGGAAACGGAGAGGCGGAGTTCTGCTTTCGGCCGGGGCAGGCAGGCTGGTTTATGGAAAACTGCGTGGTAAGGCGCGGAAAGAAAGGAGAGGTGACGGAGTCTGCCGATTCGGACGGGCTGCATGATTATTACGGATATGATAAGGACAGCCGTTTTGTGGTATCCCGTTTTTCGGGTGCTGCAGGTATGCAGCCGTTTTATTTCGGATTTGAGCCGTATGAGGAATTGGGTGCCTGGAAAGGCGGCGGAACAGGGGCGGAATTGCTTCTGACGGAACAGGAGTGTTTCAGCGGGAGCCGCTGTCTGGAGTTAAGGCCGGGAATGTGGGCGGAAATCCGCACGCCGATAAGCCGTTTTGATATGCCGCTGCTGCTTTCCCTGTCCATGAAAACGGCAGAATTGCAGGAAGCTGCCGGAACGGCGGAATTGTTTTTTGTATCCGGAAGGAAGACGGAAAAGATGTCTTATGCGTTGGCGGCAACGGGAGGCGTATGGCAGAAGCAGGAGATTTCTTTCCGTCCCCCGGAATGGGAAAAGGACGGAAGCGGGACGGTCACGCTGCGGCTGACTGCGCCTGCGGCAGGGAGTATGCGCATCGATACTGTGGCATTGACACTGGCCGGTTGTCCCGGCACGCTTTCTGTATACGATCCGGATACCATGCTGCAGCTGGCAGAACATCCTACCGTGGGGAACGGGCAGATTTTGCAGTATGATGCGCGTCTGCGTCCGGCTGCGGCGGCTTCCGACGACGGTATGTTCCGCAGCTGTACCCGTTATGCGGAAGGGTATGGGCAGAACCGGCCGGATGAAGTGATGGCGGTAGAGATGCCGCAGGGCGGCTTGCTTGCAAATTTCCGCCGGGGCCGGGATTTTCTGCGACACTGGCAGGCAGAGGGAAGTTGGGAAACCGGGGGCGGAAAGCTTTGTCTGACTTTGGGAAAGGGGCAGTCAGGGACGCTTGTCTGGAAAGAGCCGCCGGGGAATGCTTTCCTGCTTTATCTGCAATGGGGGGATGTCTGCCGTGAGTTTTCCCTATGTCTGGATTCCGTGAAAATTTCCTGCCGGAATGATGTATGGAGTCTTCTGGACGGGGACAGAAAATATGAAGGCGGCAGAAAGGCATTGACTGCAGGGGCAAACTGTCATTTGCTGTTTGTGGGCGGCCGTCTGGGGCTGTGGGCGGAAGGCAGCGAAATATTTGCCCGGAAAGTGGAGCCGCAGGAACTGAAGAACTTGAAATTGTATTTTGCTTCTTCCTGCAGCCTGTCGGCATTGGGATTCTGCCGAAATCCCAAAGTGCAGATTACTTATCAGGATTATATCGGCAGGGCGTTACAGGATCAGGCAGTGACGGAGAAAGGCGTGATGACGGCGCAGACGCTTTATGACGAACTGGGACAGGCATCCGTTAAGACAAAACAGGCCGAGGCAGAGGGTGCGCTTTGGGCTTACCGGGAGGATTTTGTCAAATCTTTTGACTGGGAAAGCGGCATTATGGAAGGGGAAGTAGCGGACGCATATGCCGAGGATGCGGGTTATCCTTATACCAGAATGGTCTGGCTGCAATGTGCGGAGCCGCGGGTCCGGGCATTCGGGCAGCCGGGCGCCGATTTTGCTATCCGCGGGGATTCTGCGGAAACGGCACCGGCAGTTAAGAATCAGTGCATTGATACGGAAAGGTTTGCCGGCTGCCGGATAGAGACGGTGAGGGAACCGGACAGGAAAGTGACGGCGACGGTTTATGACTGGATGGACAATCGGATAGCGGTGACGGAAACCGGGCCGGACGGCCGGACCTGCAGCACCCGTTATGAGTATGACAGCCGGGGGAATCTTCTGCGTGTCCGGCTGCCGGGGACGGAGGAAGACGGGAATGATGTATTTGCCATAGAGGCATCTTATGATTTTCTCGGCAATCAGACGGAAAAAGCAACGCCGGACAGCGGGACTTCCTATACCGCATATGACCGGCTGGGGAGGCTGCGTTTTTCCCAAAGCGCCGGCAACAGAGAGGACGGATGTATCGTCTATCATCTGTATGATTGGATGGGGCGGGAAACGGAAGTGGGAGTGTATGCAGGTGTGTGGGACGGGAAAGCCATGCAGGAACTGGCTTGGAAGCCATGCGCCGGAGCGCCTGCAGGGGCAGTATGGAAACGCCGGATGGAGTATGACGGTGACGGAAGCAATCCGCTGCTGCTGGGCAGGCTTTGGAGGTGCCGTTCCGTACAGGACGGCGTAACGGTGACGGAAACATTTTCCTATGACAGGCAAGGGAATATTGTATGTCATGAGCAGGAAACGGACGGGCATAGGGAGTCGGTATGGATGGAATATGATGAGACCGGCAATCTGGTGCGCCGGCGGCTTAGTTCTGCCGGCGGGCAGGAGATTTCTTACTGCTATGACCTGCAGGGCCGCATGGTGTCGGTGAACTATGGCAATCAATGCCTTTGCCGCTACGAATATCGTCCGGAAGGGGGACTGGGGAAGGAAATCTTCGCACCGGACGGGCCGGGGCGGCTGGAACGGGAGTATATTTACAATTCCTGCCATTGGCTGACCGAAATAAAAGACCCTTATTTCCGGCAGACATTGTCTTATCAGGCGGCGGGAGGGGAAGACGGACGGATTACGGAGGAAACATCGGTATTTCTTCAGCCGTCTGTCCTGCCGGCGGAAATTGCGAAAGAAGTCCGGTATTCCTATGCTTATGACGGACTTGGCAGGCTGAGCCGGGCAGCGGTGCAAATGTCTGACCTTGGGCAGGAACCGGCAGAAAGCGGGCGGCAGGCATGGGAATATGCTTATGACGGAAACGGGAATGCATTGAGGATTAACGATGACGAGCTTCTTTATGGGGCAGGAACTAACCGGCTGCTGCGGCTGCGGGACAGGAAGTATGACTATGCGCCCGACGGTATGGTTGCCGAAATTTCCGGTTCCGGTCAAAGGGGGCTGCCGCAGAACGGAGAGGTGATACCGCAGGCCTGGGAGGCTTTGCCGCAGGATGAAGCCGGGGGCTGGTTGCGGCTGAGATATGATTCTGTTTTTCAGACGCTGACGGAACTGGAGACGGCAGGAGGGAAGATGCGTTATTTTTATAATGCATCCAATGGGGCGGCGGCCTGCGAGGACGGCAGCGGCCGTACTTACTTCCTGTTGGACGGGGAGGGGCGGATTCTGAGCCGCATGGAGCCGGACGGCACGGTCTGCATTTGCGTGCGGGGCGTGAACGGCATTTTTGCACAGATATGCAACGGTACGGTTTATTATCTGCTGAAAGACCAGCGAGATTCCGTCCGGGCGGTTTACGACGGGGAAAGGCTTTGTGCCGCATACCATTATCTGCCGTTTGGCGGTTATCTGGGAAAAGTATGGGAGGAGGCCGGGGCTGCGGCCTGTCTGCCGCTGCGGTTTGCCGGGCATATATTGGAGCCGTGCGGCCTGTACCGTCTGCGGGCCAGATGGTATGACCCGTTGTCCGGAAGATTTCTGAGCATAGATCCGGAGAGCCAGTTTGCCAGCCCTTATCTGTACGGGGCTTCCGACTGGATTAACTATCTGGATCCGGACGGAGCTTATTCCGGCTGGTCGGCACTGGCCGGGGTGGCAGGTTTTCTGCTCGTGGCGGCGGGGGCCGCTTTGTCAATCTGCACGGCGGGGATGGCAAGCCCGGTGGGGGCGCTGGTTGCAACTTTAGGGGCATCCGCCCTGATAGGGGCCGGTATGGGGACAACGATTTATGCCATAACATCCAGTATCACGGGTGATTTTAATTGGAAGGACTGTCTGATCAATGCAGGAGCGGGAGCCGTATTCGGTATGATTGGCGCAGGTGCAGGAGCGGCTTTCCCTGCAGGGTTCACCATTGGTTCCTGCAGTGCCGCCGTATCCAGTTATATTGTGGATATAGGAGTAGGAGTGGTGGTGGGCGCTGCGGACAGTGTCATTACCAACGGATGTCTTAATGTTGTTCACGGAAAAAATTTTGCGGATAATATCGGAACCAATTTATGGGTGGGTGCTTTGACCGGCGGAATCATGAGCGGCATCGGAGGCCTGGGGCATGGGCTGCGCAATGCCCGTGCCATGGGCGCAGGCGGCGCAAGGACCGAGGCAATCGGCGTAGGCCGGAATCATATTGGGCAGAAAATCAGCCATGCATCTGTCTGGAAAGAGTATCCTGGCACAGGCCGATACGGCAGACCGGTAAATTTGCGGAGAGGTACCGACCATGTGCCAAGCGAAGTAGGGGATAAATCGGTAAAACGCCTATTGGATAACCAATATTTTAACGATAATATCCAAGCTTACCGAAGAATCGAGGTATCAAATAATATGTACCGGAGGATGGTTCTTCCCCGGAGAACCAGGACAAGCAGACGGCAGGATTTTAATATTATAACAAATAACTGTACTACCTATGCGGTGGATATGTTGGCAAGAACCGGGATTTCTTCGCCGATTTGGGTTCGTTCCCCTTCAATATTAATGATGTGGACGAAATGGTTTACGGCATGGCAATAGATTTCCGGGAATGCGGCAGCCTGACTGTCTGTAAATGGCTGACTGTGTGCAGACGGATGGCCGTCTGTAAATGGCTGACTGTCTATAGACGGACGGTGGAGATATCCGTATATACGGAGAAAAGCAAGGAGATAAAAACGGCATAAAAGAGAGAGGAGAAAACGGGATGGAAGAAAAAACAACACCGAAAGTAAGTATTGACGTAACGGAGAATGCTCCCCTTATTGTGGATTCTACAGGGTGTCTGAGGGAATACGGCACAGTCACGCTGTATCCGGGAGGGTATATTGAATTCCGCATTTCCATGAAATTCACTATTGATGAATTAATCCGAAAGAGCCCGTTGGACAGTGATGCGGGCACCCGGCGCAACGGCGCATATGATATTTATGTGAAAGGGGCGGACGGCGCTTCGGGGGAAAACGGGGCAAACGGAAGATGCGGGGACAATGGGGGCAGCGGTTCCAACGGAGTGAACGGAGATCCGGGGACAGGCGGTTCGCCGGGACAGCCCGGGGACAGGGGGCCTACCCTTGATTTGCATATCGGGGACTTAAAGAGCGATATTACGATTTTAAATACCGGCGGCAAGGGCGGAGACGGAGGAAACGGCGGCTCCGGCGGAAACGGGGGAAACGGCGGCTCCGGCACAACCAACGGAGGAAACGGCGGTGCGGCAGGGAACGGAGGGGACGGCGGCAAAGGAGGAGACGGCGGCACGCTGACCGTTACTTATAAGACCAGCACAGGAAGCGGGATTATCTGCGATAATGTGGCGGCGGCCGGAGGCTGCGGAGGTTCCGCAGGAAAGGCGGGAAACGGAGGGAACGGAAGCGGCGGCGGCCAGCACGGCCAGGGCGGAGATACTGCCACAAAGGGCATACAGGGCAGTTTTGGCGCAAAAGGGACTTTTACAGTGAAAGAGGAGAAATAAGGGAGGGGAATCATGCAGAAAATCGTAGAGTTTAAGCCTAAGAAGCTGCCGGTTTTTTTCGGAAAGGCAGAAGACGGAAAAGAGGGTTTTTCCCATCAGGAATATGAGAATTATTTTTGGTCCTGCTTTGGGGGAGAGCAGTATGTGAAGGAGCATTATCCTTTGGTTTATCAGGCTTATCGGAAATCAAAGGCAGATGCCGAAGAGGGGATGCAATGCGGCCTGAAGGATGATAGGGATCCTGATATGCTGCCGATTCGGGTAGCGGCCCGGCCGATAAGCTGCCATGCTTCTTCTTCTGTAAAAGAGGGGGTAGGAGCGGTGGAGGATGAGATTACCAGTGAAGGGTATCTGCATACAAAGCAAAGGCTGCCTTATGTGTCTATCATTGCCAATCTGTATGAAAAAGAATCGGAACAGGAAATTGATTCGTATGCCCTATATGCAGAGAATGCATCTGCGGGAGACGAATTATGCAAGAATCTGCGGGCAAGCTTTGAAGATATACAGAGACGTACGGACAAAACATTGATAAGCCATGTGGATTGCTGTTATATTACGGAAGAGGGGAAAATGGTGACGGAGCCTGCGGAATCCGGTACATTTGTCTGTGAAGGGTTTGCATCGGTGGTAAAATCTTTGAAATTAGTGAATCCTTGTGACAAAAGCCAGAAAAAGAACAATCCGCTCATTGTATTATATGGGCGCGATGAATATGAGGGGGAGACGGCAGACTATAAATATCCGGAATGTGGGGAGAAGGATAATAAAGTGCCGATTAAATTTCCTTTGCAAGGCGAGATTATATTTTCCGATGCTCATTATCCGGTGGGATATGCAAAGGGAACCCATACGGCCAATATTGAATTCGGATTTTCCGATAATGGAACGGTTCTATATAAACAGTCCATTGAAAACTGCTTTTCCGTTGATGAAACGGATGAACATAAATTGAAGTTCAAATTTCCCGAAGATTGGCAGGCAAAGCTGGATATTTCCGATTTTAAAGTGAAAACGACGTTGAACCTGCGTGCCAGCTTTTACGTCAGATATGCCATCGGCTCAAAAACAAGTGAGAATTTAAGGGACATCCCAATTGAGATTTCCAGTTCCGACAAAAACTATGAGGAATATTTTTCGACAGAAGGCACGCATGTCTATATCCCCTATGTATCCGTGCGCTGGGGCTGTTTTGCGAAAGATACATGGCTGCGCATGGGGGATGGCAGCAGGAAACAGATTTGCGACATTAAGGTTGGGGACAGTCTGTATTCACCGTCCGGCGGGGATGTGAAGGTGACAGGCTTGGTATCGGGAGAGGAAGAGAGACTGGCAGTGCTTGAGACGGAAGAGGGAAGCCGCATCCGGGTTTCTCAAACGCATCCGATGATAACCGCACAGGGACCCAGGCAGGCGGCGGATATCCGGCCCGGGACAATGCTCGTCAATGAAAAGGGGGATATGGAAACCGTAAAATATGCATTTTTGTGCGAATATAACGATATTACCTACAATGTGGAAACGGGCAGGAAAGACACGGTTCTTATAGGCAACGGGCTTCGCACAGGAGGCTATGAAATGCAGAATGCGGTGGAGGCGGAAAAAAAGGAGGAAGAGCCGGAACCGTGGAAGCCGGAAGTGCAGGCTTTGGTGGAAGAGATGAAACGCATGATGGAAGATACATTTTCATAAAGAACGGCTGACTGTGCCATGCAGTATGTTCTTCTGCCGGTATCCATACCGGCGGGGAATGTGCTGCATGGCATATTTTTTTATTTTATTAGGAAATGCGGTTTTTATGCACACGGATACCCAATGGAGAATAGATTTTTAACAGAAAACGCATAATTCTATCACAAAACGGTCACATTTCGCTCATATACTAAATTCAAAAGTCAGCAAAGAAAAGCAGCGGGATTTCCGAAAGGCCGGATTTCCCGCAGAAAGATAAAATATGGGAAAGAGGTAACGGCTATGTATGGAAATAATTATCCGAATGACTATGACAACAAAAACGTAGTGGACGGCACGGCAAGGGAAGTGAGCACGGAGGGCGGTAATTTCAGCGGCCAGAATGTCCCCGGATATAATGGTTATGAAGCGGCCGGCCGGCAGGAACGGGACGGAAGCATAGGAATGGCCGGAGACACCGGTAATCTGTCGGAGCGTATATCGGGCAGCGGGTCAGGCAGCGGCGGAAGCGTAGGGAGTATGCCGGGAAGCGGATTAGGCAGTGGCGGAAGCGTAGGGAGTATGCCGGGCAGCGGCGGAGCCGTGGGCGGCATGGCAGGTACGCAGGGCGGTGCGGGAGAATCGGGCAGTTACCGTTATGGCAGCTACGGCGGTTCTTATCAGACGGCAAACCGGACGGGAAGCGGTTACGGTTCCGGAACGGGGAATTCCTATGGGGAAGGGTTCGGAGGCGGAAACGGTTATCAGGCGGCCGAACGGAAGAAAAGGGAGAAAAAGGAGAAGGGCGGCGGGTTTTGGAAAAAAGCCTTGGCGGCAGTCTGCTTGGGGCTGTTCTTCGGGATTTGCGCAGGTCTTGGCTTCTTTGCGGTAGAGTCGGCAACGGATGCATTGTTGGAAAGGAAAGGAGGCAAAGCGGCGGAGACGCAGCAGGCCGGGGAAATTGCGGATGCGGCGGAACAGATTGCAGGCGGTACGAAAAAAACGCCCGAGGGCATAGCAGGAAGCCAAGGACAGCAGGCGGCAGAGAATGCCGGACAGAATCCGGCGGCAGTTATGGACGTGAGTCAGGTGGCGGCGGAAGTTATGCCGGCCATCGTATCCATTAACAATACGTTTACCCAGAGGATGTCTTATTTCGGCCAGACCTTGGAAAGCGAATCCACGGCAGCCGGCTCCGGCATTGTGGTAGGGGAAAGCGATACGGAACTGCTGATTGTGTCCAATTACCATGTGGTGGAAAATGCGGACAGACTTGTCGTGCAGTTTGTGGACGGTGCGGAAGTGGAGGCGCAGATGAAAGGCTCCGACCCGGAAATGGATTTGGCGGTCATTGCGGTTCCGCTGAAAAATGTGGAAAAAGCTACGAAAGAGGCTATTGCGGTTGCCGCTTTGGGTGATTCCGACAGCCTGACCGTAGGGGAGCCGGCCATTGCCATCGGCAACGCATTGGGTTATGGACAGTCCGTGACCGTGGGGGTAATCAGTGCATTGGACAGAGTGATTGATTTGTCCGGCAGCGGGGAAATCCGGACCAACACGGACGGCGGGGCATCCTTTATCCAGACGGATGCGGCAATCAATCCGGGCAATTCCGGCGGTGCGCTGCTGAATACAAAAGGAGAAGTAATCGGCATTAATTCCAATAAAATAGGCGGTTCCGCAGTGGAGGGCATGGGTTATGCCATTCCGATTTCCGCGGCAAAACCTATTATTGAGGATTTGATGCTGCGTGAGACAAGGGAAAAGGTAACGGAGGATAACAAAGGATACCTTGGCATTACGCCGCTGACGGTGGTGGATGCCATGTCGGAAGATTACGGCATGCCGAAAGGTGTCTATGTGTCACAGGTTTATGAGGGCACAGGGGCAGAGGCGGCAGGCATTGTGAAGGGGAACATCATTACGGAATTTGACGGCAATAAGATTTACAGTTCGGAAGATTTGCTCCGCGTGATGGAATACTATGCGGTAGGGGATACCGTGGATATTACCGTTATGTACGGCAGCCCTACAGGCTGGGAGAGCAAGGTAGTTACGGTTACGCTGGGGGAAAAGTTTGAATAAAAGAGATTATGGATGCAAAAAGGCGCATGGGTTTCCGTTTCATGCGCCTTTGCTCTGCGGCGGCAGAATGCAGTATCCGGATTTCGCCGAGAGTTGTTACAGTTCAGCCTACAATGTCATTTAGTTAATTTTGAAAATGAAAGGAGATTGATTAAAAAAATAAAGG
>CAJTVK010000119.1 GCA_910579645.1 uncultured Lachnospiraceae bacterium | reverse complement strand
AGAAAGGGCTGTTCAGAAGGTACGGGAGGTGACGCCATGCAGACGGAAGTGTTTCAGGGCATCCTGATACCGTTCCTTGGAACGACGCTCGGCTCTGCCTGTGTGCTGTTCATGAAAAACAGGCTGAACCAAATGGTGCAGAGGGCGCTGACGGGCTTTGCGGCGGGCGTCATGGTGGCGGCATCTGTCTGGAGCCTGCTGATTCCGGCAATGGAACAGTCGGAGCCTATGGGGAAGCTGTCGTTCCTCCCTGCTGCAGCGGGTTTCTGGCTCGGTATCTTGTTCCTTCTGCTGCTTGACCGGGCAGTCCCCCATCTCCACATGAACAGCAGCAAGGCGGAGGGGCCAAAAAGCAGCCTGCAGAAGCAGGTCTTATTGGTACTGGCGGTGACGCTCCACAACCTGCCGGAAGGCATGGCGGTGGGCGTGGTCTATGCCGGGTGGCTTTCCGGGGATGCCGGGATCACCGCCATGGGTGCGCTGGCACTTTCCCTTGGGATCGCGATACAGAATTTTCCGGAAGGTGCTATCATCTCCATGCCCCTGCGGGCGGAGGGCGTCAGCAAGGGAAGGGCGTTCCTTTACGGTACGCTTTCCGGCGCAGTGGAGCCGGTGGGCGCGGCACTGACCATACTTGCGGCGGGCTTTGTAGTTCCGCTCCTGCCGTATCTTCTGAGCTTTGCGGCCGGGGCCATGGTCTATGTGGTCGTGGAGGAGCTGATTCCGGAAATGTCGGAAGGGAAGCACTCCAACGTGGGGACCGTCCTGTTTGCGGCAGGGTTTACGGTCATGATGGCGCTGGATGTGGCGCTGGGATAAAAGAATGGAGGATGAGGAAAATGAGCAGGCATGATGAGATCAAAAACGCATACAAGAGCCTTGGAGGAGAGGGGACATTCTATGACGGGATGATAACCTGCTCCACGCTGCCAGGTAAGGCAGTCTGTAAGCTGGTATGGAACATGAATAAAAGGAAAAACGACCGTTATCTGGAGCTTGCGCTTTCGGGCATACCGCAGGGCTTTGGCGGCAGGATGCTGGAGGTGCCGGTGGGGACGGGCGTACTTAGTATGCCCGTGTATGAAACGCTGCCGGATGCGGACATCACCTGCCTGGACTACTCCCCGGACATGATGGAGCGTGCAAGGAGGCAGGCAGAAAAACGGGGGCTTAAAAATGTCCATTTTCAGCAGGGTGATGTGGGGAAGTTGCCCTTCCCTGACGAAAGTTTTGAACTTGTGCTGTCGCTGAACGGCTTTCATGCCTTCCCGGACAAAGAGGCGGCTTACCGGGAGGTATTCCGTGTCCTGAAACCGGGAGGTATCTTCTGCGGGTGTTTTTATGTAAAGGGTGAAAATAAGCGCACTGACTGGTTTGTTGAAAAGATATATACGCCAAAGGGTTATTTTACGCCGCCTTATGAAACGGCAGGCAGTCTGAAAATGAGGCTGAAGTCCATGTACCGGAAAGCGCAGGTGAAAACCGTGGAGGGCATGGCGGCTTTCCGGTGCAGGAAATAAGTATGGATATTACGGAATTGGAACAGGAGGCACCGGGCAATGAAGCAGAATGGAATGTACTGGCTCTTTTTTTGCCAATGATAAAAAGTAGCATCCGGAAACGTTACGGAAGAGGGCTGGCTGACCGGGCCGTGAAAAAAGGACGGCTTGGATACCGCAGACTGGCAGAGAATGCGCCGGAGCTTGGCAAATTGAGGAGAAGATTATGAAAGAAAAAGATAATAAAGGCTTCTGGAACAGGTGGGCGAAGCGGTATGATTTTGCGATGTCAGGGGATGGCAGAACCTATGCACAGATTGTGAGCCGTATGAAAAAGGTACTGAGTAAGGATATGGCCGTGCTGGAGCTTGCCTGTGGGACGGGGCTTTTGTCCGTGCGGATTGCGGGAAGCGTGAAACTGCTGGAAGCAACGGATTTTTCGGAAGAGATGATACGGCAGGCAAAGGCGAAAGCGCACAGTTCACGGCTCCATTTCTCCGTGCAGGATGCCACAAACCTTCCTTATACACCGGGAACCTTTGACGCAGTAGTGATTTCCAATGCGCTGCATATCATGCCGGAACCGGAAAAAGCCCTGGCGGAGATCAGACGGGTGTTAAAACCGGGCGGCATCTTGATAGCTCCGACCTTCACGGCGGCTGGCAGCCTGCCCGGCAGGATGAGGATACGGATTATGGAGCTTTCCGGGTTTAAGGTGTTCCATAAATGGACGCAGCAGGGGTATCTGGATTTTTTGAAGGGAAATGGGTTTGAAATAACCTGTGGGAAAACATTTAGTGGCGGCCTGAAGCTGACCTATGCCGAGGCAAGAGTAAGGCAGTGATAAAGACAGGAGGGGGTGCGGATTTGAAGCAGAAAAAATCGGTAGAGGACTACCTTAAAGTCATATATACGCTTTCCAAACGAAAAGCAGTGCATGGTGCGGATATTGCGGGGGAGCTTGGCGTGTCCCGCCCCACGGTTTCCGTGGCGCTTAAAGCGCTGGCGGAGGAAGGGTATGTGTTTGCGGATGATACTCACGAAATCCATCTGACGGAAAAAGGAAAGCGGATTGCCGAGGACACCTACGAGAGGCACAGCACGTTCTGCAGGCTCCTGACGGGGCTTGGGGTGGACGAAAAGACAGCGGCGGCGGATGCCTGCGAGTTGGAACACGCCGTCAGTTCGGAAAGCTATGAGGTGTTAAAGACTTTTTTGAGCAACTTTGGAGATAAATTCATGTATCGGCACGCACATCCCGCCCGGAAAGCTGGAACGGAACGTGGTCTGCGACCTGAATGATTTCTCATGGTTTGACCGGATTGATTTCCGTCCAGATGATGGGATCGTGTTTACAGCGGGAGGGTTGTTTTACTATTTTGAAAAAGAACAGGTGAGCCGCCTTCTGTGCGCCATGGCGGAGCGTTTCCCTGGCAGCATGGTCACTTTTGATGCGGTCAATACCGCAGGGCTTAAGGGCGTGAATGCGGAAGTGAAGATGGCGGGCAATAAGACGAAATCTTTCTTTTCATTGGAAAAACCGAAAGAAGAGTTGGAGGACTGGTCTGACCGCATCGTGAATGTGGCAGAGCGGGATTACATAGACGGATACCTGAAAGGCGGCTGGAGAAAAAGCATTGTCACCAGGATTTTTGCATGGGTGATGCGGACGTTCCATATGGGCTTTATGATCCATGCGGAGTTCCGGGAGAGACAGCAGTAAAGCCGTTCCGGAGTGGAGCGGGAAAAAAGACAGGCAATGGCAGAGAGGAGGCAGAAACGGATGCGGTTTACGGAACAGGAAATGGGGGAAAATGTAAGGGGAATCCGTGAAGATGAAAACCGCACGGTTTTCCATGTAAAGGGCGACAGCGGCGAGGGGCTTATGACCTTATACCAGGTATTTAAAGGCTGCTATCTGATGTACAATGATTTCCATATGAAAGAATGCTGTTCCGGATTCAAACCCAGCGCCCAGATATTTTGTATTGACCATTGCAGGGAGGGACGGATTGAGTGGTGCGTGGACAGAAACCGGTACATCTATGTGGAATCCGGGGATATGCAGGTGAATTCCAGAGAGCAGCACTCTTCAAAATTCCTTTTTCCACTGAACCATTATCATGGGTTAACCATAGGTTTTGACATTGCGGAGGCAGAAGATTCCCTGCTTCATGTGATGGAAGGGTTTTCCGTTGATATAAAGAAGCTGAGGCACAAATTTTGCCCGGATGATCATAGCTTCATTATGAGGGCAGGGGCGCAGATCAGCCATATTTTTTCGGAACTGTATGATCTGCCGGAACAGGTAAGGCTGCCTTATTTTAAGATAAAGGTTCTGGAGCTTCTTCTGTTTTTAGAGACCCTGGATGTACCGGCCGGTGGAGAAGAACGGCCGTATTTCTATAAAGCACAGGTGGATAAGGTAAAGGAGATTGCCGCCCTGCTGACGGGAAATCTGGAGAACTGGTATACCCTTGAGGAATTATCAGAGCAGTTTTCATTTCCGCTGACTTCGTTAAAGCAGTGTTTCAAAGGGGTTTATGGATGCTCGGTAGCCGCATATATGAGGGAATACCGTATGAATGCCGCGGCTGTTATGCTGAAAAATACCCAGGATTCCGTGATTTCCATAGCGGCAAGGGTTGGATACAGTAATCCGGGGAAATTTGCGTCTGCTTTCCGCAGCGTGCTTGGCGTTACGCCTACCGAGTACCGGAAAACTTTTGACTGATTGGATTAGATAAAACTAACCGGAGCGGAAAGGCGGGCGGCCGGGATGATAAAATAAATGTGTCCTTTGGCGGGGACACATTTATTTTATTCATGACAATAGGTTTGCTGGCGAAGCCTGCAATCTATTGTAGGCAGGAGGTCAGGCTATGAAGCATAAAAAAGGAACCTTTCAAACGGTATTTTCTTTTGCGGGACAATGCCGGTGGAAGATGATTTTTGCTGTACTGTTTGCGGTATGCAGTGTTGCAGGAGGTCTTTTGCCCTATCTGGGCGTTTACCGCATTATTTTGATTTTCTTTGAGGGGGAGCCTGCGATGGAAGGGATCATGCCGTGGATAGGCTTATGTGCAGCCGGATATCTGGCAAAACAGGTTTTCCATGCCCTCTCCACATCGTTTTCCCACATTTCGGCTTACCACATTCTGGAGAATATCCGCCTTGCTCTGTCGGAGCGGATCATGCGGATGCCTCTTGGAAGCGCGCTTGCAAAAACAGCGGGAGAGTGGAAGAGCATCATCATGGACCGGGTGGAAACCATCGAACTGCCATTGGCGCATATGATCCCGGAAGGAATCTCAAATCTCCTTCTCCCGGCCTGCGTCTTTTGCTATCTGCTTGTGATGAATGTCAAGATAGCGCTTGCGGCATTGGCCTGTGTGCCAGTTGGGGCTTTGGTATATGGGATCATGATGAAAAATTACAGTTCCCAGTATGACAAATATATGAAGGCATCAAACCATGTGAACAGTGTTATTATTGAATACACGGAAGGAATCCAGGTGATCAAGGCATTTGGCCAGTCAACCGGTTCTTATCAGAAGTATGCAGATTCCGTGAAGAACTTTAAAAATTTTACCCTAGACTGGTTCCGTTCTACATGGGGGCTTATGAATCTGGGGGCTGCCATCCTGCCATCCACACTGCTTGGCATCCTGCCGGTGAGTGTCCTTTTGTATCTGTCGGGAGAAATGGCTCCTGCGGAGATTACCCTGGCGATCATATTATCCTTAAGCATCATCGGCCCGGTAAGCTGGTTTAACATTGCAGTCAATGATTTTAAGTCTATCCAGTATGCCATCCGTGATGTAAATGAAGTGCTGGATATTCCAGAGCTTCCCGATGCAAAGGGAGAGGTTTCCCTGAAAAGCTATGGGATATCTTTAAATGGGGTAAGTTTTGCCTATAATGGGCAGGATGGCAATGTCCTGCATGGGATCGACTTAAAACTGCCGCAGGGAACCTTCACCGCACTGGTGGGGCCGTCGGGAGGCGGAAAGTCCACTGTGGCAAAGCTGATAGCAAGGTTTTGGGATGTGACGGGAGGGAACATAACCATAGGGGGAACGGACATCCGGAATATCCCGTTGTCACAGCTTTCCCGTATCGTGAGCTTTGTGTCACAGGATAATTTCCTGTTTAATTGCTCCCTGCTTGAGAATATCCGTTTGGGAAAACCGGACGCTTCTGATGAGGAAGTGTTTTCGGCGGCAAGGGCGGCACGGTGCGAAGAATTTATCGGCAGACTGGACAAAGGATGGGATACTCTTGCCGGGGAAGCGGGAGGAAAACTTTCCGGAGGTGAACGGCAGCGGATTGCCATCGCCCGTGCTATTTTGAAAAACGCCCCAATCGTCATACTTGATGAGGCGACCGCATTCACCGATCCGGAAAATGAGGCACAGCTTCAGGCGTCCATTGCAAGACTGGCTAAGGGCAAGACGCTTCTTGTGATTGCCCACAGGCTTTCCACCATAAAGAATGCGGACAATATTATCGTGCTGCGATGCGGCAGCGTGGAGGCGCATGGCAGGCAGGAAGAACTGCTTAAGAATTGCCCTCTGTATAAAGAGATGTGGGAAGCGCACATTGGTGCAAAGAGCTGGTCAGCGGGAAATAGTGATACAAACCAAATGGGAAAGGAGGGCGTTTACAATGTTTAAGACTGTGAAGAGGATTATCAGTTGGACAGGAGAATATAAGAAAAGGCTCTACCTGGGATTTTTGTGGTCGTTTTTGCAGACCATGTTTACCGCACTGCCTATCATGGGAACGGCATATTTTCTGGATCTGATGATAAAGGACAGCCGGGGAGAACTGGAAATGAGGCCGGTCATGGCGCTTTATGCGTTGAGTTTTATGGTGGTTTCCATTGCCGGGAGGTTTCTGTTTTCCTATCTGCGGGCTACCTATCAGGAGAGCATTGCCTATGAAAAGACGGCGCAGGAGAGAATTGAGATTGGAAATATTTTAAAGCGGGTTTCCCTTGGCTTTTTTGACAAAAACAATACCGGGGAAATTGCCGGAGCGGTCACAACGGATCTTTCCGTATACGAGATGTATGCAATGAAAATGACTGATGTGATTATCGGGGCGTATGTTCATGTGGCAGCCATGATATTATGTCTGTTGTTTTTTTGCTGGCAGGTGGCGCTGATTGCACTGGCAGGTGTCATGCTTTCCGCATTCTTCCTGCATCTGATGAGCCTGTCCAGCCATAAAAATTCTATCGTACATCAAAAGGCACAGAATACATTGATTACTTCGGTGATAGAATTTATCCGGGGCATTGCGGTGGTAAAGGCATACGGGCAGGAAGGCGTATCTGTACAGGGGATTAAGGATGCGTTTTGTGAACACCGCAGGATCAATATTAAAATAGAACTTGATTATGTGTGGTGCAATGGACTGCATCAGCTTTCCTGCAAACTGGCGTCAGTGGGGATTGTGCTGATATCGGCGTACTTATGCATACATGGGGGAATGACGCTCCCGGTTTTCCTGATGATGGCAATTTTTTCTTTTACCTTATTTGCACGGGTGGAGCTGGTGCAGAACGGCGCCCATACCATGCAGCTCATTGCGGCTGCAATGGATAAGCTGGATACGATCAAGCAGGCGGAGTTTATTGATGCTGACGCAGGCGGAATCCATCCGGAACGATATGATATTGCCTTTGAGGGTGTGGGATTTGGCTATGACAGACGGAGTGTGCTTTCTGATGTTTCCTTTCAGATTCCGCAGGGAAGCACGGCTGCAATCGTGGGCCCGTCCGGCAGTGGAAAGACTACGATCTGCAGCCTGCTTGCAAGGTTCTATGATGTGGACACCGGGAAGATCACGGTGGGCGGACACGATGTGCGTGAGTTTACCTGCGACAGCCTGCTGTCCAATATTTCCATGGTATTTCAAAATGTCTATTTATTCCGCGATACCATAAGAAACAATATATGTTTCGGAAAGCCGGACGCAGCAGAGGAGGAAATGCTGGAAGCAGCCAGGAAGGCACGGTGCCATGAGTTCATCATAGCGCTCCCGGATGGTTACGATACTGTCATCGGGGAAGGAGGGGGTACGCTTTCCGGCGGAGAAAAGCAGCGTATTTCCATTGCCCGCGCTATTTTGAAAAATGCCCCGATTGTCATACTTGATGAAGCGACAGCAAGCATTGATCCGGAAAACGAGCATCTGATCCAGGCGGCGATTTCTGAGCTGGCAAAAGGGAAAACTTTAATCACGATTGCCCACAGGCTTGCAACAATCGAAAATACTGGCCAGATTCTGGTGGTGGATGAGGGGAGGATTGTCCAGAAAGGCACGCATGAAGAACTGATTCATCAGAAAGGAAAATATCTTGATTTTGTAAGAGTCAGGGAGCAGGCAGAAGGCTGGCAGATACAGTAATCTGCAGGAATATAAATAGCTTATACGGCAGCAGCCTGGGAAACCAGGCTGCTTTTTCCGCGTTGTGTTGCTGCGCCACAGCCTTTGGTATTTAATAAAACGACACAGAATAACAGCGAATAGTGACAAGCCTGCGGCTCATAAGATGCCGTAAGGCGGTTTTTTTATTTTACCCTCAAGTTTTCCCTTCTGCCGTGGCAATGAAATGGGAGGCTTTCTTATAAGCAGGGGTAAAATACATAAGCCTCCGCAGGAGGTGGTTCTCATGACGGAAGAACAGAAAAATGTGGTCATAAAACGCCGTAACAGCGGCTTTGGATATGCGAGCATAGCAAAGGAGGTCGGTCTGACAAAGGATGCCGTGGTGGCGTTCTGCAGGCGGAACGGGCTGACCGGGAACATGGCGGGGAAAACGCCGGAGGGGACCGGTAGCCGCTGTAAGGAGTGCGGGGCGGCGTTGGTGCAGACTGAGGGGATGAAGACAAGGGTGTTCTGCTCTGCACAGTGCCGGAAGAAATGGTGGAAGGAACACCCGGAGATGCTGAACAAAAAAGCGGTCTACATCCATGCCTGCGCCGGATGCGGAAGGGAGTTCACGGCCTACGGCAATTCCAGAAGGAAATACTGCTCTCACGCCTGTTATATTAACCATCGGTTTGGAGGTGGCGGGGCAGATGACTGAGGAGCAGTTCCGGGCAGAAAAGCTGTATTATATCTCGCTTTCCATCGCTAAATCCATGCTGGAAAAGGGTGTCATTGATGAAGAGGTATTAGCCATAATTGATACAAAACTGCTGGAAAAATACCGCCCAATTTCGGGTACATTACTGGCTGGAAAACCGTTGACTTAATGCGGTTTTAGAGTGATGTATAGTAGCGGAAGGAGTGATCTTATGGCGAAGATAAGCAGGATAGAGCCGAAGATACCGGCTCTGAAGAAGCGGGCGAAAGTCGCAGCCTACGCCCGTGTGTCCATGGAAACGGACCGCCTCGCCCATTCCCTTTCCGCACAGGTGAGTTACTATAACGGGCTGATACAGTCAAACCCTGAGTGGGAATATGCCGGGGTGTATGCGGATTTCGGGATCAGCGGGACCGGGACGGCGGCGCGCAGCGAGTTCCTCCGCCTCATTGCGGACTGCGAGGCGGGGAAGGTGGACATTGTGCTGACCAAGAGCATATCAAGGTTTGCGAGGAACACGGTGGATTTGCTTTCCACGGTCAGGCATTTAAAGGATATCGGGGTGGAGGTGCGGTTTGAAAAGGAGCGCATCCATTCCTTTTCCGGCGACGGGGAGCTGATGCTCTCCATCCTCGCCTCGTTTGCGCAGGAGGAGAGCCGGAGCATTTCGGAAAATTCGAAATGGGGAATCCGGAAAAGGTACCAGTCCGGCGAGATCGGGGTAAAGAACAAACGGGTATTCGGATACAGCTATGACGGCGGGAAATATGAAATCGTGCCGGAAGAGGCGGAAGCCGTAAGGCTGATATTCGAGAGGTTCACATCGGGCGTGCCGCTTGGGGAGATCAAAAGAGAACTGGAAGAGGCGGGGATAAAATCATGGAGGGGATATAACCTTTCCTACAGCCATCTGAACTATATCCTGCGCAACGAAATTTATATTGGCGACCGCAGGTACCAGAAATGCTTTATCGAAGACCCTATACGGAAGAACAAGATTAAAAACCAGGGGCAGCTCCCGCAGTATTATGTGGAAAACGACCATACGGCGATCATCAGCCGTGAGGATTTTGACAAGGCACAGGATGAGATCATCAGAAGGGCGGCACTGGTAAATCCTGCATACCCTTTCACGGGGAAGATAAAATGTGGCATCTGCGGATGCCATTATACGAGGCGTTCGGCCACCGTGAAAGGGCGGGAATATGTGAGCTGGTTCTGCAGGGCGAAGAAAGAAAAAGGCGTCACCTGCCGGAGCCGCAATTATTCTGAAGAACAGCTCCAGAAAATATGCGCCGGTCTAATGGGGATGGAGGAATTTGACGCAGAGGCTTTCGGGGAATCCGTCAGGGGGCTTACCGTCCTTGCGGACGGCAGCCTTGAGGCGGTGTTCCTGGACGGGCAGACAAAGGCGTGGGAGGCTCCGCCGGAGCCGGTGAAGCCCCCAAAGCCTGACAAGCCGGTAAGGAAACGTCCGAAAAACATCTTTGACGGGAAGATATTCTGCGGGGCCTGCGGGCGGCGCTTCGGCAGGGCGGTGAGCCAGACAGCGGACGGCGGCCACCTTTACTGGTACTGCCGCGCCAAAAGCAGCCACGGCGTGACCTGCGACAGCGTGAATTACCCGGACTCGGAGATAAGGGATATCTTCTGCAAGGTTATGGGGCAGGAAGAATTTGACGAGGGCTTTTTTGAGGAAACGCTGGAGCGGATGGTGGTGCAGAAAATGGGGAGCATAGACTTCCATCTGAAGGACGGCACGGTCAAAACTTATGAAACGCTGAAGCTCCGGAGCAACAGGCATGAGGCAACTTCCACAGAGGAATTTGCCGGGAAGATACGGTGCGCCTCCTGCGGCAATCTCTACCACAAATACTGCTGCTATGGGAAATACACCTACTGGCGGTGCAGCGGCAAGTCAAAAGTTCGGACGGAATGCGGCGGGCGGGATTTCCAGGATTCGGACATCCGCAAAATCTCGGCTTACCTTATGGGCATGGAGGAATTTGACGGGGCTGAATTTGAAAAACAGGTACAGGAGCTTATGGTGCTGGAGGACGGGAGCCTTGCGTGCCGTTTTTATGGAGGGAAGGTGAGGAAATGGCAAAGAACGTGACAACGATACCGGCCACGAGGAACCGCTTCACGGCGGACCCCATCAGCAGCCGGAAGAAGCGGAGGGTGGCAGGCTACGCCCGCGTTTCCACCGACATGGAGGACCAGCAGACCAGCTATGCCGCACAGTGCGATTACTATACGAATTACATACAGAGCCGGGAGGACTGGGAGTTTGTCAAACTGTATTCGGATGAGGGGATCAGTGCAACCTCCACACGGCACCGCAGCGGCTTTAACCGGATGGTGGAGGATGCCCTCGCCGGCCGCATCGACTTAATCATCACCAAAAGCGTGTCAAGGTTCGCAAGGAACACGGTCGACAGCCTTTCCACCATCCGGAAGCTGAAGGAGAACGGCTGCGAGTGTTATTTTGAGAAGGAGAACATCTGGACATTCGATTCCAAGGGCGAGCTGCTCATCACCATCATGTCCTCGCTGGCGCAGGAGGAGAGCCGGAGCATTTCGGAGAACTGCACCTGGGGCATGAGGAAACGGTTCGCCGACGGCAAGGTGAGCGTCCCGTTCGGCAGGTTCCTCGGCTACGACCGGGGAGAGGACGGGAACCTCGTCATCAACGAAAGGCAGGCGGAAACGGTACGGAAAATCTACGGACTGTTCCTGCACGGGCATTCGCCTTATAAGATCGCAAAGATACTGACGGAAGAGGGCATACCGACTCCAGGCGGCAAGAAGGTGTGGGGCAAGGCGGTGGTAGAGTCCATCCTCACCAACGAGAAATACAAAGGCGATGCACTGCTCCAGAAGGTCTACACGGTGGATTTCCTCTCCAAGAAGAAAAAAGTCAATGAGGGCGAGGTGCCGCAGTATTATGTGGAGGGGAACCATCCGGCCATCATAGAGCCTTCCGTCTTTGACAGCGTCCAGGCGCTGATGAAGGCGAGGCGGCCGGGGAAGAACCGGAATAGCTGTGTAGGCGTTTTCTCCGGAAAGATAAAATGCGGGGACTGCGGGAGCTGGTACGGCTCCAAGGTATGGCATTCCAACGATAAATACCGGAAGGTGGTCTGGCAGTGCAACCACAAGTTTGACGGCGGGGAGAAATGCACCACGCCCCATCTTGACGAGGAAAACATAAAGACGCTGTTTATCAGGGCGCTGAACAGTTTCTGCAGGGAAAGGGCGGAGATCACGGCAGCCTTTGAGGAGATGAAGGAGGCGGCATTTGGGACGGATGAGCTGGACAGGGAGAAAAAGCACCTGCAGGAGGAGATGAACGTGGTGGCGGAGCTGATACAGCAGTGCATTGCCGAGAACGCCCGCATCGCGCAGAACCAGAAGGAATACGAAAAACGCTATAATGCCCTTGCGGAGCGGTTCGACAGGGCAAAGGCTCGGCTTAGCGAGGTGGAGGACGGGATCGTGGCAAAGCAGGCGCAGCGGGAGATGATGCAGAACCTGGTGGATACGCTGGGAGCAATGCCGGATGCCGTGGACAGCTTCGACGAGGGCGCATGGTACGCACTGGTGGATTATGCGACGGTCTACGGCAGGGATGACATCCGGTTCACCTTTAAGAACGGGATGGAGATTAAGGCATAAAGGCTTATAAAGCAGAAAAGGCTTCCGACGCACATGGTGTGTGGGCAGGGGCTTTTCTGCTTTATAGGGTATCTGGCTTTACAAATGGTATAAAAGTGCAGGGAAGATTAAGACCAGATTTGGGCATTCGGATGAAATTTATTTTATCCTCTTGACAAAAGCTGTGGCTTGAACTATACTGTGTAACAGTGATATATAACACCGTTATAAAGAAAGGGGCGTGCGGCCAAATGAGTGAGCCGGAAAAAAGCACACTGGAGCTGATCCATGCGGCGGCAAAAGCGGAATTTATGGAAAAGGGATTCCAGACTGCCTCCCTGCGGAATATCGTCAAAACGGCAGGCGTGACTACCGGGGCATTTTACGGCTATTACGACAGCAAGGAAGAACTGTTCGCGGCATTGGTGGACCCGGCCTATGAATATATGATGGGGCGCTATAAGCAGACCCATGAATATTTTGAAAGCCTGCCCATGGAAAAGCAGCCGGAGCAGATGGGAAAGATGTCATCAGAGTGTATGAATGAGCTGCTGGCATATTCCTGTGAGCATATGGATGAATTTTACCTGATCCTGAAATGTTCGGCGGGTACGAAATACGCTTCCATGATTGATGACATGGTGGAGATCGAGGTGGAGGCTACCCATAAATATTATAAGGTTCTGGAACAGCTCGGCACTCCTGCTCCTAAGATTGATGAAAGGCTGGAGCATATCATGGCAACAGGGATGATAGGCGCCTTTTTTGAAATGGTTCTCCATAGGATGCCTTTTGACGACGCAAAGGCGTTTTTGCAGCAGTTAAATGATTTCTACACCGCAGGGTGGATGAAAATCATGGGACAGTGATCCGATCCAACAGCTAATGTTATAGAAAGTTTGCATTGCGGGCTTTCTATTATATTTTCCTA
>CAJTVK010000118.1 GCA_910579645.1 uncultured Lachnospiraceae bacterium | reverse complement strand
CCCTTATACCGCCCATGCCTGCCGCCGCCCCAGGACAGCCCTGCCCGAAACGCTGCATCCCCAGAAGCGTCCGCCCATCTACTGCTTCCGCAGCTTATAATTCATAAGATACTGTATCTCCGCCTTATTATCCTCCGACAATCTTTTATAATCCATAAGAAAATCAAAATCCGCCTTAGAAAGTTCCAAAATATCCTCTGCCGGAATATGTTTTGCTTTTAAGTGATGAATAAGCTGAAGTTCCGAATATCCTGCCGAAGAAACTTCATGACAAGGTTTAGGCGTGACATGAGAGGAGACAGCCAGCAGTTCGTCAAGGGTAACCTGATAATAATTTGCAATCAGGAGCAAGGTATCAATATCCGGTGTCCGGCTTCCTGTCTCAAAATAAGAATAAGTGGAGCGGCCGATGTTTAACGCTTGGCATAGCTGCTGCTGTGTAAGATTATGCTGCTGTCTTAGTTCCAGAAGTTTCAATCCAAGTGCCTTTTTTTCCATACAACCCTCCATATATTCTTTATTATTATATCTAATGAAAAAAATATTTGTTGATACTTAACAAAATGCGACAAATATGATAGAATATAAATTGTCATAAAATGTTACAATCAAAAACGAAGAAAACAAAAGGTAACTGCATTGGCAGGGGAGGGATTCAGCAATGGTAATAGCCGGGATTGTTGCCGGGGGAGTGGGTCAGCGCATGGGTCAGAGCAATATGCCGAAACAGTTTATGAAGCTGGCAGGGAAGCCGGTCGTCATACATACAATTGAAAAATTTCTGGCCAGCCCGGAAATAGATGCGGTTGTCGTAGGGGTGCATCCGGATTGGCTGCATATGATGGCAGATTTGACTGCAAAGTATTTTCCGGAGGAAAAAAATTTAGTGCTGGCGCCGGGGGGTGACAGCCGAAACGGGACGATTCGGAATATTATAGAGAAGTCGGAGGAAATGTTCGGTGCGGACGGCGGGACGATTATGGTGACACATGATGCGGTGCGGCCGTTTCTGAGCATGAGGATTATCAGGGAGAATGTGAAGGCGGCAGAAAAATACGGGGTATGCGATACGGTGTTTGGTGCCACCGATACCATTATTCAGTCTGAAAATCAGGAGTATATCACGGATGTCCCGATTCGGAAAACGATGTATCAGGGACAGACACCGCAGTCTTTCCGCATAGGCCTTTTTCGGGAAGTATTCCAAAGTATGACGGAAAAGGAACTGGAGGGAATGACGGATGTGTGCAGGATGTTTTTTCTGAGGGGACATAAAGTATATCTTGTGGAAGGAGACTCTTCCAATTTTAAGATTACTTATCCCTTTGACCTGAAAATGGCCAATGCGATGTTGGAGGGCGGAAGTCATGATTAATGTGCAGTATAAGCTGACATCACCTCTTACCTTGGAGACTTTTTGCGAAAATATAGATTTAAACAGTGAGGATGTCTTAATCCGTCCGGAGACCTTGTCCGTCTGCAAGGCGGACATCAGGTACTATTTCGGGCTCAGAAATGCCAAGCTGCTGAAACGCCGCCTGCCCCTGACGCTGATTCATGAGGCCAGCGGGGAAGTGCTGCATGACGGCAGCGGCATGCTGGAACAGGGGGACAGGGTCGTTTTGCTGCCAAATATTCCGGGGGCTTCTGCGGGATATGGGGAGAATTACAGGCTGGATTCCAAATTCCGTTCCAGCAGGGCGGACGGATTTATGCAGGAAATGATATGCCTGCCGCATTCGCAGGTAGTTCCGTACCGGCTTATGAAAAAGGAAAATGCCGCTGTCACGGAGTTTGTCAGCGTCGGAATCCATGCGGTTTCCCATTATATGGGAAGCCTTAAGAGAAAGCCTGGACATATTGCGGTCTGGGGAGACGGCGGGCTGGGATATTGTGTCTGCTGCCTGCTGCGGTATTTTCTGCCGGAAACCAGCATTACCAGTATCGGGGTACACAGAAGAAAGCAGGAGATGTTCCAGTTCGTGGACGAATGCCTTACGGCGGACGAAGTTTCCGGAGAGCCTGTTTATGACGATGCTTTTGAATGCGTGGGCGGACAGGCTTCGGGAAATGCCATTGCGCAGATGATAGACACCGTGCTGCCGGAAGGAATTCTCATGCTGATGGGAGTCAGTGAGGAACCGGTTCCGATAAATACGAGGATGGTTTTGGAGAAAGGGCTTACCATGATTGGGAGAAGCCGTTCGGCAAGGGAGGATTTTGTGAAAGCGGTGGAAATTATGGAAAATAATCGGATGTTTTCCGATCGGATAGGAATGCTTATTTCGGATGTAATGGAAATACGGAATATGAATGATATGCATAAGGCATTCCGGCAGTCCAGGGCGGTAGACTTTAAGCTGGTGATGGACTGGAACGTATAAACGGTTGGGATATATAGACCGCAGGAATGCAAGGGCGGCAGAAACAGGGGATACGGGATAGAAAAAGGAGAAAGAGCAGTGGAGGGATTAATTAGCGTAATTATCATGGACGGAGACGAGCGTGTCTATTTTATGCGCTGCCTGAATGCAATCCGCAGGCAGTCCTATCAGGAGGTGGAAATATTGTTTGTCGGCACAAAGGTTCCGGAAGAAGCCGGCCGGCAGTATGGAGATTATCACATAAGAATAGTTACCGTGCCGGAGCCGGCGGGCCAAGGGGAGCGGCTGAACCGGGCGGTTGCGGAAGCAAAAGGCAAGTATTTGTTTTTCTGCACCATGACATCCGTTCCGGCATCCAATGTGTTGGAGGAGTTGATGAAAAGAGCCGGAAATAATGAGATTTGTGCAGGTGCAAGTTATATGCTGCCGGAAGGGAAGCACTTTGCGCCGGAGGGGCGGGCAGCAGCTTCCGTTTACGGGAAACTGCTGAAAAAGGAAATAATGGAAGAGCACAATCTCCGATTCAGAGGAAGCGGGGATTATATGCAGGAAAGGTTTTTGCTGGAATATCTTTGTTTTTTCCGCAAAAGTTATACGGATGAAAAGCTATATATTTACGAATCGAATAAAGGGTTATTTGAAAAGGGGTGGCAAAAATGCGGCAAAGAAAAGATTTCCGGGAAGGAAGCGGCAGATTTGCTTTCCTTATTAAAAGCTTCCGCTTTGGAGAAAAAACAGTTGTTTTTATGTAATTTGTTGGAATATTGCTATCCGGGAGACGGTGCGGAAACTGCCGGGCTGACGGAAACGGTTTTAAAAGCGGCAGATATTCTGAACCGGGAACGGGAGGTGCATGCTGCATTGGCCGGCAGATATGTGAAGCAGTGGCATATGCTGGCCTTGACGGAGGGAAAAGAGTCCCTTTATGAGACGGTGAAAAAATATCTGAACTATTTTGAATGGGACAGGGATTATCTCAGGGTAATTTTGGGAATCTGCGGTATCGGGGAAATGCAATATGAGTCCATGCAAAGGAATGATTTGGCGGGATATTTGTTTTATGCCGAGAACTTGCCGAAGGGCAATGACATGCTGCAAGGCAGTTTATTGTCAAAGGGCATGGAAGAAATGATGGAAGAACTTGCGGATTTGCGGAGACAGGTGGAAGAGGGGAAGGAGCGGATGGACAGTTTGGCGGATGCCGAAGGATTTTGGCGGCGGGTAGGAAATGCCGGAGAGAGGCCGGGAAGCATGGGAAGCGCAGGGGAACCCGGTTTGGGAATGCAGGCTCCGATATCGGGAGCGGCATTGGCCGATTATGTGGTCGGCGAATACGGGAGAGGAGGTCTGGGGATGAAGACAATACTGAAATCGGTAAAGGCTTGGATAAAATATAAATTTTAAAGAAGCGGAAGATTCGCTTTGGGAAGAGGAACGGTATGGGAAGATTCGCATATAGGGTATCGGTGATTGTGCCGGTATATAATTCGGAAGAGTATTTGGAAGAGTGTCTGGATTCGCTCTTGAGGCAGACTTTGGCACAGCAGGATATGGAGGTTCTGCTGATTGATGACGGTTCTGAGGACGGGAGCTTAAGGATCTGCCGACAATATGCAGATATGTATGAAAACTTTAAGGCATTCACAAAGGAAAATGAAGGGCTGTCGGCCACAAGGAATTTCGGCATAAAGAGAGCATCGGGAAGATATATTGCCTATCTGGACTCGGATGACAAATATGCGCCGGACACTTTGAAAAATGTCTGTGACTTTTTTGACAGCCATTACGGGGAAATTGATTTAGTCACATTTCCTATTGTCAGATATCAGAAGGGGAAGGCATTGAAGCTGCATTACCGATATGACTATCTGACAGAAACGGGAATTTATGATTTATCCGATACGCCTTTTGCGGCTCAGACCAATATCAATGTGACGGTAAAAAATATGTTGGGGGACAATATTCTGTTTGATGTCACACCGGGTTTCCGGCATGAGGATATGGCATATAATAACCGGGTTGTGGCGAGAAAAATGAAAGTGGGTTATGTAAAAGAAGCGGAATACCGGTATAACAGAGATAATGAATCCAGCATTGTTGCTAACTATATGTATCCCTATTACATTTTTGAGACGACTATGGAGTATTATGAAACGCTGTTTGCACAGTATGAAAAAGTTCCTTCCTATTATCAGGCATTGTTTGTCAGTGACTTGGAATGGAAACTTTGCGATGATAAACTCTTTCCTTTTCACTACGGGGAGGAGGAAATGGGAAAGGCCATTGGCCGGATAAGGAAGCTGCTGGGCAAATGTAATACGGACATCATAGTGAACCATCCTATCATAGACAATTTCCACATCCAATATTGGCTGCGTCTGAAGCCGGATGTATTTCCTGCGGTTCTGGCCTATGAGGACCGTACCGATATTGTGGCGGAGGGAGAAACCATATACAGCAGAAACTATTTTGAAATTATCATGCATAAAATACGGGTGAAAAACGGAATCTGCCGAATGCTGGGATTTGTGAAATCGCCGGTATACAGCTATGTGGATGAACCGGCAAGGGTCTGGGTCGTGGAAAACGGCGTGAAGCGGTATCGGCTGGATGTTTTTGAGTCTATCCATAGTTATTATAAAAACCAGTTTACAAAGACCAATTTTTTCTATGCTTTCGATTACGGCTGTGATGCAAGGAAGGTGAAAGAGTTCCGTTTTGAAGTGGAACTGGACGGCTTTTTCTATCCTACCCGGTATTGGTGCATGCCGGTTGCCGTTTTTGACGGGAAGAAAGGAATGGACTGTTATATCAGGGAAAATACCCTGCTTACCTTAAGGGGGGATAAAATTCTGCTGCGGCAAGTGGAAGAAGAGGAAATAGAGTGGATGGAGCATGAGGCAAATCAAAGATACCGGAAAGATACAAATATATTCCGTCTCCGGGAGCAGGCCTTAAAGTATCGGAAAGAGCATAAAATATGGCTGTATTATGATGCTTATACGGTAAAAAAGGACAACGGGTATTATCAATTCATCCATGACAGGAAATATAGCCGGACAGACGGGGTTGAAAGGTATTATGTCATAACAAATGAGGAAAGCAGAAGCCTCTTTTCCGATGAGGAAAAGCAATATTTGGTAAAGTTCGGCAGTGAAACACATAAACTGCTGTATCTGTGCAGCCAATGCATTCTCACCGCATATTTCGGTTTTTCCACTATTTCGCCCTTTTCATCGGAAAAGGAAGAGGCGGATTATGCGGACCTGATAAAGTTTGAGACAATTTACCTGCAGCATGGAGTATTGCATGCCGCTCTTCATACATATAATGCGGCGGAACGCTGCAGGGCGGAAAAAATAGTGGTTTCGTCCCCGTTTGAAATAGAGAATTATCAAGTTCATTATCACTATAAGGAAACGGACCTGATTCCTACCGGGATGGCCAGATATGATTTCATAGACCGGAAGAAAAAGCCGGGCAATAAAATTCTGTATGCGCCGTCCTGGAGGAAATACCTGACATTTTCCGAAAAAGCATCCAATTGGACGGTGGTGGCGGAAAAGCTGGCCGGTTCCGAGTATTTTACAAAAATCACAGAGTTTGTCAATGACAGGCAGCTGGAAGAACTGTTAGCCGATAATGATCTTACGCTGGAAGTCAAGCTGCATCCCATTATCGCCAAAGACGCCGGGAAACTTCTGGATATTCGGTCAGGCAGAGTGAAAATGGCGGAGGGTGAAATATGTGTGGAGGACTATAAAATGTTCATTACGGATTTCTCGTCCTATGTATTTGATTTTGCCTGCCTGAACCGGCCTGTTTTATATTATGTGACGGATTATATGCAGTTCCGGTCGGGAATGAACCATTATAAGGAACTGGATCTGCCTTTTGAAAAGGCTTTTGGCGCTATGGTGACGGAAAGCAGGGATGCGGTTGCGGAAGTGAGGAAAATAATCGGAAGATCTTTTGTGCCTGAAGAGGTGTATGCGGAAAGGATGGGGAAGTTTTTCCTGCCTTTGGAGAACTGCAGGGAGAGGCTGTATGAATTTCTTACGGAGGGGACGCAGCGGTAACTTAGAATCAAATGCGGGCTTAATGCAGTTTATTTCCGCGGACAGTGAGCCAATCAGCCGCGCTTTTGCGAATATTTGGCGGCGTTGGAAGATGGATGCCGATGGGTATGCTGATTTTACCGGCTGAAAGGAATGGGGTATGAGGATGGTTAATATTTTGATGCGTGCATCTATGCTGCCGTTTGATAATTTTGAAATAGATGATATATTATTCCACGATAGAATATGGGGAAATTCCGGAAATCTGTTGTTTGTCTACGGTCTTTTGCGCAACATATATAAGGAAGGCATTCATGTGGATTCTTATCAGAATCCGGAGGAAAGGGATGCCGGCTGGATTAATGAGAATTATGATATGATGCTGATTCCCTTGGCAAATGCTTTTAGGGATAATTGGATTGGGCAGTTGGAAAAATGGGCGGCTCTAATAAGGAAACTGAAGATACCGGCAGTAGTGACTGGGGTGGGTATTCAGGCAGATTATGAACCGGGGCTGACGAAAGGGTTTAAGTTTGACGGGGCAGCCCGGCAGTTTGCGGAGGCTGTGCTGGAAAAGTCGGAATCCATAGGGGTCAGGGGGGAAATAACGGCTGAATATCTGAAAAGATTAGGGATAAAAGAAAGCAGGATTGATGTAATAGGCTGTCCGTCCATGTTTACGTTCGGAAGTTTTCTCCCGAGGAAGGCTCCGTGCCGCCTGACTGGGCAGTCTGTTCTATCCATGAACTATCACGGCAGTTTTCAGGGGTTTTTTGAGTTTCTGGAGAGGTGTAAGGAGGAATATCCGGATTATTATATTGTGCTGCAGGGCATTCATGATATGAAGTTACTGTATGCAGGCGACAAGGTGAGGAAGAAGGTACATCCGCTGTACATAAAGGATGTGGAATATAGGGAATTTAGGGAGAATAGGCTGCGGCAATTTGTGGACGTGCCGTCTTGGATTCATTTTCTGAAAAAGGCTGATTTGTCTGTGGGTTCCTGCATACATGGAAGCATTGCGGCAGTTCTGGCGGGAAATCCGGCAATTGTTTTTGCTGCGGATGCGCGGGTACGGGAACTGGCAGAATATCATAAAATTCCGATGATTCCGATGAAAGAGGTAAACGGGGATACGAAACTGGCAAGGCTGTATGAAGCTATTGATTTTTCTCGGACGGCAGAGGGGCATAAAACAAGATATGAGGTATTTTGTCAGTTCCTTAAGAAGAACGGGGTGCCGGTTGCGGAAGCCGGTGGGCATCTGAATACGGAGTTTGACAGAAAGTTGGAGGAAACGGGAAGGAAACTGTCAGGCGGAATGGAAAGCTTTCTGGCAGGCAGCAGGGAGCAGGCATCGGAGAATATGAAAAAGTATTTGCTTTGGTGCGGGAAAAAAATAAAGTGGCATGCGGAGCAGATTCAGAATCCGGGGGGGGGTAAAAGCGGTTCGGGAATCGGCGAATGGATTGGTTCTCTGCAATGTGTGCTGGAGAATTTAGACAGATATGGTGAGTAGCTTTGTACTATGGCATACATTTCATAATACTCACTTTTATAGCGGAATTTGTGTGAAATCAGCAGTAATCATAGCCCAATATCATAGTTTCACACAGGCTGATTCCGGAGTGTGCACTGTAGTATTAGAGCGTGTCTGAAAAATAAGCGAGGGAGTTTAATGGAACATAAAATAAGATATGACCGTCCGGAAACGGGGAAGAGAATTCGGCAGATTCGGGAATTTTACGGGATATCAAGAAAGCAGATGGCCAAAGTGGCGGAATGTACAGTGAAGCATTATGCGGATATTGAGCGGGGGTATGTGGGGATGAGTCTGGATATGCTGCTGTCCATTTCCCAGTATCTGGTTGTCTCCATGGATTACATTTTATTGGGGAAAGGGAAGAAAGGGCTGGGGGCGGAAATCATGGAATATAGCATGGCTGCGGAAAGGGAGAAGGAAGAAGCAGATGGTGAAAAAAATCAGGAATCAGATAAAAGTGGTGTTTTGGGACTTGGATGATACTTTGTGGAAAGGGACCCTGGCCGAAGGAGGGCAGGTGGAACTGCTGGAAAACCGGGCCGGGATTATACGGCAGCTGAACCAAAGGGGTATTGTGAATTCCATTGTCTCTAAGAATGATTATGAGACTGCTAAGAATGTACTGGAGGCCATGGGGCTGTGGGAATGGTTTGTCTTTCCCAATATTTCGTTTCAGCCCAAGGGGGAAATGATAAAGAACGCATTGAAAAATATGAATCTGAGGGAAGACAATGCTTTGTTCATTGACGATAATGAATTCAATTTAAGGGAAGCGGAATTTTACAATCCGAAACTGAATGTGCTGGATGCGGCGGCATGCGACGCGCTGTTGGAGGAAAGGTTGCTTTTAGGGAAGGAGGACGGAGAATTGGTCAGGCTCCGTCAGTACAAGCAGATGGAAAAAAGGCATTCCGCAAAAGAACTGAGTTCTTCCAATGAGAAGTTTTTGGCAGAGAGCCATATCAGGGTGGGGCTGCTGCCCTACGGAGAAGAATATTTTGAAAGAATCTGCGAACTGACGGAACGCACGAATCAGCTGAACTTTACAAAAAACAGGATGTCTGCGGAGGAACTGCGGGGGATGCTGCAAAGCAAGGAATATGTGACGGAATTAGTGCAGGCAGCGGACGACTATGGCGATTACGGAATTGTGGGTTTTTATACGTTGCGCGGCAGAGAATTGGTGCATTTTGTTTTTTCCTGTAGGATTATGAATATGGGAATAGAGCAGTGGGTATATTCGCGTCTTGGATTTCCGGAATTGGAGGCAGCCGGGGAGGTGGCGGTTGAGCTGAATAAGGAAGAAATTCCGGATTGGATCCGGCTTATGGAGCAGCGGAGGAGTGATGAAAATGAGAATGTGCTGGAAAACCTTACGGATGAGAATACCGTTATCAATATTTTTGCTGTGGGAGCCTGCGACCTGTATCATCCCATTGCTTATTTTGCCATGCCCAATCAGAAGTTTACTTACGAATGCAATGTGTATAAGGGGGAGGAAAGGGGCGTAAACGTTGGCACGGAATATATAAGATCTCAGTTTGAGATGGGCGAGAAAGAGAAAGCTTTCTGCAGGGAACATTTTTATAATTATACGGGAAGTTCCTGTTTCCGTTCCAGGATTTTTGCGGAAAAATATGATTATCTGATTCTGTCTTTCCATGACGACATGATTTATCACATATACGAAAATAAAAAGAACAGGAATATCCGGGTAGTCAGAAGCCCGCAGGCAAAATTCGGAACGACCAGCGTACTTAGCGGCGACAGAAAGCTGGAAGGGGAGGAAGAAAGAAAATGGCTGGAAGAAAATTTCAAGGAAGGGGAGTTTATCAGTGAAGAGAGGTTTTATGACAATCTGATTTGGATAAAAGAGCATGCTGCGCCGGAGACAAAGATTGTGCTCGTGACCGGACCGGAATTGGATTATTACAGAAAAAACAATCCCCACTGCCCGGAGGTCAGGAATCAGATTAAGAAGCTGAACCGGATTCTTTTCCGGCTGCAGGAAGAAGAACCGGGAAAGTTTGCCGTTGCGGACATCAATAAGTGTATTCGGTCGCAGGAGGATGTTACCGATTTTGTCTTTCATTTAAAAGCGCATACGGCGTACAATCTGTTTGTGGAGATTGTATGGACAATGGTGCGGAAATTGGGTTCTGCTAAGAAGCCGGTACTGTGGAATGTGCTGAATGGCAGACAAACAGTGATATTCGGCAATGGTGCACAAGCAAGGAATGCATTTTACAATTTGCGATTGGGGGGGGGTAATCCTCTCAAATATGTGCATTTCGATTTCCAGGGCAGGAGAATAGGAACCATGCCGGTGGAAGACTGCCGGCTGCTGGAAAAAGGCAGGGAAAAGTACTATGTGGCAATTGCGGACGAACCGAATTACGGACGGATAAAGAAACTTTTGCTGGCTATGGGGTATGAGGCGGAAAAAGATTTTATCAGAATCCGTCCTCACGATTATCAGAAGATATGGAAGGAAAGCGCGGACATGCCCTGACAGGCATCCTGCCGCAGCGGAAAGGGATAAGATGAGCGGGAAACAGACAGTTACGGTTATTGTTCCGGTTTATAATCAGGAAGCCCGGCTTCCTGCCTGTCTGAAGGAATTGTTACGGTTCAGGCCGGGAAAATATGAGTTGGAGATTTTGCTGATAAACGACGGTTCTACGGACGGCAGCGCATCGGTATGCCGAAAATATGCCCAAAAAGATATCCGGGTGAAATATTTTTCCCAAAGCAACCGGGGCGTTTCCTCCGCCCGGAATCTGGGTCTGTGCAATGCCTCCGGAAAATATATCTTCTTTCTGGACGCGGACGACTGCCTGGCACCGGATACCATTAGTCGTGTAACGGAATTTTTTGACAGGGTATATGAGGACACCGACTTGGTAACCTATCCGATTGAAACAATCTATGACGGAAAAATCCTGAAACCTCATTTTCGTTACCGGTATTTAAAGGAATCAGGCGTATATGATTTGAGGGAACATCCTTATATCGGGCAGACGACCATGAATATAGCGGTAAAAAATAAGTTTAAAGATAATTTATTGTTTGATGAGAAACAGACCTTCTCGGAAGACCAGAAATATTGCTGTGAGGTGCTGAAAGAGAAACTGAAGATGGGATTCTGCGCCGAAGGGAAATACCGGTATTACAGAAACAGGGAAAGTTCTTCCGGAAAGCTTTCGGGAGCCTGCTATATCTTCGAGCAGTGCATGGCCTTTTTCGAAAACCTTTTTGCGGAATATGAAGAAGTGCCGATGGCATTTCAGGGCTTATATGTCAATGACGTTTATTGGAAATTAGTATCCAATATTCTGTTTCCCTATCATTATGGCAAAGAGGACTATGCAAAGGCGGTGAGCCGGATTGCAGGGCTGCTGAAGCGGTGCGGCAATGAGGTCATATTGGAACATCCGCAGATGGATTTTTTTGAAAAATACTACCTCCTGCGGCTGAAAGGAAAGGACAGCCTGCAATGCTATGTCCGGCAGGGTATGTATGGTCTCTGTGACGGGAACCGGCAGGTAACGGCAGCGAATGCCGTGGAACTGGTTATCACAAAAGCAGCCGTCCGCAACGGCGTGGCTGAAATAGACGGCTTCCTGAAATCCGTTTTTTTCCAATTTTACAGAGAAAAACCAACGCTCTGTGCGGTGGAGAACAATGGCCGCATAATAAGGAAACTGCCGTTGGAAAGAAGTTCCCACAGCTATTACCTGTCAAGGGAGCAAACACAGCATTTCTGGTCAATGCGCTACTATTGCAGGCCGGAACAGGTGGCAAATATGCATTTTGAAGCAGAGGCCGGGAATTTCTGGTTTCCGGTATCCTACTATTTTATGCCAAGGACACCGTTTTCCCATAATTACGGAAGATATTCCTGGCAAAAAGACAATATCCTCATTGAAATTGACGGAAATAATGTGTTTCATTTCAGCAAAACAATGAATGAGGGAACAACGAGCAAAAATCAAAGCCGGAAAAAGGAAAACAATGATAAAGGGAAAAAGAAGATAGGAAATAAAAAAGAGAAAAAGGAGGTAGGAAATAAAAAAGAGAAAAGGAACGGAAACAATAAAAAACAGGATAAGAAAAAAAGAACGGAAGGAAAAGAAAGAATCTGGCTCTATTATGACTGCAAAGGAGTCGCCTGCGATAACGGAAGACTGCAGTTTGAGCATGACATAGAACGGCAGGACGGCGTAAAACGATACTACATCGTATCCGACAGACAGCAGACGGCGGGCGGCAAACGGAATCCGCATTTCGTTTCCTTTGGCAGCCGGAAACACAAAAAGCTGCTTTTCAAGGCGGAGAAAATCATAACCGCGTATATTGAAGAAAACAATATCCTGCCCTTTGCCCCGAAAGAATATGACCGCCATGCGGGAAAGTTTCATTTTGAGACTATTTATCTGCAGCACGGAGTCTTGCATATCGACATGCCCTGGAAATATTCGCCGGAAAAAATAATGGCAGATAAAGTAGTGGTATCCACGGTTCAGGAAGCCGGACGGTTCCGTAAAAACGGTTTTCGGAAAGAAGAACTATGGGAATGCAAAATGCCGCGGTTTGATTTGCTGGCGCGGACGGAAAACAAAAACCGACGTATCTTGTATGCCCCTACTTGGAGGGAATATCTGATAGGAAAGGGAAAAGACGGAATATGGGAACCCTTGGATAAAAAATTCCGTGAGTCAGCCTACTATCAGAAAATAACCCGATTCCTATATTCCGGCCGGTTGGAATCGCTGTTGGAGGAAAGCGGATATGCCATGGATGTAAAACTCCATCCTATCTTTTCCTGTTACCGTAAATTTTTTCCGGAAACAGGAAAGCATATTGCCTTAACCGGCCATATAGATATTCGGGAGGAAGGAAAGTATGATTTATTCATTACTGATTTTTCTTCCTTTTTATATGATTTTTTATATCTGAAAATACCGATTCTCACTTATCTGCCCGACAAGACGGAAGTAAAGGCCGGGATGAACGGTTATAGGAACTGGGGCGGTGAGGACTTGTTCTGGAAAGAGCCGGCAGAAGATCCGGAGACATTGTTGGAACGTTTAGAGAGGTTCTTACGGGGGGAGGAACTTGTATGGCCGGAAGCGGATTTTTTTGATGGGGGGAGTGCGAGAGAAAATATTTATCGGAAACTTATGATGAGTTAGGAGGGGGGGATGAGC
>CAJTVK010000117.1 GCA_910579645.1 uncultured Lachnospiraceae bacterium | reverse complement strand
CCGTTTCAGGCGGCGTTGTCTGACCGAAGGGAGTTTAGCCGCCGTGGCAGCAAACCGGCCGGAAAAAACAGTTAGAAATCCCCCATTTTTGATGTGGAAATCTGCCTGCTGCATACCGCCGCCGTCCTGCCGTCCCAAACTGCCCGCCGCCCTAGCCCGCCCCGCCCGCCAAGCGCTCCCTTCCGACGCTGGGTATTGATATTGAATAAAGATTAATATTGAATAAGGATTGATATTGAATGGGGAGGGGATTGTGTTCGGTGAGCGGCTTACACTTTTGTCCATTGTCTTTATTTTTAATCCAACAAATATCCTGCCTTATAAGAGCATTCCAGATAACTGGGGTTTTGATAATAAACATCTGACTGAAAATCAGATATTTTATCACTGATAAAAGAAGAGAAAATTTGGATTAATTCATCTACTTCTTTTCCGGATTCCGCACAGTCTTCGATCATTATAGTATACAGTTTTCCGATGTCCATGAAACTCGGAATACTATATTTACATTCTGTAATCGTATCAAAGTCACCTTCCGGAATCTTATATTGCTCTATTACTTCATCACTCACCTGTTCAAACGAAAGGCAATGATTTACTTCCGCATCATATAATTGCTTCTCAATTCCTTCTCTCCCCAATGCTTCCGTCACAATTCCGCGTCTATTCTTTGTCTGCCGCGCAATGTATTCAACCAATGAACATACATAAAATAAATCATTTTTTTCTTTTTCCGTCATAAACAATCTCACTCCTGTCAAACGTTAGGCAATTCAATGCCGATAATGTATGAAAACTTATTTGATGCGTCGGATACCTAAATTCTGCCAACACCCAAAACTGCTTACGGGTAATCCTTCCTGAAAGAAAATCATTTACATAATTCCATATTGTGTCATCAGCCATGGGACCTTCCACAATATCATACTGATGTGTCGCCCCGCTTCTGCATTCTGCAATAAAATCCAACCATCCATCCGTCATATAATCAAATTTCAAAATAGACAATTTCTCATTTTGTCTATAAGAATAATAATTAATGACAGGATCCCCTTCTCCTCGGTTAGCCCACCGCAAAGCCTGTTCAAAATTATTGGTACAATAAAATCCCCATGAAAAGTCTTTTGTATATCTACTCTTCCGTATTTCCGGAAATTCTATACGTTCTTTACTTGCATGATAAAGTATCATCTATCCCTCCCCCTCTCCAATGCCAACATCCTATACCTTCCCTACAATCCATTGTACTTCATAAACCATACCACTTCAATCCATTTCCCAACATACTATTCTTATAAATTACCCTAATGCCCCCTCCCCCTACATCCTAGCATGCGTTTACCCACCTGCCGATACACAGCGCGGGAAGGGGAAGCCCTGCGTTCATGACCGGTCTTGCCTATCGGTCCCTGCCTGCCGGCTGTCCGGCTGCGGCGGTATAGGAGATTCGGATTTCTTCGGAAAAAATGAAGATATTTCTTACTGCTTTTCCGGCCCGGTCAGCTGCCGTTTTAGGCGGCGTTGTCTGACCGAAGGGAGTTTAGCCGCCGGGGCAGCAGACCGAGCCGGAAAAGCAGTTAGAAATATCTCATTTTTGATACAGAAAAAAGAACCCGCAGGCCGCCGGAACCGGGCAGTAAGAACGCATGCCGTAAGCCGGCAAAGCCCGGAGCGCCGCCCCTTCCGATGCTGGGTGTTGGGTTCGCGGGGCTGAGAATTGATTTCGGCGAGCAACGAGTTAAGCGGCTGAACTTGTGCGGATAGTTGGTGATTGATGTGTGGTTTATTTATGGTTGCTTGCTGTGGGGTTGGGTGTGATAATGAAAAAAGGGTAGTGCAGGATTCGGGCTGTTTATGGTATAATTATAGAAAGGTTGTGCTGCACCGGCTGAAGGGGGTTGCAGGGAGAAATGTAAGCGGGAAATATTGTGTGCGTGAAATTGTATTGCCGGAAGTAGGGATGGGCATGAGGTATCACGGGAAAGGGACAGAATTATGGACAAGGTGAAAGAGATTAAGAAGTTGTGCGAGGAAAAGCAGATCCGTATGATTGATTTTAAAATGACGGATATTGACGGGCGGTGGAGGCATATTACGATTCCGGTAGAAAGGTTTGGCGAGAGTACTTTTACTTATGGGATTGGCTTTGACGGCTCTAACTACGGGTATGCACCGGTAGAAAAGAGTGATATGGTGTTTCTGCCGGATCCGGATACGGCATATGTGGATCCGTTTGCAGAGGTGCCTACGCTTACTATGTGCGGGAATGTCTGCACGATTGGCAAGGGGGAGAATAAGCCGTTTGATCAGTATCCGAAAAATGTAAGTCTGCGGGCAATGGATTATATGAGGGAGAGCGGCATAGCGGATCGGATGGTGATTGGGCCGGAATTTGAGTTTTATCTGTTCGATTCCGCCCGTTATGAGGTGTCGCCGCAGCAGTGCGGGTATCGGATCGATACCCGGCAGGCGGATTGGAATGCCAGTCTGGAGCCGGGAAGGCCGGGGAATAACGGATTTGAAGTCCCGCATAAAGGGGGGTACCATGTGGCGGCTCCGCAGGATGTGGGATATGATTTGCGGAGCCGGATGTGTATGCTGATGGAAGATTGGGGCATTAAGGTGAAATATCATCATCATGAGGTAGGCGGTCCGGGACAGATGGAAATTGAGGTGGAGCTTGCGGATATGCCGGCTATGGCGGACAATACTATGGTTATTAAATATATTATTAAGAATATGGCTGCCCGGGAAGGCAAGACGGCTACTTTCCTGCCGAAGCCTGTCTATCAGGAGGCCGGCAGCGGCATGCATGTGCATATGCTGCTGATGAAAGACGGCAAGCCGCTGTTCTATGATGAGAACGGTTATTCCGGGCTGAGCCGTACGGCGCATTATTTTATGGGCGGTCTGCTGAAGCATATTGCGTCGCTGTGCGCATTTACCAATCCGTCCACAAATTCGTTTAAACGCCTTGTGCCGGGTTTTGAAGCACCGGTGACGGTGGGCTATGCAACTTCCAACCGCAGTGCGGTAATCCGTATTCCCGCATATGCAAAATCGCCGGATACAAAACGGTTTGAACTGCGGAATCCGGATGCGACGGCGAATCCTTATTATGCCTATGCGGCAATTCTGATGGCCGGGCTGGATGGTATTGAGAATCGGATTGATCCGGAGGCTAACGGCTGGGGGCCTTATGATTTTAATCTGTATACGCTGTCGGAAGAAGAGCAGAAGAAGATTAAGGGGCTTCCGAAATCTTTAGGGGAAGCATTGGACGCATTGGAAGCAGATCATGATTATCTGCTGAAGGGCGGTGTGTTCCCGCAAAGGCTTATTGATGTCTGGGTGGCCAGAAAACGGGAGGAACTGAAGAAGCTGGAGCAGATTCCGAATCCGGCAGAGTTTAAGATGTATTATGATTTGTAAAGCGGTGTTGCCCGGGGCGGGAAACGTCATAAATTTTTTGTTTATGGCGTTTCCTGCTTGTGAACGCGGCATCTGTTTGGATGTGTATTTGGGGCAAATCTCCCACAAACTGTGATGCACATCTGACAGAAAGCAATTTTAAGACACGCTCTAAGGGCAGACGGATTGATTGCAGGAAAGGCAGGAAATAGCCGGAAAGGCAGGAAATAGCCGGAAAGGGGGCAGACATGCCAAGGACAGTGAGCATCGGGTGTCAGGATTTCGAGACGATTAGAAGGGAAGGCTATTTTTACATCGATAAATCATGCTTCATAAAGGAATGGTGGGAAGAGGGGGATAGCGTGACCTTGATCACCCGCCCTAGGCGGTTCGGGAAGACGCTGACTATGAGCATGGTTGAGAAGTTCTTTTCTGTGGAACATGCAGATAAAGGAGCCTTATTTGAAGGACTCGACATATGGAAAGAAGAGAAGTATCGTAGCCTCCAAGGCAGATACCCGGTAATCTTCTTAAGCTTCGCAGATGTAAAAGGGACATCCTATGGAAATGCAAGGGATAAAATCTGCCGCATCATCAAAAGCCTGTATGATAAATATTCGGTTTTACAGGATAATGTGTCGAAAAAGATAAAACTTCCAGATATTTTCTATGAAATATCCCCTACAATGGGCGACTCTGTAGCTTCTTATTCCCTGAAAGCCTTATCGGAATTCTTGGCGGATTATTATGGAAAGAAAGCCATCATTTTATTGGATGAATATGATACCCCCATGCAGGAAGCTTATGTGCACGGATATTGGGATGAAATGGCGGCATTTGTCCGAAACCTGTTCAATTCGACCTTCAAGACGAACCCACACATGGAGAGGGCGGTCATGACAGGCATCACACGGATAAGTAAGGAATCTATTTTTTCCGACTTAAACCATCTGGAGGTAGTTACCTCTACCTCATGCAAGTATGAGGCTTCCTTCGGTTTTACGGAAATGGAAGTGTTTGCCGCCATGGATGAATTTGGACTCATGCAAAAGCAGGAAGTCCGTGCTTGGTATGATGGTTTTACCTTTGGAGATACACGAGATATCTATAATCCGTGGTCCATCATCAACTATCTTGACAAGCAGCGTCTTGCCGCTTACTGGGCGAACACCAGTTCCAACAGCCTAGTCGGAAAGCTGATTCAAAGAGGGATACCTGATATAAAAATCATCATGGAAGATTTACTGCAGGGAAAATCTTTCCATACGACAATCGATGAACAGATTATATTCAGCCAGCTTGACTATAATATAAAGGCTATCTGGAGCCTGCTGCTGGCCAGCGGCTATCTGAAAGTGGAACATGTTGCGTATGATGAACGCGGAAAAGCGGATTATGAGCTACGGCTGACAAACTGGGAAGTGCGGATGATGTTTGAGCGGATGATTGACGGCTGGTTTGCTGAATACACCCCGGACTATAATGCCTTTGTCAAGGCCTTGCTGTTGGGCGACAAAAAGGCGATGAACATTTATATGAACAGGACGGCCCTTGCGACTTTCAGTTGCTTTGATTCGGGAAACAGGCCTTCGGAGGCTTCGGAACCGGAGAGGTTTTACCATGGCTTTGTGCTGGGGCTGATGGTTGACTTGGCAGACAGATACAGCATCACATCGAACAGAGAGAGCGGATTCGGACGGTATGATGTCATGCTGGAGCCAAGGAACAAGGCTGATGATGCTTTCGTCCTTGAGTTTAAGGTGCATGACCCGGAGGAAGAGCATAGCCTAGAGGATACCGTGGCTGCAGCCTTGAAGCAGATTGAGGATAAGCGTTATGCCTATACGTTGGAAGAGAAAGGGATTCCGATAGACAAAATCCGGAAATATGGCTTCGCTTTTGAAGGGAAGAAGGTGCTGATTGGCTAATTGTGGAATCCGGGCAGCCGCACAGTCATAAAACCCCCAGTTGATTTCTGCAGGGAAAAGAAGATAAGGGTGGACAAACGGGAAGGTATCCAATATTATAGTAGGGGTAAGGGGGAGATAAAGGAGGAAACGGTTATGCACATGGCGGATGCGTTGGTTACGCCGGTGGTGGCAGGAACGATGTATGCCTGTTCCGGGGCGGCTATGGCTTATTCTGTCAGAAAGGTCAGGCTGGAGAAGGATGCGCGGAAGATTCCTGTCATGGGAGTTATGGGGGCTTTTGTTTTTGCGGCACAGATGATTAATTTTTCCGTTCCGGGGACGGGTTCTTCGGGACATTTGTGCGGAGGGATGCTGCTTTCCGCTGTGTTGGGGCCGGAAGCGGGGTTCTTGGCAATGATAGGGGTATTGCTGGTGCAGTGTCTTATGTTTGCGGACGGGGGATTGCTGGCACTGGGGTGTAATATTTGGAATATGGCATTTTACGGGTGTTTTATCGGCTCCATGGTAATCTGGAGGCAAGTGATGAGGCGTGGGATGTCGAAAAGGAAGATTGCCTCCGCATCCGTGCTTGGGTGTATGGCGACGCTGCAGCTTGGCGCGTTTTCGGTGACGTTGGAAACGCTTGCCTCGGGGGTGACCGAACTTCCTTTTGCTGCGTTTGTGGCAGTGATGCAGCCGATTCATTTGGCCATCGGATTGGTGGAGGGGCTGATTACGGCTGCCGTGCTGTCATTTATTTATGAGGCGAGGCCGGAGCTGTTATGGGGATATTCCGGTTGGAACGGAAGCGGACAAAGGAAAGGGGAAGAAGGAAAGAAAGGGAGGCTCACTTATAAGGGGACGGTGGCCGCATTGCTGGCAGCTGCGGCAGTGACGGGCGGATTGCTGTCCCTTGCGGCATCCTCCGACCCGGACGGATTGGAATGGTCTATGGAACGGGTAGCCGAGACCTCGGAATTGGATGCCGAGGGCAGCGCTTATGAAATGGCGGGGCGTATCCAGGAGACGACGGCGGTGCTTCCTGATTATGGGTGGAAAGACAGTGAGTCGGCCGCCGGAACGGCATTTTCAGGTATTGCAGGAGGTGCCGTGGTCATTCTGCTTTGCGTGGGATGCAGTTTGCTGCTCCGTTTTTTCCGGAACCGGGCGGTAAAAAATGAATAAGCTGAGGGGAGCCATACATAATATTCATGCGGCGGATGAGGGGCGGCGGGGAAGGGACGGGACGGTACATCCGCTTGCCCGTCTGCTTGTGGCTTTATGGTATGCCGTGGCAGTGGTTTCCTTTGACCGCTATAATATGGCAGGACTGACAGGAATGCTGCTGTATCTGCTGATTCTGGGCATATGGGACGGCATATCGGTGAAAGCGGCGGCAGGCAGGATTTTTCCGGTTTTGGTTTTGACGGGCATAGCAGGCATGGCAAATCCCTTTCTGGACAGGGAGATTTATTGGCAGTTCGGGCAAACCAAGGTGACGGGAGGAATGATTTCCATGGCCACGCTGATGATGAAAGGGATTTTCTGTGCGGCTTCCTCCTATCTTCTGCTGACGGAGACAGGAATGGAGGGGATTTGTTACAGCCTGCGGTGCCTGCATGTACCGAAGGAGTTTGTGACGGTGCTGCTACTGACTTACCGTTATCTTATAGTTTTGCTGAAAGAAGCGGAGCGGATGACGCAGGCTTATAAACTCCGGGCTCCGGGGCAGAGAGGGATTCATATCAAAACTTGGGGGGCGTTTGTGGGCCAGCTTCTTCTGCGCAGCATTGACAGAGCGGAAACGGTATATGAAAGTATGCTGCTGCGGGGGTATCACGGGGAGTTTGCCGGTAAGCGTTTCCGGTGGGAAAAAGGTGTCAGCATCTGCTATGTCCTGTTCTGGGGCGCGGCAATTGCCTGCCTCCGTGCAGTGCCGGTGTTTGAACTGGCAGGAAAACTACTGTTGTAGAGGATGGTTGGAAAATGCTTTCTGAGGACGGCAGGAATGCTTTCATCATGTTCCGGTGCGGGCGGAAAAGAGGGACAGGATTTGGAGAAAATAAAAGTGGAGAACCTGTGCTTTGCCTATCCCAACGGGAATCAGGTATTGCATAATGTAAGCTTCTGTGTGAAGGAAGGAGAGTCCGTAGGGCTGATAGGGGCAAACGGTGTCGGGAAGTCTACGCTGCTGAAGCTGTTGGTGGGGCTGGCGGACGGTTATCAAGGGAGAATCTATGTGGACGGCACTGCCGTGGAAAAGAGGAATCTGGCAGCGGTCCGTAAGAGTGCCGGATATGTATTTCAGGATTCGGACAGCCAGCTGTTTCTGTCTACCGTATATGAGGATGTGGCATTTGGGCCGCGTAACTATGGCTGTTCCGAAGAAGAGACAGAGCGGCGTACCATGGAAGCCCTCCGGAAGGTGCATTTGGAGGATTTGAGGGACAGACAGATTTACCGGATGTCCGGAGGGCAGAAGAAACTGGCTTCTCTTGCCACGGTTCTGTCCATGGAGCCGGAGATTATGCTGTTGGATGAGCCGTCCATAGCTTTGGATCCAAGGAACCGCAGGAATTTGATTTCTGTTTTAAACGAAATTACGGCGGCAAAGGTGATAGCGTCCCATGATTTGGATATGATCCGGGATACTTGCGGGAGGACGGTATTGCTCTTCGGAGGGAGAATCGTCAGGGACGGAAGGACGGAAGAAATTCTGCACGATAAGCAGCTGCTAGAGGAAAATGGGCTGGAACTGCCGCTGGGGCTGCAGCGGCGGGGGGCAGGCCCGGATTAAGGAGGGCATAAGTTTGGAAGCGAGAGATGTTTTGGAGCAGGTGAGAGCCGGAAGCATGTCTGTGGAGGAGGCAGAGAAATATTTCAGGAAGCGGTCATATGAGGAGATGGGATACGCGAAGCTGGATTCCCTGAGAGAAATCCGTTCCGGGTTTCCGGAGGTAGTATACTGCAGCGGAAAAGCCGATCAGTATCTGGTTTCCATTTACCGCAAGCTGTGGGAGGAAAACGGGGAAGCTTTTGGCACAAGGGCGGACCGCCGGCAGTACGAGTTGGTCAGGGAAGTTTTGCCGCAGGCAGTTTACGATGAAATATCCCGTATTCTGAAGATTGAAAAGGAAGGCAAGGAACGTTACGGAAAGGTGGCGGTCTGTACGGCGGGGACGGCGGACATTCCTGTGGCCGAGGAAGCGGCACAGACGGCGGAATTTTTCGGGAGCAAGGTGGAGCGGATTTATGACGTAGGTGTCAGCGGGCTGCACAGGCTGCTGTCGAAACTGGATGACATACAGGATGCAAACTGTGTGATTGCGGTAGCCGGCATGGAAGGCGCACTGGCCAGTGTGCTGGGCGGCCTGGTGAGCCGGCCGGTGATTGCGGTACCTACTTCGGTAGGCTATGGAGCCAGCCTGCATGGGCTTTCCGCACTGCTTACCATGATAAATTCCTGTGCCAACGGAGTGGCGGTAGTGAATATAGACAACGGATACGGAGCAGGATATATCGCAACGCAGATTAACCGGCTGGGATGTGTCTGTAACTGAGCGGGAAAAGAAAGTTTTGCACGGTATGATTCCCGCGGGCGGCGAGGAACTTTGATTTCCGGAAGGATGAAATACTGCAAGAAGAGGAGCGAAGGATGGGAAAGACCTTATATTTGGAATGTAATTCCGGAATCAGCGGGGATATGGCGGCAGCAGCCTTGCTGGATCTGGGAGCGGATCAAGAGACATTGGAAAAGGCGCTGAAGAGCCTGCCGGTACATGGTTTTGAGACGGAGATACGGCGGGTAAAAAAAGCAGGGCTGGATGTCTGTGACTTTTATGTAAAATTGGATGCGGAGCATGAAAATCATGACCATGATATGGATTATTTATTTGGGCACGGCAGTCACGGATACCATCAGGAAGAGGAGGAAATGCATCCGCACGGGCACGCCGGCCATGAACACATTCATGGGGAAGGACATTCGCATGCACATAGGGGACTGCCCGAGATATTGGAGATTATCGATAAGGCGGAAATGACCGGCAGGGCAAAGGAAACGGCAGCCCGCGTTTTTCGGATTTTGGCACAGGCAGAGGCGAAAGCCCATGGCATGCCGGCAGAGCAGGTGCATTTTCATGAGGTAGGGGCAGTGGACTCCATTGTGGATATAGTTACCGTGGCGGTGTGTTTGGATAGCTTGGGGGTGACGGATGTGATTGTGCCGTATGTAAATGAGGGGCGGGGAAGCATCCGGTGTCAGCACGGGATTCTTCCGATTCCGGTTCCCGCAGTGGCCAATATTGTGCAAGCCCATCGGATTCCCATGCGGATAACGGATATGGAGGCGGAACTGGTAACACCTACGGGGGCGGCAATCGTGGCTGCCATACGGACATCCGGCAGGCTTCCGGAAGAATTTATCGTTGCAAAAACAGGGATCGGCGCAGGAAAGCGCAAGTATGAAAAGCCCAGCCTGCTCCGTGCAATGCTGTTGGAAGAAACGGAAACGGAGCGGCGGGATACCATCTGCAAGCTGGAGACTAATATAGATGACTGCACGGGAGAGGTTCTTGGATATGTGATGCGGAAATTGCTGGAAGCGGGGGCAAGGGATGTATATTATACGCCGTCCTATATGAAGAAAAACCGCCCGGCATATGAACTGAATGTTATCTGCGACGAGAGGCGCAGAGAGGAATTGGAACAGATTATTTTCCGGGAAACCACCACCATAGGGATACGGCGCATGCAGATGGAGCGGACGGTTCTGCAAAGAGAGGCGGGCAGCGTGACGCTGCCGTGGGGAGAACTGGCGGTAAAAGAATGCACGCTTCCCGACGGAAGCCGGAAATGTTATCCGGAATATGAGAGCGCGGCAGAACTGGCCGGGAAAAGCGGCATGACACTGCAGCAGGTTATGGATGCGGGAAACAGATACCGGTGATTGGGAGACGGAAATGGGAAAAGAAGAACAGGATAGCTTTTGCAGGAAGAAAGACCGGCTTTTGAAACGGATGGCTGAATATGCGGAAACGGATATTATAGTGGCCTTTTCCGGCGGCGTGGATAGCAGTCTGCTGCTGAAACTGGCTTGTGAAGCGGCAGGGAAAACGGGAAAAAGGGTTTATGGGATCACGGTTCAGACGAGGATGCACCCAATAGGGGAAATGGAGGAAGCACGGAAAATTGCGGAAGAGACAGGTGCCGAGCATATGTCGGTTTTCATAGACGAACTGAAAGAAGCGGGCATCACGGAGAACCCTATAGACCGCTGCTATCGCTGCAAAAGGCATCTGTTCGGCAAGATAAAGGAACGGGCCAAGGAAATGAATGTTCCGGCCATATTGGAGGGTACGAATGAAGACGACCTTCATGTATACCGCCCCGGCATAAAGGCACTGAAGGAATTGCGGATAGCAAGCCCTCTGGCAGAGGTTCATATGACAAAAGAGCAGGTGCGGCAAATGGCTGCGGAGTATGGACTGTCAGTGGCCGCGAAGCCTGCCGCTCCCTGCCTTGCCACCAGATTCCCTTACGGAACTACCTTAACTTATGAGAAAATACGGCAGGCCGAAAAGGGGGAAGGTTATCTCAAATCATTAGGGCTTGGCAATGTAAGGCTCCGGGTGCATGGAAACGTAGCGCGGATTGAAGCGGACACGGGCGACTTTCCGAAAATCATGGCGCAGAAGGATTATATAGCCGGCTTTCTTAAGAGACTGGGATACACATATATTACGTTAGATTTGGAGGGCTTCCGGTCAGGAAGCATGGATATTGACATAATGCATGAAAACATGGTATCATGCACTCAAACTACTGATCAAATTTCATAAACAGGTCCTTTTATGGCGGAAGGAAGGGCATGGAAAGGGTGACGGTATCTGCCGTAAAAGTAAGACATGAGGGAGAAAGAGAGGAGAGCAACAATGAGTTTCAAAAGATTAATCGGCGCATTCAGTATGAACATACTGATCCTTCTGGCGATAGGCATCACAATGGTGTTCAATGCCGGAAAAGACTTTATTATTTCCTTTAAGCCCGCCATCAGCTTTGAGGACATGCTGGACGGAAAAGAAGTAAAGGCCGGTTCCCATGTGGCGGGAGAGGTGATTTATGTCTTGGACTATTTTGCATCGGAAAGTACTTATACAAAACGTTCGGACGGAAGCAGAAGCGGCGACAGAGCCAACGGAAGATATTACCTGATTCCCACCGCCGACGGCTATATCGGGCTGAAAGGCCGTCAGGCAGATGTTTCCGATATGACTAAAATAACCGATGAAACTTATGAATTCCTGATGGGCGGCGCAGAACCTACAACAACAATACATATGGAGGGAAGCGTAGAAGTCATGGAAGACCAGCTGGCTAAATACTTTAAGGAATATCTGATGGATATGGACTATACGGAAAGCGAGATTGAGGAGATGGGAGAACCGTTGGTGATTCAGATCAGAAGCTTTATGGCTGTCCGGATACTGTTCCTTATAGGTGTGGTGCTGGTGGCAGTGGGAGTATTTCTCATATACCGTGGATATAGAAACAATTAGAGCCAAAAGAATAACCCCGCCGCTTGCGGCGGGGTTGCTGAATTTGCGGACATAGATAGGAAAACAGCAGAAATGGAAGGGGTATCCGCTGACTGCAGCGGACTGCCGATTAAGGAGAAGCTATGAATATGGAAAATACGGCGAACAGCCGAATCGAAGAAGCAATCGAACAATTTGCCACCGAAGGCAGGCTGGCGGCAAAGCGGCCATATGGAAACGGCCATATTAACGATACGTTCCTGCTTACTTATGAAGGAGACGGCGGGGAAACAAAGCGGTATATCCTGCAGAGAATGAATCATGAAATTTTCAAGAATCCGCATCAGTTAATGGAAAATGTAGTGAATGTGACGGAATACCTCCGTAAGGCGGCGATAGCGCAGGGGAGGGATGCGGAAAGAGAAACCTTAAACGTGATTATGACAAAAGAAGGAAAATCCTATTATGAGGACAGCAGCCATAATTATTGGAGAATGTTCCGGTTTATGGAAGGAGCGCTTTGCCTGGAAAAGGCAGAATCCGCCAAAGATTTCCATGACAGTGCCGTAGCTTTCGGATGTTTCCAAAGGAAGCTGGCAGATTATCCGGTGGAAAACCTTCATGAAACCATTCCTAATTTTCACAATACACCTTCCCGTTTCCGGGATTTTAAGCGGGCAGTGGAAGAAGACAAAATGGGACGGGCGGTTTTGGCGGAGAAAGAAATTGCATTTGCCTTGGAGAGAGAAACTGAGACTTCCATACTGACGGATCTCTTACAGGCAGGGGAACTGCCCCTCCGTGTCACCCATAACGATACGAAGCTGAACAATATTCTGTTTGACAGCAGCACGAAAGAAGTGCTGTGCGTCATAGATTTAGACACAGTGATGCCCGGCCTTTCCCTGTATGACTTCGGGGATTCCATCCGTTTCGGTGCGAGCACGGGGGATGAGGACGAAAGGGATCTTGACAAAGTGGAACTGGATCTGACGCTTTTCGAGGCATATGTGAAGGGATTTCTGGAAGGGTGTGGCGGGAGCCTTACGGAGAAAGAAATAGAGATGCTGCCGATGGGGGCAAAATTAATGACTTATGAGTGCGGCATACGTTTTCTGGCAGATTTTCTGGAAGGGGATATTTACTTTAAAATCCATAGGGAAGGTCATAACTTAGACCGGGCAAGGACACAGTTCAAGCTGGTAGCGGATATGGAGAAGAAATGGAGGCAGATGGCCGGCATAATAGAAAAATATAAAGCCGGATGGAGTACTGATACTGTTTTGCATTAAGCCTTGACTATTCACAATGCCGTTAACTTAAGCCGCAGCCCTTTTATCGGTCACGGGGGTGGGCGGTGACGATTTCCGCATAAATCGGAAATATACTCTTGCAATTTTTAAACGGAATGGATAATATAGAATAGACTGGGCTTTCTCCCAGAAAAAATTCTACCTGTGCGGTTAGATTTTATAACTATACCACAAAATTAGGCGCACAGATC
>CAJTVK010000116.1 GCA_910579645.1 uncultured Lachnospiraceae bacterium | reverse complement strand
GGCACAAACAGCATGTGCTGATTACTTAAGGATTAATGCAATGATGTACTAGGACTATAGTACCGTTTTTTTATTCATTTTGCACAAAAATAAAACAGTACCTTGGTACTATTTTGGTATTGCAATTTCCCCGGGACGTGATATAATAACAATTGTAAAGGGAAATACCCCTTCATCGTTTCCCTTTACAGACCCTTATATTAATTATTTATACTCCCCTCATTATCCCGCCGGACGAACTCCGGCGGGATACACATTTTATAAAGAACAGGCTCAAAGTACCGGCAAAACGGCCTTTCGCTTCCCACGGCCGCTATTTTACCGCCGTCCTGAAGGTCTCCGTCCATGCAGAAATGCCGTCCCGTTAATGACATTGCCGTTAAGGGATGGCACTTTTTTATCTTCTCTGAAAAAAACGGACTAACAGCACTACACATATCAACGGAATCAGCACAGGAAGCATAACCGAGATTACCGAACCGACAATTCCTGCCACCGTTATGATTACCACAAGAGCAATCACCGCCACCAGCCATCCCGGCATCCGGTGTGCCCTCAGGCCGGAGGCTCCTTTCGCCTCCGTAGTGCCGTCTTCATAAACTTCATCATATTCTGGCGTCGCGTCTCCCCGCCCTTCGCGTTTTGCCGCTTCTATAATCGTCTTTGCCAACAGCCGCGGATTGCCAAGTTCCGTCACAATGTCTGCCTCGCTCTTCCCCATGCTAAGCTGTGCATCAAAATAATCCTGATAATAACGCATATGCCCATCCACCGTACGGCTGCCCAATGCTCCGGCCAGCGTCCGCTGCAATGTCTCCATGAATTCCAATCTGGTCATACCTGTCTCCTTATAATCTGTCCATACCGCGGCCCTCACTGAACCGTCTTAAATATTCCTCCGGATTATGCATCAAATCTACCATTGTGCGGAAAGAGCGCAGTACCATTGTTTCCTTATTGCATTCCGATGTATTTTTTCCCAAATCTCTGATCAGGTTATACCTATCCATCTGCCATACATACAAATCAGTCAAAGAATATCCCCGGAATTTGAATTCATCCTTAAAGCCATGGTTTTCCAGATAATATATAAGTTCCGCATAAAGACCCGGTACGGCAAGCAAATCTGCCCACAGCACATCCGTCCACTCTTTCCCCTGCCCCGCATATTCCCCCAATGCAAGCAGGCCTTCGTACGCTTTCACTTTCCTCGCATCATACAGAATCCCTTTCATAGCCACCACTTCTTTCCAATGCCATATTTCTATGATAATGGAGAATCGCCCATCCGTCAAATTACATTTTTATAAAATTCCGGCATCCCCCTGCATTTCACCCGCCCAGTACTGCATTGCGGAAATAACGGTGAATTTCAGTGCCTGGCATCGCCTCACTCCACAATTATTTCCGGAAAAGCTTCCGAAACTGCTTTTTTCAGATCTGAAACTGCCTTATCCCTGTCTTTTTCCCCCGTCAGGAGTGCTGCTGCCTGTGCCTCCAGCAATTCCATTATTTTTCCGTCATAAGGGATTTTCCAGAACGCTTCTGCCCCATATGCCGAACAAGAAAATGCCTCAATGTAATCCTGCCCGCCCAAAAGCCCAAGCTTTCCTTTCCCTTTATGGGAAAAATCTTCCATAACAGCCCTGTGATTAAGGTAATCTTTGGTTTCCTCAAAGATTTCTGTTAAAATTTCCGAATCGCAGCAAAGTGCCTTCATAATCTTTCCCGCCAATTCCTTATCGGAGCATTCTGCCGTTGCGCCAAGCCATGTGCCGCCGGAACAATAAGGCACCGGCCCCGGGCAGATATTCCAAAGTCCGTATGTTCCCTGCCCCGTTTCCTCTCCTCCGCAATTCTTTTCCACTGACTCATGCAAAAAATCTGCCCCGCCGAAATAGCCAAGCACTTCATTGCCGGAAAACCCGGCTTCCCACTCTCCTGTCCCCGGCACGGTATCCCATGCCAATCCCTCCGTTTCCAAAGCATAGGAAACATCCAAATATTCCAATGCTGCCTCATCCATATGAAACGTGCCGTCAGACGTTATCCACGGCTGTTTCCTGCCAAACATAACGATATCCGCCAGGCCGTCGCAGGAAGCAAGAAGCCGTACCGTGCCGCCGGATTTCTCCTTCACTTCCCGGGCCGTTTCCAGAAAATCCTCCCAATTCCCTACCTTGCCTTGCATCTCTTCCGGGCTTTTTACCCCCAAAACCGCTTCCGCAATATCCGTCCTGTAAAGAAACGCCCCGGGACAGCTTTCCCAAGAAACTCCCTTCAGTTCATGATTCCTTTGATCCATGGCGGCAGTAATGGTGTAAGGGTACATCTCCGACAAGTCAGCCTCCGTAAAGCCGCATTGCGTCACCGGCAGCAAATCATCACTGTTTACATACTCCTTTATAAACCCGTCTCCCAAAGCAATCATATCAGGATAAGACTCCGCCTCCGGCTCCTGCAGCAGCCGGTTCAATTCCGCCCGATACAATTCCTCACTTCCCACATCCGTATATTCAATCCTGTCCCTCCACTCCGGATAAACTTTGTATACCGTTTCCAGCCGGACGGCAAGTTCCTCATCCCAGGAATAAATATAAAACTTCTCCTGAGCGGCAGACGTTTCCGCCTTGCCGGCCGGTTCCGGCTGCACGTCCGGCAGCGGTGAAACCGCCTCTGCCTTTCCCTCGGAAACTTCCGAGCGTCCATCCCCCTGCGGCACAGGCAAAACGGCATCTTTTCCGCAGCCTGCCATTAAGCATACATATAAAAATGCTGTCGCTATTCCTAATCCTGTCTTCCCTGTCACTTTCTTGTTTCTATGCCTCATCCCTGTCCTTCTGCCTCACTCCCTATCCTTGTCCCTTTCCCCAAACACGTCTTAACGCATGTTTTATCTTATTATATCCTCACTTAAATTTTTTGCACCGTAACTCTGTTATTGAAAAATTATGCCACTTCCCACAGGAATCGTCAAGTTTACGAAAAGCAAAACGGGTGCCTCATAACGAGACACCCTGTCATCTTTTACCCTATATGCTGCCTTCCATATGCATGCCGAATCCACCCTTTGGATTACATGCCGAACATCTTCAGAACCAAAGAATCATTCTGCATCTTCTTACGCATCATGCCCATCTTATAATCCTGCAAAAGTTTATTCTTCTTCTGTTCGGATACCGCTTTCGGAACATCCAAATCCTCAATACGGCTTCTTGACTTTACCATTTCCAAAGAATTGCCCGTATTGGAATTATATGCATGCTCCATACGGTTGGTCATGGCACCTGTTGCACCTCTGGCATTGGTAACTTTTTCCATGGCATTTTCTATATCTCTGATGTCGAACTTGCCTGTCACATTATAGCCGTCAATGCCCAGTTCCTTCAAGGTTGTGTTTTCCATCTGAATCTGCATGCCCCTGCCGTCCGCATTGGCTGCTATATGCATATCCGCCATGCTGCCGTCCATCAGCTGCATCCCGTTAAACTGAGTCCCTACCGCAATATCCTGAATGTTCTGCAATACCTGATCTATCTCATCCTGAATCATCTGTTTCTCGGACTGCCCGTACAGACTGTTGGAGGCCTTAATGCTAAGTTCATGAATCCTATGCAGAGAATCCTGAATAGAACCCAATGCACCGTCCTTTATATTGGCAACGCCGATGCCGTCCTGAATATTTGCAGAAGCCGCATCCAAACCATTGCCTTCCCGCTTCATGATATTCGCAATGGATAAACCAGCCGCATCGTCTGCCGCCGTACGGATTCTCAAACCGCTGGCTATCTTACCATATATGGAATTTGCATTGTTATTTAATGCCGAAATACCCATAACCGCTCCTTTCCTGCGCAAAACCGCCGCGCATACCACTACCTTCTCACTCTTCTCTTTAACCTCAGTATAATATGTTTCATGACGAAACGCAAGCCCTTTTACAATTTTTTCAAGGGCTTTGTGACAGTTCAGCCTGCGGCTTCCCTGTTACGGAATCTGCCCATTCCAAGTCGCCTGCGGCGAGGGGCAGATTTCCTCTTAGCTAAATTTACACATTCGTAGGCTGAACTGTTACAGGGCTTTTGCCATAATTAATAATTATCTGCCTTTACCTGGAAATAAGACTGCGGATGCGCGCACACAGGACAAACTTCGGGTGCTTTCCTGCCCACGCAGATATGTCCGCAGTTGGCGCATTGCCAAACCACATCCCCCTCTTTGGAGAAAACCAAGTCTCCTTCTATGTTAGCCAACAGTTTACGGTATCTTTCCTCATGTTCCTTTTCGATGGCTGCCACCCCTTCAAACAGAGCCGCGATATCCTCAAACCCTTCTTCCCTCGCTTCCTTCGCAAAAGTCTGATACATATCCGTCCATTCAAAGTTCTCTCCCTCAGCGGCCTCTTTCAGGTTCTCTGCCGTACTGCCGATTCCGTCGTTCATCAGCTTATACCACATTTTTGCATGTTCCTTTTCATTATTGGCCGTCTCTTCAAAAACGGAAGCAATCTGCACATAACCGTCTTTTTTCGCCTTGGACGCAAAATATGTATACTTATTCCTTGCCTGTGATTCCCCGGCAAACGCCGCCTGAAGATTTGCTTCCGTCTTTGTCCCTTTTAAGTTAGCCATATTCCTCTTCTCCTTTTCGCTTTTCCTTGTTTTTATGTTTTTTATGTTCTGAAATTATGTGTTCTGAAAACATATTTTGTGTTCTGAAAGCATATTTCTTGTTTTGAAAGCATATCCGATTTCTCATTTCTGACCACTATATTTCAAGCTGCTATTCTTCCCAAGGCCTGATTCGGTAATTTACCCCAATCCTTCGGCATATCTCCATGCACTCTGCCTCTTCTTCCTTGCTGATTGTGGTCTCTACCGTAGTGAGCACCACCTTTGGCACATATTCTTTCACCTCTTGCGCAAATTTCAGCAAGGCATCAAAAGACTCCTCCCCGAATTTGCTTTTTGTCAATTTATAGTATTCCTCTTTGTCCGGCGTGTTCAGGCTGATGGATATCATATCCACATATCCCGCGAACATCGGTGCCGTAGGCTTCCCGTGAATCAAATCGGACAGCCCGTTGGTATTGACCCGGACAGGCAGGCCGTATTGCTCCTTTACAAATCCTGCAATCTGCAAAAGTTCTTCCAGACGTTCCGTCGGTTCCCCGAATCCGCAGAACACTACTTCCTTATACTTGGTGCAAAGAGTCCCGTCCTTGTCAAATTTCCTGAACTCCTCCTTTACTTCCTCTACGGTCGGCTCCCGCTTCAGCCATAGGCTTCCTGAATGATTCATTTCGTCCATTGTCTGACGCAGGCAGAAAGTGCATGCGCAGGGACAGCGGTTCGTCAGATTCACATACAGGTTGTCATATACTTCATATAAAATCGTCATACTCTTTTCCATGCCCTATTCCCTTCTCTGTCATATTTACCGACTCTGACCGGCTGCAAGCAACTGCTCCCGGCATGCTGCCGCCAACCCCTTCCTCCCGGTCACCGCCCCACTGCCTCCGGCCATTCCTCCCGGCACGCCGCCCCACTGCCTCCAACCATTCCTCCCGGCACGCCGCCTCACTGCCTCCAACCATTCCTCCCGGCACACCGCCTAACCGCCTCACTCCCGCCGGCTCTCAGGCCGAAAAACCCGTGCACAGGCATACCTGATAATCCGTTCAATTCCGCTTCAGAGAATGCAGAATTTCCTCAAAGCATACGCCGTCTGTCTGCGGTATATCCATCTCTATGGATTTCAGTATACATTTCCTGACAAAATCGGAAGCCTTTTTCACGGAACGGTCAAAGGCTACGCCGTTCACCGCATCCGAGGCAATCACGGATGCAAACACATCCCCCGTCCCGGAACGTTCCGTCCCGGCTCTATGGGTACGCAGCAGCCTTGGCTCCTTTCCTTTCTCCACCACATAATTGGCTATGAATTCCCCTTGCGGAATACCGGTCACCACCACTTTCTCCGGTCCCTGCGAAGACAGTTCCTGTGCCATTTCGTACAGTTCTTTTTTCTTCCACCCGCTTTCCTTATAAGGAGTTCCCGTCAGGCGGCAGCATTCCGTAAGGTTAGGCGTAATAATATCCGCACATGCCACGAGCCGCTGCATCTCCCGGCACATTTCCTCCGTATAAGTGGCATATATCCTGCCATGATCCCCCATCACCGGGTCGATGATTACCTTTGTCCTCCCGCTGCGGAATTCTTCCACAAAACGGAGCACGGTTTCTATCTGTTCCTTCGAGCCGAGGAAACCTGACGTAATCCCTTCAAATTTCAGCCCCAGCTTATGCCATTGGGCGATATAGGCTTCCATATGCGGCGTATAATCGTCAAAGAAAAACTCCGGAAATCCCGTATGGTTGGAAAAAACCGAAGTAGGCACAGGACAGCACTGAATTCCCATATACGAAATAATCGGCATGGACACTGTCAGGGAACAGCGTCCAAAGCCGGATAAATCATTAATGACTGCTATTTTTTTCTGATTATTATGGGACATTCTTTATTTCCTGCTCTGATTTTCATATTTTCCGTTGAGAATCTCCACGGAGCGCTTGATTTTCTGGGCAGACTCACTGATTTCCTTATAAATCCCCGCAGACTGGGAAGCCAGATCCCCCATCTGCTTTGCCACTACCGCAAATCCTGCACCGGCAACGCCTGCCCTTGCGGACTCAATGGATGCATTCAGAGACAGGATATTCTGCTTCGTGGCAATGCCGTCCAGTTCCTTTGTTTTCTGATATATGACATCCACGGTCTTGGTGGCATTCTCCAGTTCCCCTTCAAAAGCAGACATCCGGCCGCCGCGCCCTTTCATATATTCCAGATTCACGGTCTGGTTTATCACATCCGCCAGCAATTCCCCTGCCGCCCTTACGGCTTTTTCCGTCCGCACGGGTACTTTGTGCAGTGCCTTCACATAATCCTCCGGATCAATGCCCAATTCGGCCGCAATATCCCGGAACTTGCTTTCGTCCGGCTCTTTCGTCAGAATCTGGCCTCCGATGACGGCTCCCACCTTTTCTCCGTTCACCATAATATCCGCCGCAAAGTCTACCAGCCCCGCATGGCAGAAATATGTACCGCTGCCTTCATTGTCACACTTTTTGCACCGTTTCATCCCCTCTTCGGTCCCTCTTGTATATTTCATGCAGAAATCCGTAAAGTTACTGCCTTTCGTCACATAATCCCCATCTGCATCCACAATAACCACCGCAAATCCGGTAGCATCCGAAAACCGGTCCTGAATCCCCTGCAATTTCTTTAAATCCACAAAGTCTTTCATCTTCATTCCACACACCATCCACTTTCCTTATTACCTTCCCGCATCCCTTACAGGGACAAGTAACCCTTTTATACTATTTTCATACATAAGGCTATGTTATGTCAAGATACTTATCTGTTTTTTCTCGGAAATTAATTTTCAGTTTTTGCTAAAACCATTCAGATATCCCTATTATTTCTTTTGCAAAATCCGTATACTTCTTTTCTTCCGGCGTATCCATATATTTAAATACTTTATATACATATTTGGGGGTGCCGTCCAGATGATTGATTCCCAACGCCAACCCGTCTTCCATCTCTTCCTCCGCATCCGTCTGCCGTGAAAACAGCACCGAGTCAATATGCGGGTTTTCTTCCGTTTTCTTATAAGCATAGACAATGGCGGCCGCCTGCAGTTCCTCTCCCTGCAGCGAGGTATATCCCAACTCGCTCAATATGACGGATCGCACCTCCCCGTCCGCCGTCAGGAATTCCTCCTGCTGCAGATAATCCGTAACTACGTCAATATTGGCCATCGTCACCATAGGCGTCTCCTCGGATTCCTGCACATGGACGGAATCTTTCCATATATAAGGCGAGTCCAGCGGCACATTATAAGGATGAATGGCCAGCCCCCAGTCAATATTCCCTTCCTTCCGGATCTGCCTGTTGAACTCATCCAGAATATCCTTTGCATTATAATTTCCCGTGCTTCCCGCATTATTATTCCACTGCTGATCCAAAGGAATGTATACCCTGCAGGCACTGTTCACGCTCTTTATGGAACTATAGCATATCCGGAAAGCTTTTACATATTCCCGCACGTATGTCTCCAGATCCACCTGCCGCATATAGTTCCACTGCTTCCGCGCATTGATTTCATTTCCGATTACCCAGTTTGCAATAACCCCTCTGCCGTTGGCTTTCCCGGAATACCGTTCCGACAAAAATGTAGTGATTGCCGCCAAGTAATCCATGCCTTCCTCTTCCGCCGCATTGAACGCATAGTAAGGTGCATTCCCGATGCCGGAACGGGCCAGCGGATGAATCATCTCCGGATAAGTGGCCGAAACATCATTCAGCAATATTGCCGTAATCTCAATGCCCTTTTCGGTCAGCGTGCTGAAAACCATGTCATACTCCGCCATGACCTGTCCGTCAAACAAATAGTCCTTCCCATTATATGTATAGGAAACCGGAGGATATTCCGAGTCCTCGGACAGTTCCAAGATTCTTGACATCTGAATATTATACGCCGCATGCTTTACCCCCAAATCCTCCAGTTCGGAAGACTGTATCTTATCCGGCGCCACCAGCAGCCCTTTCTTGGATGAGGGGCTTTCCCCATTGGATTTGTAAACGGCTATCTCTTCCGGGTTGGTCACATAACAGGGATTGCTTACCACCACATACCGTCCGTCCTCCTTGACGGCAACCACATATTTGTACAGCATCCCGCTTACCATCCCAAAATGATGGGAAAACATCATCTTCGTATTTTCTGCCTTATATTCCACATGGGAAGGGGTCATGTCCTGATTCACTCCGTCCATATAAGCCCGCAAGGCAAACAGATAATAATAATCGTCGTCGCTTTTCGGTATTCCTTCCGTGGAAAATTCCAAGGAAATATTGCTTGTCCGGTTATCCACCAGACAAGATTCTATTGTGATGAAATTTTCACTGTGCTCTTCCGGCAGGTCCACCATTGCCGGACGTTTTTTTATAGTCTCAAAAACCCGGATGCCCGACTCCACGGAATAATCCATTATTTTTTCGCTTTCCGCTTCCGCCGCCTTGGCCAGATTTTCCCGGTTCCGCTCCAAGCGCGCCGTTTCCAACGCTGCATTTTTATGATCCAGAGCCGCTTTTATGCCGATGCCGCCGGCAACGGCCAGTATGCCTGCCAACACTCCGGCAGCAATCCGCTTCCGTACCCTCTTCTTACCGTTTTCTTCCTGCTTTAATTCCATTGCCCTTCCTAATCCGCTTTATGTATTGCCTTTCTGTTTTACAGTTGCTTTCTTATTATACACACATATACGGGTTTTCTCAACCTCTATTTCTGTAGGGCACGGAAATTGTAACCGTTCAGCCCCGAGGGAACGGTCAAGGCAGATAATGATTGCATGCATAAAATAAGGCAAGGAATGTTTAGCCAAATTTTAATGGAATCGTGTGTGCACTTATGATAAAATAATGGCGTTGAATATTTTAACAAATCGAAGTTTCCATGTGAGGTGAGAAACACTATGAGGAAGAGAAACAGAGTTATGAAAATAATTATTATTGTGATTGCGGCAGTGCTTCTATTGCTGCTTATCATATACATCAATCATCATATCCATTTAAAGAAGGAAGCCGAATTACGTTTGCCGTTAGGACAGATGGTTGAAGTTGGCGGACACAATATGAGTATCTACGTTGAAGGAACCGGCGATACAACGCTTGTTTTCCTGTCAGGCGGAGGTACTTGCTCTCCCATATTGGATTTCAAATCCCTCTATTCTCTTTTAATCGATAAATATCAGATTGCAGTTGTGGAAAAATTCGGATACGGTTTCAGCGATGTTGTCGATAAGGAAAGAGACATTGATTCTATACTCGAAGACACAAGAACTGCCCTTGCCGCCGCAGGATTAAATGCGCCCTATGTCCTTTGTCCTCACTCCATGTCAGGATTGGAAGCCCTATATTGGGCGCAGAAATATCCTGATGAGGTAACAGCAATTATCGGACTTGATATGGCAGTGCCAGAGTATTATGACAGCATGAACATAAATATACCGTTCATGCACATTTCAGGCTGGGCGGCGAATATCGGCATCACCCGCTTAATACCGGGCATTTCGGACAGTGACGCTATAAAGTACGGCACATTATCCGATGCCGAAAAAGATATCTACAGAGCCATTTTCTACAGTCGGACAGCAACCGTGACAATGCTGAACGAAATCGGACAAGTGAAAGAAAACGCCGAAAAAGTGAACAGTATGGGGGTTCCGCAGCTTCCAATGCTATTATTTATTTCAGACGGTTCCGGCGGGACAGGCTTTGACCAAGAAACATGGAGGAAAATCCCAACAGAATATATATCACAGATTGATGAAGGAGAATACATAGAATTAGACTGCCCGCATTATGTTCATGATTACGAGTACAAAACAATAAGTGAAAGCATCATTGCATTCCTATCGGGACGATAAATGATTTATGGCAGGTTTTATTCGTTGAATGTCTTAGCAAGATGATGTTAGGAAAACAATGCCAGGCAGACTAAATGAAAAACAACGTTTAGCGGACAGTTTGTTCTTGCATACTAAGAGTGGCATAATTGCCTACTTTCCGTGGTGGTTTTTCATAAAAAAACATATATAATGTTATTTATGAGGTGATATATATGAAATTAGAAGAAAAATTGCAAATACTAAGAAAAAAGAATGGTTATTCCCAAGAACAACTGGCAGATAAGATTGGGATAGCAAGGCAAACTGTAAGCAAATGGGAAAACGGGGTATCTCAAAGTTAAAGATACCACACCAATCCCACGCTGACTTTTGCTCAACCGATACAGCCGGAGGGCTGGATAACAAGAAAAGGCGGTATGCGCCCCCGTGGAGGAGGGGAGCATACCGCCTTTTCTTGTGGGGGTTTCCAAAGGGGGCTTGCCCCCATTGGCACACGACTTTGCTTGCAAAGTGTAGTGTGTTATACCTGCTGGCGTGGCTGACGGGGGAAACGGGGTGCGGTGCTTCATGCGCCCCGTTTGCTCCGGCAGGAAAACAGGCTGAATTTTTGTGAATGGGAATGAGCGAAAAATCGGGCTGTTTTCAGAGAACGGCGGCAGGTATATGAAAGCCCCCGTCCCTCGTCCTACGCTCCGACTTGTGGACAAAGTGTCCCGAAGTGTGGGCACACTCCCGGAAAAGTAGCAGGACAGCGGGCAACCGTCAAGGCTGAAATGAACGGGTTTACACCCGGCCTTGACCGCCGCCCGCCGTCCCGCTGAATGGGTGGACAAGGCGGCCAATCCCTCAAAGTGCTTGGCCGCTCTCTTTCTGATTTTAGAGCGTTTCTTTTCCCCAAATTTGAAATGGGCGGGAAGCCATTTTAGGGCTTTCCCGCCTTGATTACCCTTTAGCAAAGACGGGCGGGGCTGTCAACGGCGGCGCATGAAATGCGCCGTTCATCTTGACCGTTGACTGGCTCGGCTGGCTTTGCTATTTTTATCGAATTGAATATTGGTAAATTGCATTGATATGTACTTGGGTTGTATTCACGATTGGCACATTAACATCTTCGGGCTTTATGGCAAGTGGCAGCTCCGTACAGGCGAGAATGAGTGCATCTACATTTTCTTTTTCAATGTATTTATTTGCCAGTGCAATCATTTTCTCTTTATCACTAGGAATTACTATGCCATTCTCTAAATTGGGGTATATCAGTTTTCCTAATAGAGATATTATTTTTTCGCTATCGCCTTTACAAGTAACATCATCGGGCGGCGAAGTTCATCTTCCATACCCGGAATATCCATCATCTCTTTAGGCGGTTCTGCTTCCTCTACAACTTTAAGCTCAAACCCATTGTTCAGCAATCCCATTATAATCTGTGTAAGTGTGTGATGTTGTTTTACTACATCACATCCTAAAAAATGTGTATTTCGTTCTCCTGTTATAAAGTAATTATCAATCGCCCAATATTGCGGTTTCCCATCATCTGTATAAATCCAATCTTGCCCAACTCCTGCGGTAAAAACAGGGTGTTCGATATTAAAAAGAAAAATTCCACCTGGTTTTAATGTCCTATACACTTTTTGAAATATTTCCACTATGTCCTCTATATAGTGCAGAGCTAAATTAGATATAACACAATCCCATTCATTTTCTGGATAGTCGTATTCCTCTAATCCGCTAATACGATATTCAATTTGATTTCCTGAATTGCGATTTTGGGCTTCCTCAATCATTTTCTTACTTAAATCGATCCCTAATATTTTTGTAGCTCCTTGTTCTTCTGCGAACTTGCAGTGCCAGCCATATCCGCACCCCAAGTCAAGAACAGATTTTCCTTCTAACGAAGGAAACAAAGGTTTTAATTGATGCCATTCACCAGCAGCTTTTAACCCCTCTTTACTGCGGGACATCTTTGCATATTCTTCAAAAAACTTCTCATTATCGTATTCATTATTCATAACCTTAACATCTCCTATTTTATCCTTCGGCACCGCCGCCTCCAGGCGGCTCCCCAACTTCATCTGCTCGATAAATGGGAATTGCACCAAAACAATCTAAGACAACAACGCTGCCCTACTTGCGATTTTTTCTTGTACTGCGGAAACAGTTTCTTGAATGGAATAATTGGTCGTATCTACAACATTCGATTCATATATTCCCAGATTGCAAAATTGCTCCCACATTGTTTCTACCAATTCGATATTTGTTTTTCGGTCTAACTTTGAGCGTTCAACAGCCCGCTTTAAGGTTTCTTCCTTACTTGCCCTTAAAATAATATAATGCACCTCATAATGTTCCCGAACAAGAGCTTTCCATGGCTCCAAAAACCATGGCCCGACAATCCCATCTACAATTACATCATATCCGCCACGAGCATATCGTTTTGCAGCTTCTAAAAAGGCTTCAATGACAACCAGATTTTGCTCGTTGGATTCTGGCAAATGTGGTGGTATTGCGTCTTTGCTTAAGTAATGAAAAAAATCGTCGGTGTGCATATGCACTGATTTATCCATATCTGATTCCTTTGCGACAATTGACGCGGTTGTTGTTTTTCCTGTCCCCGGTGAGCCTGTAATCACAATAATTCTTCCTTGATTCATCTGTATTTTCCCTCACAATTTGAATTTATCACTTTGTTCCTGCCTGCTCAATCATTTTTTTTGCAAACTGCTGGAACAGGTCAACAGTTTCTCTATCCATCGGCGCAAGCTGTCCGATCTGTCCGGCAATCATCGCCGTTACATCATCAATGGAAAGCGGGTTTTGTTTCTGCTCCGCCAGTGCGTCCCGCATGGCTTGGAACATAGCGGCGGTCACAGCTTCTCCCGGCTGTTCCCCGTTGTCAATGTCTTTCTTAATGTCCCGCAGGATAGCCAGGAACACATTTTTGATTTTTTCAATCTCCGCTTC
>CAJTVK010000115.1 GCA_910579645.1 uncultured Lachnospiraceae bacterium | reverse complement strand
CATCGCCTCCCTCTTCCGCCTTGCCCTGACGCAAACATCAAGCACTGATTATTCAGGGATTCATGCAATGATGTACTAGGCGAGATGCTCCAGCTCCCCGTTTTTATATCTGGTAACGATGCTTTGGATGCGTTCATTGGGGTTCAGTAAATCGCTGATGGATGCATCATGATTCAAGGTATCAATGAGATAAGCAATATATTTGCTCATATCACAGTCAATATACCAAGGCCGCGAAAGTAAATCCGGGGTCTGGTAAATCAAGTTGGTAGTCAGCACACGGTCAATGATGCCATCCTCATAAGCTTTTTCGAAAGGTGCCAGTCCGCCTGTGAACAGGCCGAAAGTAGCACAGATAAAAACACGTTTTGCCTTGCGTTTTTTCAGTTCCGCAGCGACCTCAAGGGCACTTTCTCCGGAAGAAATCATGTCGTCAATGATAATCATGTCCTTGCCTTCTACGCTTGTCCCAAGGAACTCATGGGCAACGATAGGGTTGCGTCCGTTTTCCACCCGGGTATAATCACGCCTTTTATAAAACATTCCCATATCCAGCCCCAGCACATTGGCCATATAGATGGCACGGCTCATGCCGCCTTCGTCGGGGCTGATGACCATCATATGGTCGGAGTCTATCTGAAGCCCTTCCACATGGTGCAGAAGCCCTTTGATGAACTGATAGGCAGGCTGTACTGTCTCGAAGCCGTGCAGAGGGATTGCATTCTGTACACGGGGGTCATGGGCATCGAAGGTAATGATGTTGTCTACGCCCATTGCCACCATTTCCTGAAGTGCCAGAGCGCAGTCCAAGGATTCCCTTGCCGTGCGCTTATGCTGCCTGCTTTCGTACAGATAAGGCATGATGACGGTTATTCTTCTTGCTTTTCCGCCCACTGCGGCAATAATACGTTTTAAATCCTGATAATGGTCGTCCGGAGACATATGATTTTCATGCCCGCATAAGGAATAAGTTAAGCTGTAGTTGGCCACATCCACTAAAATATAAAGGTCGGTGCCGCGGACGGATTCCAAAATGATGCCCTTGGCTTCGCCGGAGCCGAAACGCGGCACATGTGCGCTTAAAATATAGGAATCGCGCTGATACCCGGCAAAAGCGAGACTGGCTTTATGCTCGCTTTCGCGTTCCGTTCTCCATTTCACAAGAAAATTATCGACTTTTTCCCCTAATGCCTTGCATCCTTCCAATGGAATGATGCCAAGGGAACCGACAGGAATGGTTTCCAGATTTCTCTTTTCTTCACGTCTTGACATGTAAATCCTCACTTTCCGAAAGCTGTGTCATCATCTGTTTATTTGTTTAATTTTTTATATATCCGGATATCCGGGCCGGACAGCTTATAAATCTGATAGCTGCTCATGATACGGGAAAATATTCTGTCCGAATAACGGTTCCTTAATTCTTCCAAAGATAAATTAGTGGAAATAATAGTAGGCTTCCGCCGCATATGCCGTTCATTTAAACAGGAAAACAGTTGTGTTGTAACAAAGTTGTTGGTCAATTCTGTCCCTAAGTCATCAATAATCAGCAAATCACATTGGTATAGGTCATGATGCGTACTATGAAGTTCTTCTCTGCTCTTATGGTCGAAAGATATCTGCGATAAGGTTTCAAAAAGCCTGACGGCACTGAAATAAATTACGGAACGGCCGTTTTCAATCAATTCTTTTGCGATACAGCCGGAAAGAAAGGATTTGCCTGTACCCACTGTACCATAAAAAAATAAATTATGGTAGTCGAAATCAAAATTTTCCGCAAATTTTTTGCTTGCTTCGGCAGCATTCCGGAAACGGGACAAATCCTCTCCTTGATAATATTCATAGGAAAGAACGGAAAAATTTTCTTTTTCCAATAGCTGGCTGATATTGGACTGTTCATATAAAAGAGTGATTTCGGCCTGTTTAAAGCAGTGGCATTTTTGGCTGCCGATATATCCGGTATCCCGGCAGTCCGGGCAGTCGTAGGCCGGTTCCAGGTAATCGGAAGGAAGGCCAGCAGAAAGCAGAAGCCCTTTCTTTGCTTCCGACAGTTCTTTCAGAAGCAGGCGCAGCTCGGCCAGCGCGGACTCGTCGCCCTCCAGCAGTTTCTTCCCCTGCGCCACGGAGACGGAGGCAATGGAATCTTCCAGTTCCCTGTAGCCGTCGATGTGTTTGTACACATAGTCCCTGCGCTCTTCCAGCAGATGCCGGTTTCTGTTTTGCTTTTCTTCGTAGGTATGGATAATGGAGTCATATTGGCTGTTGCTTAAAGGCATTCCCGTATCTCCTTTTAGTTCCTCAAAAGTTCTTTTTCAAGGGCATCGAAATCATAATTGTTCTGTTTGAACTGATTAAATTTATTGGATACGCCGATGCGGGGCTGAGGAGCCTTTGCCCGCCGGAAGCTTTCGTCGGCTTTTGCAATATCTTCATAGTGACGGATGTCTGCGCGGTGCCAGCTGTTCAAAATGCTGTCGGCATATTCAAACCGGTGCTTGTCCGTGCTTAACACGGTACGCTCACAGGCAGCCGAAATAATGTCCATGCCGTACCCGAGCACTTTTGTCCAATGCCTGATGTATTCCACCTCTTTATTGGTGGGGGTGCTGTTTTTGCCCAGGGCTTTCATAATATCATATACGGCCTTTTCATATTTGTATGCATGTTTTTCGGCCTGTTCGGGCGTGGTGATGCCTTCCTGCGCCCAGCTGACTGCCACTTTTTCTATGTAACGGAAATCCTTTTTCCCTCTCTCCAGACAGTATTGCACCAGATAGTCAATCAGGTCCACGGAAAAAGACAGCTTGTCCGAAAGAAAGAAGATAGTTCGGATTTCGGAAGGGGTCAGAGTTTTCCCTACATACTGCTCTACGATAAACAAAAGCTGCGAGGTCGTCTCATCGGACTTGAAGGCTTTCAGCTGATCCAAAGTATAGGCCGGTTTGGCATAGGGATCCGTTTCCTCGGGAGCCGGCTTGGGAATCAGGGGTACCACGGGAGCCATAGGTGTGATTGCGGAAGCCGTCGGCATGGCTGTGGGCATACCGGCAGAGGCTTTGGCCTGCCGGCTTAAATCCAGCAGATGAATGCCGGACAGATTCCGCTCTTCGTCGTATTCCAAGGCCAGCAGCCGCTTCTTTTCCCAATATTTGAGTGCACGGAGAACATCCTTCTCGGTATGGTTGAACTTGTCCGCAATGTCGGATATGCCGATGGGCAGATTGGCGTTCATCATACGGATAAGGTAGAGATAGACTTTCAGCTGCGCATCATTGGCATCTTTCATATATTCATCAATAAAAATATTGGATACGGCCGTCATGTCCGCATAATTATCTTTGTAAATTTTCAAATGATCCATATCAATGAACGCAGTCCTTTCTCAATCCGTAATTTATGCAAAGCGTCTGCTCTCAATGAAGGAGCCGCCAGAGCAAGATGAATTATAACATAACCCTTTTCAAAAAGAAATAGTCAATTTGCCGGAAAATGGCGTAATTGCGCCGGATGCGCCGATTGTGGAAGGTGTGGATAAGGTGGATAGTGAATGGGAAGAAAAGGCCTGGAAACAGGAAAATTGTGGATTTGAATAAGAGAAAATATCCACAGGCCCGGAAGGGCAATTTCTTTCCGGTTTCTGTGGATATTGTGGAAAAGTTACTTCCGCAGCAGGTTTTCTCCGATTTTTACTACATCCCCGGCTCCCATAGTTATCAACAAATCATCCTTTAGGCAGTTTTCCAAAATAAATTTTTCAATGGACTCAAAGGAGGGAAAATAGAAACAGTCCCCGCCCATCCGAAGAATCTCTTCCTGCAGATCTTTGGAACTGATGCCGAGGGTGTCTGTTTCCCTGGCTGCGTAAATATCCGCCAGTATGACCTTATCCGCCAGCAGGAGGGCCTTGGAAAAATCGTGGAGGAAGGTTTTGGTGCGGGTATATGTGTGCGGCTGGAATACGCACCATAACGTATGGTGCGGATAATTTTGCGCGGCTTTTAAAGTTGCAGTAATTTCTGTGGGATGATGTGCATAATCATCTATTATAGTGAATCCGTTTTTTTTGCCCTTGTATTCAAATCGGCGGTCGGTGCCGGTAAAGTGCAGCAGCGCTTTTTGGACAACGCGCCTTTCTATGCCGAATAAATCGGCAAGCGCAACTGCGGCCATGGCATTGGAGACATTATGCTCGCCGGGAACGGCCAAGGCAAACCGTGATTCTTCTTCCGGGCTGTGCAGCGTAAAAAGGGCGTGGGCATATCCGTCATAGGAAATATCCGAGCAGTAATAATCACAGGCATCGGAGGTGCCGTAAGTAATGACACGGCAGGGAAGGCCGCCGGCAATTTCCTCATAATGCTCAATGCTGCCGTTGATGATTAAAGTGCCGTCTTCGGGAATAAGCTCGGCAAAACGGCGGAAAGAACGGCGGATATCATGGATATCCTTGAAAAAGTCCAGATGGTCTTCCTCAATATTTAATATGATGCCGATTTTAGGGAAGAAACTCAAGAAGCTGTTGGTATATTCACATGCCTCAGTGATAAAATAATCGGACTTGCCTATGCGTATATTTCCGCCGATATCCTTGAAAATGCCTCCGATGGACAAGGTGGGGTCACTGTTGTTTTCCAGAAGGATTTCCGCAATCATGGAAGTGGTGGTAGTCTTTCCGTGAGTGCCGCTTACCGCTACGGGAAGCTTATAATTTTTCATCATCTGCCCCAGCAGCTCCGCACGGCTTAGGCTGGGCAGGTGAAGTTCCTTCATGGAGATGTATTCCGGATTGTCCGGATGGATGGCGCTTGTATATACCACAAGGTCAATGTCGGACGTAAGGTGGGAGGTCTGCTGCCCGTAGTGGATGACGGCTCCCTTTTCCTCCAGGGAATCCGTCAGTTCCGTTTCTTTCATATCGGAGCCGGATACCCGGAACCCTTCCGATAGGAGAATTTCAGCCAGGCCGCTCATGCTGATGCCCCCGATGCCGATGAAATATATGTGAATTGGACGGTTAAAGTCTATTTGATACATGGCTGCACTTCCTGTTCTTTTTTATTGTTAAGATTTTATTCATATTATATGCAAATTATGGATATGTAAACGGATAATTTACAAATAGTGGGAGATATTGTAATAGTTTAGCCTAGTACATCATTGCATTAATCCTTAAGTAATCAGCACATGCTGTTTGTGCCAGTGCCGCGTTGTCATCGGTCAACGATGCCACCGCATCGTCTCCCTCTTCCGCCTTGCCCTGACGCAAACATCAAGCACTGATTACTCAAGGATTAATGCAATGATGTACTAGGATTACATCTGCTGCAAAGCCCGTGTGAATGTGTAAATTTAGCCAAGAGGGAATCTGCCCCTCGCCGCAGACGGCTTGGAATGGGCAGATCCCGTAACAGGGAAGCCGCAGGCTGAACCGTTACAATATATCCGATTGTTTATTATAGCATAAGCACAAAAGTATATCCATAACAAATTGCGGCATCCACGGATATCAATTTTCAATTCCGTGAATGCATCGGAGAAGAATCGGTTTCTGACTAAAAAATATGCACGCGGGAGCCGGGGCAACGGACGGTCTGACAAATATGATGGCACTAGTGCTGCATTGCGGAAATAACGGTGAATTCAGCACCTGCTTTTTGCGCCAGTGCTGCGTTGTCATCAGTCAATGATGCCATCGCATCGCTTCCTTCTTCCGCCTTGCCCTGACACAAAAATCAGGCACTGAAATTCACCGTTATTTCCGCAATGCAGTACTAGAGAAATATAAATGGAAGAAAATAGGAAAAAACTACAAAAAATGGATATGCCAAAATAAATTTTTGTAAAAATATCACAATGCCGCCTGAAAAAGAAAAAGATATTTTGTAAAAAATATTCACTTTTCTATCATGATATGGTATAATTAAAAAACATTATATAGTGACTTGCACAAGTATAAGTAATTTAAGAGGTGATGACATGATTAAAAAAGAAATGATTGCCATGCTGCTGGCTGGCGGACAGGGCAGCCGGTTAGGTGTTCTGACGTCAAAAGTGGCAAAGCCGGCGGTGGCTTTTGGCGGGAAATACAGAATTATAGATTTTCCGCTTAGTAATTGCATTAATTCCGGAGTGGACACGGTAGGCGTGCTTACTCAATATCAGCCCCTCCGGCTGAATACGCATATCGGAATAGGTATTCCGTGGGATTTGGACAAGAACATAGGCGGCGTGACGGTTCTGCCCCCTTATGAGAAGAGCGCCCACAGTGAATGGTATACCGGAACGGCGAATGCCATTTATCAGAATATGGATTACATTGACAGCTTCAACCCTGATTATGTGCTGATACTTTCGGGGGATCATATTTATAAGATGGATTATGAAGTGATGCTGGATTTCCATAAGGAAAACAATGCGGAGGTGACGATAGCCGTAATGCCCGTGCCGATGGAGGAAGCAAAGCGGTTCGGCATCATGATAACCGACGAGAGCAAAAGGATTACGGATTTTGAAGAGAAGCCGCAGAATCCAAGAAGCAATCTGGCATCCATGGGAATTTATATCTTTAATTGGAAGACGCTGCGGAATGCCCTGAATGTTAATGCGGAGCAGCCGTCGCTGGACTTCGGGAAACATATCATTCCGTATTGCCATAAAAACGGCTCACCTCTCTATGCATATGAATTCAACGGTTATTGGAAGGACGTGGGTACGTTAAGTTCCTATTGGGAAGCCAACATGGAGCTTATCAATATTGTCCCGGAATTTAATCTTTATGAGGAATATTGGAAGATTTATACCCGCAGCCTGATTCTCCCTCCGCAGTACATTTCTGCCGACAGCGTGATAGAGAAGAGCATTGTCGGGGAAGGGTCTGAAATATACGGGCAGGTATATAACTCCGTAATCGGATGCGGAGTGACGATAGGGGAAGGAACCGTGGTCAGGGACTCCATCATTATGAATGAAACCTGTATCGGTAAGAACTGTGAGCTCAATAAGTCGATTGTGGCGGAAAATGTGGCAATCGCGGATAATGTAAGGCTGGGCATCGGCGAAGAGGCACCGAATGAAACCGACCCGAACATATATAATAACGGAATGGTTACTATCGGTGAAAAGAGCGTAGTGCCGGGCGGCGTTACCGTCGGGAAGAATTCTGTGATTTTTGGCGTGACAACGCCGGAAGATTATGAAAACTGCTATCTTCCAAGCGGAAAAACTTTAATTAAGGCAGGTGATGAACAGTGAGAGCAATAGGTATAATTTTAGCAGGTGGAAATAATCACAGAATGAAGGAACTTTCCCAGAAGAGAGCCGTTTGCGCGATGCCGATTGCTGGAAGCTACAGAGGCATTGACTTTGCATTGAGCAATATGTCCAATTCCCATATACATAAAGTGGCGGTATTTACCCAATATAATGCCAGCAGTCTGAACGAGCACCTCAGTTCTTCTAAATGGTGGGATTTCGGGCGGAAACAAGGCGGTTTATTTGTATTCACCCCTGCGGTCACGGCAGAGAGCAATTTCTGGTACCGCGGAACGGCGGATGCCATTGCCCAGAATCTGTTTTTCTTAAAGAACAGCCATGAACCGTATGTTGTCATCGCATCCGGCGACTGTGTTTATAAGATGGATTACAATAAAATATTGGAGTACCATATTGAAAGGAAAGCGGACATTACGGTTGTGTGCAAGGACATGCCGGCAGGCATGGATGTAGGCCGGTACGGCGTGATAAAAATGAATGAAGAAAGCCGTATTGAAGATTTTGAAGAGAAGCCCATCGTGGCTAAATCAAATACCGTTTCCTGCGGCATTTATGTAGTCAGAAGACGCCAGCTTATTGAGATGATTGAGAAAGGAATGGAGGAAGAACGATACGATTTCGTAAAAGACATTTTAATACGTTATAAGAGTCTGAAACGGATATACGGTTACAAAATTAAGGAGTACTGGAAAAATATTGCATCGGTGCAGGATTACTATGACACGAACATGGATTTCCTGAAACCGGAAATAAGGGATTATTTCTTCAAGCAGTATCCGGACATCTATTCCAAAGTGGATGACCTTCCGCCGGCGAAGTACAATATTGGTGCGCATGTAAGGAACAGCCTTATTTCCAGCGGCTGTATCGTAAACGGGACCGTGGAGGATTCTGTCATTTTCAAGAAGACATACATTGGTAATAACTGTTATATTAAGAATTCTATTATATTGAATGATGTTTACATCGGTGATAACACACACATTGAAAATTGCATCGTGGAGAGCAGGGATACGATCCGTGCCAATTCGTACCACAAGGGTGAAGACGGGATAAAAATTGTAATAGAGCATAGTGACAGATATGTAATGTAATGTTATAATATTAATAGAAACTATTCAGACCATATGATATCCAAGGGGGATACGGCATGCAGATTACAGATGTTAGAGTACGGAAGATTGCAAAGGAAGGGAAGATGAAGGCAATCGTATCAATCACTCTTGATGATGAGTTTGTTGTTCACGACATTAAGGTGATAGAAGGCGAGAAAGGGCTTTTCATTGCAATGCCGAGTAAGAAAACGACAGATGGGGAATATAGGGATATTGCACATCCCATCAATTCGGATACCCGGGAGCGGATACAAGACATAATACTGGAAGGCTACGAGAGGGCGCTGCTGGAGCCGGATGTGGAGGGATAGGACTATTTTATTTCGTGCATTATTTACAGATGTTGATACGGGTACTGCCGGGGGGCGGTGCCCGTAATTTTTATGCACAGCCCTGTGCAGATGAAATATGCCGCTGATGCGGCGCACAGGGCGCGTTTCCTGCTCCATGGGTGGCATATCGGTATGTGGTTTGGCACATAATGTCGTTGATTATTGGAAAACTGTATGGTAATATGGCAGAGTAACGGAAAGGATGCCAATTGCATCAGATAATTACTAAACATACAGTCAAGGGAAAATTTTCCGGCACAGATTTTCCGGCATAGCTTCGGGGAGAAAAGCCCACAAAGGGGAATGTAATGAATAAGTCACGGCATCGATGCCGTGGCTTGTCGTCGTATACTGCAAAGGCAGAACGGGAAAGTGAGGAAACGGAATATGTATATCATAGCAGGATTAGGAAATCCGGGAAAAGAATACGGCAATACCCGCCATAATGTGGGTTATGAGGTGATAGATGCTTTGGCGGAGAAGTATAATATCAGTGTGTTGGAATTAAAACATAAAGCCTTGCTCGGCAAGGGGTATATCGAGGGGCAGAAAGTAATTTTAATGAAGCCGCTGACTTATATGAACCTGAGTGGGGAGAGCCTGCGGATGGCGGTGGATTATTATAAGGCAGATGCGGAACAGGATCTTATTGTCATATCGGATGACGTGAGCCTGCCGCCGGGGCAGCTGCGGGTGCGGAAAAAAGGCAGCGCGGGAGGCCATAACGGACTGAAAAATATCATTAAAATGTTGGGTACGGAGAATTTTAGGAGGATTCGGCTGGGAGTAGGGGAAAAGCCGAAAGCATATGATTTGGCGGATTGGGTGCTGGGACATTTTAATAAGGAAGAAAGAGCAGTGATGGATGAAGCAGTGGGAAAGGCCGTACAGGCAGTGGGGCTGACGGTGACGGAAGGGCCGGACGCGGCAATGAATGTATTTAACCGCAAAGTGCAGGCGGATGGGGAATCGGGCGGAAAGCAATGAATTTGGAGAAAGGCATGGTTATAGGATGAGGACATTTACGGCACCTTTGCATGAACTGGGAGAATTTGAAGAGATTGAAAAGTATCTGAAAAAGACAGGTACGGCGGCAGCTCTGACAGGCTGCGTGGATTCGCAGAAAATGCATATGGTATACGGCTTGTGCGACGGGCTGGGGCTGAAGTATAAAATAATCGTTACTTTCAGTGATTTGCGGGCAAGGGAGATTTATGAAGATTACCGGCTTTATGACAGAAATGTCATTATGTATCCGGCGAAAGACCTGATTTTTTATCAGGCGGATATTCACGGAAATCAGCTGGTGAAAGAGCGGGTGAGGGCGCTGCGCCGGATTATAGAGGGGAGGCCTCTGACCGTAGTGACCACTTTCGGCAGTTTAATGACCCCGCAGGTTCCGCTGAAAGCCTTGGAAAAGAATGTGGTGGCCATCGGGTACCAGTCATCGGTCAATGAGCAGGAACTGGCGGCCAGGCTGGTGGAAATGGGGTATGAGAAGAACTATCAGGTGGAATCGCCGGGGCAGTTCAGCATCCGGGGAGGCATTGTGGATATTTATGACTTGACGGAGGAAAATCCCTATCGGATTGAACTGTGGGGGGAAGAGGTGGAGTCTATCCGCAGCTTTGATATCTTAAGCCAGCGTTCCATTGAAAATCTCCAGTCCATCCGGATTTATCCTGCCACGGAGATGGTGCTGACGGAAGCGGAACTGAAAAGCGGGATGGAACGGATTGAGGCAGAGGCGAAAGCATGCAGTGAAAAAATGAGGGAAGATTTTAAGACGGAGGAAGCGCACCGTATTACGCTTCAGGTAAAAGAACTGAAGGAACAGCTGTCGGAACTGCGCACTTCCGTGAACTTGGAAAGCTATATCCGCTGTTTTTACCCCGAGACGGTTTCCTTTACCGAGTTGTTTGAGAAGGAAAAATGCTGCATTTTCATTGATGAGCCGGCAAGAGTGAAAGAACATGCCGATGCGGTGGAGACGGAGTTTCGGGAGAGCATGATGCACCGTCTGGAAAAAGGTTATGCCTTGCCGGCACAGACGGAAATCCTATATGGCGTGGAAGAAGTCATGGCAAAAATATCGTCCAACCGGGTGGTGATGCTTTCCGCCATTGACATGAAGAATACGCTGCTTAAGGCAGGCAGGAAATTTGATATCGGGGCAAAAAGCGTTGCTTCTTATAATAATAGCTTTGAAGCATTGGTAAAGGATCTGAAAAGGTACCGGAAAAACGGTTTCCGTGTGCTGCTCCTGTCCGGTTCCAGAACCAGGGCGAAGAGACTGGCGGAAGATCTGCGGGAAGAGGAACTGACCAGTTTTTACAGCGAAGACCCGTTCCGCGAGATTCAGCCGGGGGAAATTATGACCTTTTACGGCCATGCGCTGAAGGGCTTTGAATATCCGCTGATAAAATTTGTGGTCATATCGGAAACGGATATCTTCGGCACGGAAAAGAAGAAAAAGAAAAAAAAGAAAAAGTATGAAGGCCAGAAGATTAATGATTTTGCGGATCTGAAGGTGGGAGATTATGTAGTGCATGAAAGCCATGGCTTGGGAATATATAAAGGCATTGAGAAAGTGGAGGTGGAGAAAGTCGTCAAGGATTATATGAAGATAGAATACCGAGACGGCGGAAATCTTTATATTCTGGCCACCGGCCTGGATGTCATCCAGAAATATGCATCCGCAGATGCCCATAAACCCAAGCTGAATAAACTGGGGACACAGGAATGGAACCGGACAAAGAGCAAAGTAAAGGGTGCGGTCAACGAAGTGGCAAAGGACTTGGTGGAACTGTATGCGGCACGGCAGCAGCAGGAAGGCTATGTCTATGGGAAGGACACGGTATGGCAGCAGGAATTCGAGGAAATGTTCCCTTATGAAGAAACGGAAGACCAGCTGGCGGCGATTGCGGACACTAAGGCAGACATGGAAAGCAGGAAAATCATGGATCGGCTGATCTGCGGCGACGTGGGATACGGAAAAACGGAAATCGCCATCCGGGCGGCCTTCAAGGCCATTCAGGAGGGAAAGCAGGTGGTTTATCTGGTGCCTACCACGATTTTGGCGCAGCAGCACTATAATACTTTCGTGCAGAGGATGAAAGATTTTCCGGTAAGGGTAGATTTGATGTCCCGTTTCCGGACACAGACGGAAATGAAAAAGACAGTGGAAGACTTACGGAAAGGGATGGTGGATATTGTAATCGGCACGCACCGGGTTTTGTCTAAGGATGTGGTTTTTAAAGATTTAGGCTTGCTGATTATAGACGAAGAGCAGCGGTTCGGCGTGGCGCATAAAGAGAAGATTAAGAAGATGAAAGAGACAGTGGATGTGCTGACGCTGACGGCCACGCCGATCCCGAGGACGCTGCATATGAGCCTGATTGGTATCCGGGATATGAGCGTGTTGGAGGAGGCGCCGGAAGACAGGCTTCCGATCCAGACATATGTGATGGAATATAATGAAGAAATGGTGCGGGAGGCCATTGTAAGGGAACTGTCCAGAGGGGGGCAGGTATATTATGTCTATAACCGTGTCAGCAGCATAGCCGATATTTCGGTGAAAATAGCGGCTTTGGTGCCAGAAGCCAATGTGTCCTTTGCCCATGGGCAGATGAAAGAGCATGAATTGGAAAAGATTATGTATGAATTTATCGACGGGGAAATCGACGTACTGGTATCTACTACAATTATAGAGACCGGTTTGGACATTTCCAATGTCAACACAATGATTATCCACGATGCCGATAACATGGGGCTTTCTCAGCTTTACCAGTTAAGAGGCCGGGTAGGGCGTTCCAACCGCACGGCCTATGCGTTCCTTATGTACCGGAGGGACAAGATGCTGAAGGAGATTGCGGAGAAACGTCTGGCGGCTATCCGGGAATTCACTGATTTGGGCAGCGGGTTTAAAATTGCCATGCGCGACTTGGAAATCCGGGGGGCAGGCAACCTGCTGGGAGCCAGGCAGCATGGGCATATGCAGGCAGTGGGGTATGATTTATACTGTAAAATGCTGAACGAAGCGGTAAAAACTTTGAAAGGGATTCAGACGAAAGAGGATTTCAGCACGACGGTGGATTTGGACGTGGATGCTTTCATACCGCCGTCCTATATTGTCAACGAATATCAGAAACTGGATATCTATAAGAGGATAGCGGGCATAGAAAATCAGGCGGAGAGTGAGGATATGAAGGAAGAACTGCTGGATCGTTTCGGGGAAATACCCAAATCCGTGGATAACTTGCTGCGCATTGCCTTAATCCGCGTGCAGGCTCATCGGCTATATATGTCCGAGGTGCGGGGGAAAAATGAGGAAATACGGTTTCTGCTGAATGCCAATGCGGAAATTAAGACGGAGGAGATACCGGATTTACTGAAGAGATGTCCGAAACTGACTTTTGCCGCGAAAGGGGGGCCGATGTTTCTGCTGAAGTATAAGAGGTATGGTATGGTGGAACGGGATGCGGAACAGTTGCTTGGGATGGCGGAAAAGGTGTTGGGGATGATGGAGGAGGTGTTGCTTTAAGGGGGGAGGACGCGCCGGAAATGGTATGGCGGCCTTGGGGGCGCGGGGATATGCCGCTGCCGTACCGTGCGCCGTGTCCGTTTGCGGCTTCCCGGCCTGTCTCCGGAACTATATATATCATTCAGACCTTCGAAAAACGCCGGTACTTAGGCACTGTACTTTAGTGCCTTAGTACCGCTGCGTT
>CAJTVK010000114.1 GCA_910579645.1 uncultured Lachnospiraceae bacterium | reverse complement strand
CCCTTAAGGATCTCATCTGCAGCATCTGCCCCGATCTGGTTCCTTGCTTTCAGTACCGCCTTTTCCAGCAGGTCGAAATCCCTTAAGAATCCTTCCCTGGTGGAAATATCAAATGTTTCCATGGAAGGTATGCCCCCTTCCTCACTGGTGCGTTTTCCAACTACGTTTCCATCATCATCTATGATTTCAGCAGTAAATTTTACTTTCATCCCAAATACTCCTCCGTTCATGCTGTCAGCAATACTATGAAATCATTATAACGCAGATGGAAGAATATGGGAATTATATTTCTGTTGCTTTATTGCCGCTCCTAGCCATATTGCAACCGCACAGGTGGAAAAAATTTGTCTGCAATCTGAAAATGCAGGAGACAAGAAAGGCAAGGGATTGAGATGAAGGATGAAAAAAACAGAAAAGTACACCGTTTAGGGAGCAAGGTAAACTTAATTGTAGTCTGTCTGCTGGCAGTCAGCATTTTTCTGGTAGTACGGTTGTGTGTGACCATGTTTACCGGCTTGGCGATGGATATGCTGCATGACCGCTGTGTCAACGGAACGAATGTGCTGGCATACGAACTGGATGATTACCAAGGGCCGGAAGATAAGACAGTGGTGCTGGACGAACTGAAAGAACTGATGCGCTGTGAGTTTACTATTTTCCGCGGGGACGAAAGGGCATACACCACGATTATGAAAGACGGGGAGCGTGCCGTAGGGACAAAGCTTTCCGAGGACCTGAAGGTGAAAATATTGGAACAGGGAGAGAGTTATGTAGGAACCATGGATATTTTTGGGGTAGAGCATCTTTGTTCTTATGTGCCTACCAGAGATGAGAACGGGCAGATTGACGGGCTGATTTTTTGCGGCATTTCCGTGGAAACGGCTACCAAGCAGATTGACGAAACCGTACGGATGGCTGTTTGGGTAGGATGTGCCCTGGTTGCCGTCAGTGTATTGATTATGTCATTTTTCATAGTTCATTCCGTTTCCAAGCCGTTGTCAAAACTGACGAATCTGGCTCAGACTATGGAGCGGGGGGAGCTGGGACTGGGTTCCAATCAGCAGGTAGAAGTGAATATACGTTCCAATGATGAAATAGGGCACTTGGGAGTAATTTTTAAGAATATGATACAAACTCTGAGAGGGTACATAGGTGAAATTTCTTCGATTCTTGCGTCTATTTCGGACGGCGACCTGACGGCCGGGACAAAGCAGGATTATGTGGGGGATTTTACCTCCATAAAAAAATCACTGGATGGCATACTTACGAAGCTGAACAATACTATGACCCAGATTGTGGAAAGCACGGAATATGTTTCCGGCGGTGCCGACCAAGTATCCGTCGGCGCACAGGCATTGAGCCAGGGGGCGGTAGAGCAGGCGAGCACGGTGGAAGCATTGGAGATGAATATGCGGGAAATTTCCCAGAATGTGACGCAGTCGGCAGAAAATGCGGAGCAGGCAAGTAAGTATGTGGAACTGGTTGGGCAGCAGATTATGGAAAGCAATCAGAAGATGCAGGAAATGATTGATGCTATGCAGGAAATTAACGACAGTTCCAATGAAATCAGTAAGATTATTAAGACAATCGAGAGCATTGCTTCCCAGACCAATATTCTTGCGCTGAATGCCGCAGTGGAAGCGGCCAGGGCAGGCGAGGCAGGGAAAGGATTTGCCGTAGTGGCAGAAGAAGTGCGGGCATTGGCGAGCAAGAGTGCGGATGCCTCCAAGTCTACCGCCAAATTGATAGAACGTTCCATAGAAAAGGTAGAGCATGGCACGATGATAGTGAACGAAACCGCATCTCAGCTGGCTTCCGTCGTGGCCGGGGCAAGCGAAGTTATGGAAACGACAAATCATATTGCAGAGACATCCCGGACACAGGCACAGTCCATTGCCGACATTCAGGAAAGCATCAGCCAGATTTCCAGCGTGGTACAGACCAATTCCGCCACGGCGCAGGAGAGTGCGGCAACCAGCGAGCAGCTTAGCGCACAGGCTAATGTGCTGAAAAATCTGACCTGCATGTTCCGGCTGAAAGGCTCTAGGAGATAGTTATGCCAAATACGACCAAATTGGCCTTGGAAGCATCGTTGAAGAACATGCTGCTTCATAAGCCGTTGGATAAAATAACGATTAATGACCTGACAGCGGACTGCGGCATCAGCAGGATGTCGTTCTATTATCATTTTAAGGATATTTATGACTTGGTGGAATGGGTATGCATAGAAGACGGCAGGCGCGCGCTTCAGGGAAAGAAAACATATGATACCTGGCAGGAAGGGATGCTTCAGATTTTCGAAGCGGTTTTAGAGAATAAGCCGTTTATCCTCAATGTTTACCGTTCCGTCCGCAAGGAAAAAATAGAGAATTATCTGTATAAGCTTACTTATGGGCTGATTGCGGACGTGGTCGGCGAGATATGCGTAGGGACGGATTTGGCGGAGGAGGATAAGGCGTTTATTGCCGGATTTTATAAATATGGTTTTGTTGGGGTCATTCTGGACTGGATTGACCATGGCATGAAGGAGGATTATAAAGCGATTGTGAAAAAAATGAGCATTGCGCTTCGGGGAAACATTACAAACTCCATCCATAATTTTGAACGGGTGAAAAAGCCAATAGGCATTGAATGATAGGGATTCGTTATATCAAAACAGGCGGAATGATAAGTTTTTTATCATTCCGCCTGTTTTGTAAATAGAAAAAGAAAAGTGGATAGAATAAGATAGGGACATGGACAAAATAAACATTAATCGGAAAGGTGGAAATGAATATGGCAAGCAAGAAGAATATCGGACTGGGTGTAGCGGCATTGGCGGCAGGTGCAGGCGCGGCGGCAATTGCAGCAAAAAATCATAAAAAAGCAGAAAAGAAAGCGGAAGAGAGAGCATCTCATGCCGCGGCGGAAAAAGAGGAATACCGCAACACGGAAAGAGGGAAAAACGAGAAGAACAGCAAAGGGATTTACTATGCGAACGGAAATTATGAAGCATTTGCAAGACCTAGGAAACCGGAAGGAGTGGACGGGAAGAGTGCATATATAGTAGGAAGCGGGCTGGCAGCATTGTCCGCGGCATGCTTCCTGGTGCGTGACGGGCAGATGCCTGGCTCGCAGATTCATATTTTGGAAGCTATGGACATAGCAGGGGGAGCCTGTGACGGAATCTACGATGCCTCAAGAGGATATATAATGCGCGGCGGGCGGGAGATGGAAAACCATTTTGAATGTCTTTGGGATTTGTTCCGCAGCATTCCGTCCATAGAGACGCCGGGAGTATCCGTATTGGACGAATATTACTGGCTGAATAAAGAGGATCCCAATTATTCCCTCTGCAGGGCGACTGTCAACCGTGGTGAAGATGCCCATACGGACGGAAAATTCAATCTGAGCCAGAAGGGCTGCATGGAAATTATGAAGCTGTTTATGACGAAGGATGAGGACCTATACGATAAGACGATAGAAGATGTATTTGACAAAGAAGTATTCGACTCTACCTTCTGGTTATATTGGAGGACAATGTTTGCCTTTGAAAACTGGCATAGTGCATTGGAAATGAAACTCTATTTCCAGAGATTCATTCATCATATTGCAGGACTTCCGGATTTCAGCGCATTGAAGTTCACAAAGTACAATCAGTATGAATCACTGATTCTTCCGATGCAGAAATATCTGGAGGAAGCAGGCGTTGACTTCCAGTTCGGCACGGAAGTGACTAATGTAATTTTTGAGAAGAATAACGGGAAAAAAGTGGCCAAGGCTATTGAATGTAAGGTGAAAGGAGTAGAAAAGGGGATTACCCTGACCGAAAATGACCTTGTGTTCGTGACCAACGGAAGCTGTACGGAAGGCACTGTATACGGCGACCAGAACCATGCGCCCAATGGGGATGCGGAAGTTAGGACCAGCGGATGCTGGAGCCTGTGGAAAAACATTGCAAAGCAAGACCCTGCTTTCGGGCATCCGGAGAAATTCTGCTCCGATGTGGCAAAAACAAACTGGGAATCGGCTACCGTCACAACTTTGGACGACAAAATCCTGCCATATATCACCAATATCTGCAAGCGTGACCCAAAGAGCGGGAAGGTAGTGACCGGAGGCATTGTCAGCTGCCAGGATTCCGGCTGGCTGATGAGCTGGACCATCAACAGGCAGGGGCAGTTCAAAGAGCAGGATAAGGACAAAGTGTGTGTATGGGTGTACGGCCTGTTCACCGATGTGCCCGGCGATTTCATAAAAAAACCGATGCGGGAATGCACCGGTAAAGAAATTACGGAAGAATGGCTGTATCATCTGGGCGTGCCGGAGGAAGAAATTCCGGATTTGGCAGAAAACAGCGCGGTATGCGTGCCGACCATGATGCCATACATTACGGCATTCTTTATGCCCAGGGCAAAAGGCGACCGCCCGGATGTCATTCCCGACGGATGCGTGAACTTTGCATTTTTAGGGCAGTTTGCAGAGACTCCGAGGGATACTGTGTTTACCACGGAATATTCGGTAAGGACAGCCATGGAAGCGGTATACGGACTTCTTGGGGTAGACCGCGGCGTGCCGGAAGTATGGGGCAGCGTATATGATATCCGGGAACTGCTGGACAGTACAGTAAAACTGATGGACGGAAAATCACCGTTGGAAATGGAACTTCCCGGCCCTCTCAATGTATTGAAGAAACCCATTCTCCATGTGATAAAAGGCACCGTGATAGAAAAAGTGCTGCGTGACCATAATGTGCTGAAAGAGGGGATGCTTTCATAAATACGGATAAAGCAGGGGCATTTACTCCGATGCGCTGAGAAGATAGGCCGAAATGATGTTTTTATTCGGATGCGCTTTCTCACTGCGGCAAACGCAGCGTTTCCCTAATGTAACCCGATTGATTCCCACGGCAGCATGATACCACGCATTCCTGTATAATTAAGGCGAAAGTCTTCAAAGCTGATAGAGCCTGTTGGTCTTGCTTCTGCATTATCAGTAATAATTCAAACCCCCGGTGTCTATGCGGAGAATTGAATATCCTGCATAAACACCGGGGGTTCAACCAAGCGGAGAGTGTGGGATTCGAACCCACGTGCCCTGTAAAGGACAACTGCATTTCGAGTGCAGCTCGTTATGACCGCTTCGATAACTCTCCGTACTATAGCTACAGCATCAGTCCCCATAATAATCCTGACAGAGAACGGATGAAGAAAATCCAGAGATTTCAGTTGTAAATAATATCATAAAAAATTCATAAAATCAAGGAATTTTCCAAAATACTTTCAAAATTTTTAGAATTTTAAACGATACAAACTTTTCGGGCGGATACAAAAAACTTAGTTGTGGGAAAAAGTAAATTATTATATAATGGGAAATGGAGAAAAGACACAATGTCATTAGCTTAAGCCGCAGGCTGCGTCAGGAATGATGCTTTTATTCGGACACGCTTTTGCTCTGCGGCAAACGCAGCGGTACTAAGGCACTAAAATGCAGTGCCTAAGTGCCGGCGTTTTTCGAAGGTCCGAATAAAAACATCATTCCTGACGCAGCCTGCGACTTAAGTTAATGACATTGAGAAAAGACAGGCTTTACATAAGCCGACAACAGTTTTAGGAGGGTGTCAGATGAAGAGAATAGGAATGTTGACCAGCGGTGGCGACTGTCAGGCATTGAATGCGGCAATGCGCGGAGTGGCAAAATGTATTTTTAACAGTGGGGAAGAAGTGGAGATGTATGGGTTCCTGGAAGGGTACAGAGGGCTGATTTACGGTAATTTCCGTATGCTCACAGGGCGCGATTTCTCCGGCGTGCTGACGAAGGGCGGCACGATACTCGGAAGTTCCAGAACTCCGTTTAAGACAATAAAAGACCCGGATGAAAATGGCTTGGATAAAGTGGAAGCAATGAAGCAGAATTATTATAAGCTTCGCTTGGACTGCCTTGTTATCTTGGGCGGGAACGGCACGCACAAGACTGCGAACCTGCTCCGCAGCGAAGGGCTGAATGTAGTTACGCTGCCGAAGACAATTGACAACGACCTTTGGGGGACGGATATGACCTTCGGCTTCCAGAGTGCCGTAAATATCGCGACGGATGCCATTGACTGCATCCATACTACGGCCGCATCCCACGGCAGGGTATTTATCGTGGAAGTCATGGGGCATAAAGTGGGCTATCTTACCTTGAATGCAGGGATAGCAGGCGGCGCGGACATTATCCTTATTCCGGAGATTCCGTATGACATTGATAAGGTAATAGATAAAATTGAAGAGAGAAACCGGAACGGAAGCAAGTTCACAATCCTTGCGGTGGCGGAAGGCGCAATTTCCAAGGCCGATGCGAAATTATCCAAGAAAGAGTACAAGGAAAAGATGAAGAATTATAAGTTCCCGTCGGTGTCCTATGAGATTGCGCAGCAGATTCAGGAGAGAAGCGGCCATGAAGTCAGGGTGACGGTGCCCGGGCATACACAGCGCGGCGGCAGCCCCTGCCCTTATGACAGAGTATTTGCCAGCAGGCTCGGCTCCGAGGCGGGAAGGATGATACTGAACGGGGAGTACGGCTTTATGGTAGGCTATAAGAACCGTGAAATCGTGAAAGTGCCGTTGGAGGAAGTGGCAGGCAAGCTGAAGATGGTTGCTCCGGATGCCAGCATCGTGAAAGAGGCAAAAATGCTGGGTATCTGCTTCGGCGACTGACAAAGGGTAAGCCATATTGTCCTTGGCCGTCATAAGACGGCCGTTTATGGAAATAATAACGGATTATGGCAAGAAAAGAGGTTTGGTATGTCTTATACAGCGTTATACCGAAAGTTCCGTCCCCAAAGCTTTGAAGATGTGAAGGGGCAGGAACATATTGTGACTACTTTGAAAAATCAGATAAAGGCAGGCCGTATCGGACATGCATACCTCTTTTGCGGCACCCGCGGGACGGGCAAGACGACGGTTGCGAAGATTCTTGCCAAAGCGGTAAATTGTGAAAACCCGGCAGACGGCAGCCCTTGCGGGCAATGCGCGCTCTGCCGGGCAATCGCGTCGGGAGCCAGCATGAATGTCATCGAGATAGACGCCGCTTCCAACAACGGCGTGGACAATATACGGGAAATCGTAGATGAAGTGTCATATTCACCGGCGGAAGGAAAATATAAGGTTTATATTATAGATGAGGTTCATATGCTTTCCATAGGGGCCTTCAATGCCTTGCTGAAGACTTTGGAGGAACCGCCGTCCTATGTTATTTTTATCTTGGCTACTACGGAAGTGCATAAAATACCGATTACGATTCTGTCCAGATGTCAAAGATATGACTTTAAGCGCATTACGATAGAAACCATTTCGGCACGGCTGCAGGAACTGATGCGGACGGAAGGAGTGCAGGCAGAAGAAAGGGCGCTGCGCTATATTGCCAAGGCGGCGGACGGTTCTATGCGGGATGCCCTTAGCCTTCTGGATCAATGCATCGCGTTTCATTTCGGGGAGGAACTTACCTATGACAAAGTGCTGGAAATCCTTGGGGCAGTGGATACAACGGTGTTTGGCAGGCTGTTTGGGATGGTGCTGAAGGAGGATGTGACAGGATGTATCGGGCTGTTGGAAGAAATCGTTATCCAGGGAAGGGAGCTTTCCCAGTTTGTCAGTGATTTTACATGGTATCTGAGAAATTTGCTTTTGGTGCAAAGCTCCGACGGCATAGAGGATGTCATTGACGTTTCTACGGAAAATTTGGCAAGGCTGAAGGAGGAGGCACAGATGGCGGATATGGATACGCTTATCCGCTTTATCCGCATTTTTTCCGAATTGTCCGGACGTATCCGCTATGCGGCTCAGAAGCGGATATTGATTGAAGTGGCACTGATTAAGCTGTGCAGGCCGGGGATGGAAAAGGATACGGAATCTTTGCTCTGCAGGATACGGGATTTGGAGAAAAAGATGGAAAAAGGCGTGCCTGCCGCTGCGGTGCAGGGCAGCGGTGCGGCAGGAATCGGAACGCAGGAGCCGCAGAAAGCATCCGGCATGCGGAAACCGGAACTTCCCAGGGCAATACCTGAAGACGTAAAAAGGGTTGTGGAAAGATGGAATTCCATTGTCACTGATATGGAACAGCCGATGAAAACTTATATGAAGAATGCGCGCTTAAGCCTGGGCGGCGATAATCGGCTTCAGATAGTGGTGCCTGACGGCTTGGTTTCCGACTATCTGAAAAACCAAGAGAATAAGGAACAGCTTCAGCGGCTTATCGGTGAAGCCGTACAGAGGGAGATTGAGATTGAAGTGCAGGCGATAGGAGATAGCAGGGAATTCGAGGATGTCTATATTGATTTAAGCCAAGTAATCCATATGGAAATTGAAGTTGAGGAAAATTAATCGGAACTGCCGCCGAAATATTGCCTTTGGGAACGGAGATAAGTCGGCTGATGCAGGGCGGAACAGGAGGAAGGAAAGAAAATGGCAAGAAGAGGTGGTTTTCCGGGCGGCATGCCGGGCAACATGAACAATCTGATGAAGCAGGCACAGCGCATGCAGCGTCAGATGGAAGAAAGCCAGAAGGAAATGGAGACAAAGGAATTTACGGCTGCCGCAGGCGGCGGTGCCGTGGAAGTGACAGTGACGGGGAAGAAGGAAGTTGTGAAAGTAAAGCTTTCGGAAGAGGTAGTGGATCCGGAAGATATTGAGATGCTGGAGGATTTGGTCGTTGCGGCGACGAATGAAGCGCTCCGCAAAGCGGATGAGGCCAATGCGGAAATCATGAATAAGATGACGGGCGGATTGGGCTTAGGAGGAGGACTGCCCTTCTGATGGACTTGTATAGCGGACATATCAATAAACTGATTGACGAGCTGGCAGGATTGCCCGGAATCGGCACAAAATCAGCGCAGAGACTGGCGTTTCATCTGATTAACATGCCGAAGGAAAGGGTGGAACGGCTGGCTAAAATCATGATAGAAGCCAAAGAAAACGTAAGATACTGCGCAGGGTGCTTTACCCTTACGGATCAGGAATTATGCCCTGTCTGTGCCGATGAAAAGAGGGACCACGGAACAATAATGGTGGTGGAGAATGCACGTGATCTTGCGGCTTATGAAAAAACCGGAAAGTATGGCGGTGTATATCATGTGCTGCACGGAGCCATCTCTCCCATGCTGGGCATTGGGCCTAATGATATCCGGCTGAAAGAGCTGATGCACCGGCTGGAAGGGGAGATTGCCGAAGTGATCATAGCCACCAATTCCAGCTTGGAGGGAGAGACGACAGCTATGTATATAGCGAAGCTTATTAAGCCCACGGGCATCAAAGTGACAAGAATTGCCAGTGGGGTTCCGGTGGGGGGCGATTTGGAATATATTGACGAGGTGACTTTGCTGCGGGCTTTGGAGGGCAGGACGGAATTATAGATACGAAGTGCCTTTAAGATTCGGGGAGAGCATAAAAGATTACGGAGGTATGCAATGGGGATTCGGAAAACGTTATTTGACACTATGAAAGACGGTACGCAGATATATCAGTATAGTATTGAAAACGGCAGGGGAATGAAGGCGGAAGTCATAAATTATGGCGCGGTTTTGGTGCGTCTTTATGTTCCGGACAAAAACGGGCAGCCGGAAGATGTGGTTCTTGGCTATGATAATTTAGACGGATATTATGTAAATAAGGCAAATTACGGGGCGACAATCGGACCCAATGCCAACCGGGTGGGCAATGCCGCATTTTCCTTGGACGGCGTGACCTATCGGCTGGATGTAAATGATGGGAAGAATAACCTGCACAGCCATGCGGATTTGGGATATCACAAAAGAGTGTGGGATGCGGTGGAAGGAACGGACAGCGTGACGTTCCGGCTGGAGGACATGGACGGAACGATGGGATTTCCGGGGAAGAAAAAAGTACAGGTAACTTATGCACTTACGGAAAATAATGAACTGAGAATCCATTACCATGCCACCAGCGATAAGCGTACCATCATCAATATGACGAATCATACTTACTTTAATTTGGCAGGGCACGGAGCGGGCGGCATTGAGGATCATATTATGACAATAAATGCTGCCGAATATACACCTGTTGCCGAAGGGGCAATCCCCACCGGTGAGATAGCGCCGGTAGAGGGGACTCCTATGGACTTTACCGTGCCAAGAAGAATCGGAGACAGGATAGATACGGATTTCAGGCAATTGACGCTGAACGGGGGATATGACCATAATTGGGTGTTGGACGGCGAAGCGGGAACACTGCGCCATATAGCAACGGTGGAAGAACCCGTCAGTGGACGCGTCATGAAAGTCTATACGGATTTGCCCGGCGTTCAGTTTTATGCCGGTAATTTCCAGACGGAAGAGAAGGGGAAAGGCGGAGCCGTTTATAAGAAAAGAACCGGACTGTGCCTTGAGACCCAGTATTATCCGGATACGCCCAATAAACCCGAGTTCCCCTCTGCGGTGTTTGGGCCGGAAAGGGATTACGATACGGTTACGGTATACCAATTTGAAGCAAGATAAGGATAAGCATGAATGGAAGACCCCGCTGCCTGCAGCGGGGTTTTATGGTCGAAAAAAAGCCGCCTGCCCTCGACAGTTTGCGATAAAATATGTTTTGTATAAAGTGATATAATAACCGCAACAGCGGACAGAACTATAAATATGGTATTCGGAAAGGTGGGATGGCCATGGCTTTGCCAAAAGCAGTCAGGGCAGTCGGGACAATTGATAAAGCGAGAATAGTATACATAGAAGACTATGTCCTTCAATATCTGACGGCCTGTGAGGAGGAAGAGGATAGCGGTACGGAAACCGTCCTGTATGGCAAAAAGGAGATAAGCGGAGGTGCGGAAATATATTTAATCTATGGCATATGCAGGCAGAAGGGACAAGGCCTTCCGGAGGAGGGCGCAGGAGGGGAGAGAAAAGGGAAAGCGTCCATAGAAGCCGGCAGAGCCGGGGAAGCAGAAACAAAACCGATGATTCCCGGCAGCTATAGGAAATTGGGGCATCTGGATCCGGAAACCGGAGGGATTGTTCTGGGTGATCGGGGGACAGGGCAGACATTGACGGGATATTATGTTTTTTTCGATGCGGAAGATAAGATGAAAGAGTGTCTTGGGGAACTTTATGAAAGACAGCGGCGGAAAAAGCAGCAGAGCACGGAGAAAAAGAATCTTCTGCCCGACGCAAGAGCAGTGCCCGACGGAGGGAAAGAAATATGCGGTCTTGACGAAACGGCGGAACTGGTAGCGCTGAGCAACAGGGAGAGGAGGCCGGGAAAGTCGCCGTTTCTTTGGGTGCGGATGGCAGTAATCTGTATTTTTATTATATTTTGTGCCATTGCGGTAATGACGGTGAACAGTTTTGACAAACTCAATGATTTCATCCGGACGGCGGTTATGACGGGGGAAATGATAGATAGTGAGGAAAGGAATTGAAGCCGTTCATTAAGTATGTTAAAATTAAGAAAATGTAATTCTGATGAAACGATGAAAAACGGGGTGCGCCTTATAAGCTTACGGAGAAGCAATGCCAGGCATGCTCCGGCGGATAAAATATATGGCCACATATATCATACGGAAATGGAGAGAAAATGGCGAGTGTCAGGGAATATTTGCGCTCCAAAGGCAGAAAGGAAAAGAGGGAGCGCATTATTAATTATAAAGAGAGAATAAGGGGACATAAGCTGACGATTTTTTACAGAGGCGTTCTTGTGGCTGCGCTGGTGGCTGCCACGGTGCTTATGGCGATTGTAAGCTGGCAGAACAGGGAATATGAAGAAGGCGTGGTCATAAGTTCCATTCCGGTGCCGAAGGTAGAGGGCTCTGCTTATCTGGCGCTTGGGAATAACATTCTGACCTATAGTAAAGACGGGGCAAACTGTATGGACAGCAGAGGGATTGTGCTTTGGAATCAGACTTATGAAATGCAGAATCCTATGGTGGACATTAATGGTTCGGTAGTTGCGATTGGTGATTACAATGGACGCACGATTTACATAATGGACACGGAGGGGAGCCGCGGAGAGGTTACCACAAACCTTCCGATTAGGAAATTCCGTGTCTCAGCCAACGGGATTGTGGCAGTGATATTGGACGATGCGAGGATTACCAGAATTAATTTGTATGATTCAAAGGGAAATGAACTGGTGGAAAGCGAAACCACAATGGACAAGTCAGGATATCCTGTTGACATAAGCATTTCGCCCAATGGGGAATTGTTGGCGATATCCTATCTGTATGTAGACAGCGGAAAGATGAAAACATCCATCGCATTCCACAATTTCGGGGAAGTCGGGCAAAACTTGTCTGCGGACCGTTTTGTGAGCGGGTATGACTATCAGGGAAATGTAGTGCCTTTTATCCGTTTTATGAACAGCAATACGGCATTTGCGGTATCGGACGACCGGATTATGTTTTTCTCCGGGAGTGAAAAGCCGCTCAGCGCACAGGAGAATCTTCTGAACGAAGAAGTGCAAAGTATTTTTTATACGGAGAAATATGTCGGTTTGGTTTTTCTTAATACGGAGAATGACGGAAAATACCGTCTGGACATATATGACGGAACCGGCAGGCTGATAAACAGGAAGAGTTTTGACATGGAATATACCGATATCGTTTTTGATGAAGATGAATACATTATTTTTAGCAGCACGGAGTACAGCATCAACAATATGCATGGGGTGGAACGGTTTTCAGGTAAATTTGAAGAGACGGTATATTTGCTCACACCGACCAAAAAGAGAAATCGATTCCTCGTTATGACTCAGGATGCAATGAAAGTAATGGAAATGAAATAGAGGGAAAATCAGTGAACTTATTAGTTGTAATTTTTGTCATACTTATGATTTGGAGAATATGGAAAGGATTCAGGAGTGGGTTAGCAAAAGAAATGAGCAAAGTGGTTTCGCTGTTTATGGCGCTTATTGTGCTGGCAGCAGTATTTTTGCTGATTGCCAGTGTTTGGGAAAAGAACATAAAGACAACCATTGCGTCTGTTTTACTGCTGTTGGCTGTCAGTATAGCGTACAAACTTTTAAATATGATAATGAAATCCATAGAGACTCTGGCAGGATTGCCGCTGATTAGAATAGCTGACAGGCTGCTTGGTGCAGCGGCAGGGGGGTTGGAGCTTGTTATCATGTTTTGGATTTTTTGTATAATAATCGAAAGCTTTCCTACGGGGAACTTTGGGAGCCGGATGATGGCTTTGATAAAAGAGAGTAAGCTGCTTGTCGATATTTATAATAAAAATTATATTGCGAATTGGATTGTAGGCCTAAGGCTTTAGAGCGTGTGCAGATGGCAAGATTGATTTTTTAAACATGCTCCGGAGCGTACTTAGGCCACTTGGCTTAATGTCACGGAAATCAATTTTTGCAAAAATATCACTGTCCAAAACAAAACTATAAATTGTAGAGAGTAAATATGAAAGACACAATATATAGATTCATATAAATAACAGAAAAAAAATAAAAAAAATTTTAAAAAAGTTATTGACAACTCTTACCATGGGTGCTATACTCAATTTCGTTGCCGGCGAGATACAAAATAAAACGGCAGCAAAACAGCAAGGAACCTTGACAACTAAACAGCAATGCAACCCTGAAGATTCCGGAAGGTGTCCGCGGCAGGAATGCCGGGGAGCCGAAAGAAAATTCAGAGAACAATAAGTGACTATGGCAGGGC
>CAJTVK010000113.1 GCA_910579645.1 uncultured Lachnospiraceae bacterium | reverse complement strand
TGCCGTTTCAGGCGGCGTTGTCTGACCGAAGGGAGTTTAGCCGCCGTGGCAGCAAGACGGTAGGAAAAACAGTTAGAAATACCCCATTTTTGATATGGAAATCAGAAAGCCGCATACGGCCGCCGCCCCACGGAGGGGACACGGAGCCGGCCGGAAAGCCGCCGGAACGGCAGGGCTCCACGGCTGATGCGTCCGCCTCTCAAAAAAAGAACGGTACCGGTTCCCCAAAACCAAATACCGCCCCAAACCCAATCTGCAAATCCCCCTCGCAAACCCCACAGTCCGCCCTACTTGTCCCTCCAAATAATCCGCCCCTTCGACAAATCATAAGGCGACAGCTCCAAGGTAACTTTATCTCCCGGCAAAATACGGATGAAATTCTGTCTCAGCTTGCCGCTGATATGCGCAAGCACCCTATGCCCATTCTCCAGTTCTACCTGAAACATGGTATTGGGGAGTTTCTCCACTACCGTTCCTTCAATTTCAATTACATCTGCCTTTGACATACATAACCTCCTATTGCTTTCCTTATCTCTTCATCATATACCCGCTGTCCGTTTAAAAGTTTTTCCTTTAAAGTATCATCGGATTTTTCTTTGATAATCTGAATATGCTTTTTATTTTTCTTTTTCGGATTTTCCTGCGTTCTGATTTTTCCGTCCGATAAATATACATATTCGGCCTCTTCCTTCACTATGACATAAACCGTATCTTTGTCGTGTCCTGCTTTTGATGATGCAAACCATCCTACCATGCCGTTACCTCTCTTACTATTCCTGCCCGCGGGCAAAAGACGGAAATGCTCCCCTCTGCCGGAGCGCCTACTGCAATAAGGTCAGTATTTCCGGCTCCCCATTGGTAATCAGAATCGTATTTTCGTAATGAGCCGATAACGAACCGTCCGCCGTCACCACCGTCCAATCGTCTTCCAGCCATTCCACTTGCCACCCGCCCATATTTACCATAGGCTCAACCGCCAATGTCATCCCCGGCCTGAGTCTCACCCCTCTCCGGCGCATGGCGAAATTGGGAATCTCCGGATCCTCATGCAGCTTCTTCCCGATTCCATGCCCTACCAAGTCCCGCACGATGCCATATCCGTTAAAAGTCAGATACCTGTCAATCGTTTTGCATATATCGTTCAGATGATTGCCGGCTCTTGCCATCCTGATACCTTCAAAAAAACTTTGTCTCGTCACATTGATCAATCTCTGTGCATCCGCGCTTATTTTTCCTACCGCATGGGTTCTGGCCGCATCCGAGTGATAGCCTTTATAAATCAGCCCGGCATCCAGGCTTACAATGTCCCCTTCCCGGAGCATATGGTTCCGGTGGGGAATCCCATGGACTACTTCGTCGTTTACGGACACACATATTGATGCCGGATAACCGTTGTAATGTAAGAAGTTAGGAACACAATGATAGCTTCGGATTAGCCTTTCCCCAAACTGATCCACCTCCCACGTGGATATTCCCGGCCGGACAAATTCTCCCAGACGGGCATGAACCTCTGCAAGTATTTTTCCCGCATCCCGCATCAGCCCGATTTCCCTCTCGGATTTAATGGATACCGCCATATCTGTCTCCTCCATGCTTCTGCCGGGCAGCCCTATGCATTCCCTAAAATCTCCGCAATCGAACCGAATACTTCCTGCATGGGTTTTGTGCCGTCCACCGTTTTCAGGATGCCTTTCCTGCCATAGAAATCGATCAGCGGCTGTGTCTGCTCATGGTATACCGTCAGCCGGTTCTGCACCGTCTCCGGCTTATCGTCGTCACGCAGCACCAAATCCTTGCCGCATCTGTCACAGATGCCTTCCTGCTTCGGCGGCACATGCTCCACATGGAAAGTCGCGCCGCAGGCAAGGCATGCACGCCTGCCGGACATTCTTTTCACAATGTTTTCGTCAGGCACCTCCACGTCTATGGCATAGTCAATCCGGCTGTCCAATTCTTCCAAGGAACGATCCAATACTTCCGCCTGAGGTATCGTACGCGGAAAGCCGTCCAGCACATATCCGCCCCGGCAGTCTTCCTGCGCCACTCTGTCCAAAAGAATCTTCACCGTCAGTTCGTCGGGCACCAACAGACCCTGATCCATATATTTCTTCGCTTCCATGCCAAGTTCCGTGCCGTTCTTAATATTGGCCCTGAAAATATCGCCCGTGGATATATGCGGGATGCCGTATTTATCCGCTATCATCTGTGCCTGTGTGCCTTTCCCCGCCCCAGGCGCTCCTAACATAATAATTTTCATCTTAACCTCCGCCACACTATTCTGGAAAACTTAAAAGCAGGAAAGCCGCGGTATAATATATGCGCCCGCCCCGCCCTCCTGCTTACATTCAGTCATTTAAAAATCCTTTGTAATTACGCACTAACATCTGTGACTCTATCTGCTTTACCGTCTCCAGGATAACGCTGACAATGATAATCAGGCTTGTACCGCCGAAGGAGACGCTGGCCCCGAACACACCGTTGAAGATAAACGGAATGACAGCCACGATGGTAAGGCCTACCGCACCGATGAAAATGATATAATTCAATATTTTGGTCAAGTATTCATTGGTTGGCTTACCCGGCCTTATGCCCGGAATGAAACCGCCCTGCTTCTTCATATTTTCCGCCACTTCCAACGGATTGAACGTAATTGAAGTATAGAAGTAAGCGAAGAATATGACCAATGCCACATATATCAGCAAACCGACGGAGTACACCGGCTGTCTCGGATTGCACCAGTTGGACGAATTAAGCCCTTTCAGTATTTCCGCCCATATGCCGGTTCCTCTGTAGCCTGCCATGGAGCTGACTATAATGGGAAGCTGCATGAGAGAGGATGCAAAGATAATCGGGATTACGCCGGATGTGTTCACCTTCAGGGGAATATTCGTCGTCTGGCCTCCCACCATCTTCCTTCCCTGCATTTTCTTCGCATACTGTACCGGAATCTTCCGCACGCCGCCGTTTAAGAGAACAACCAACGCCACCATTGCCAATATGACTGCAATGATAACGGCCGCCGCCACTACTGCCAGCGCAATGGATTTGCCGAATACAAACTGCTCAAACAATTGACTGATATCCTGCGGCAGACGGGAAATGATGTTAATGACAAGCACGATGGATATACCGTTTCCGATCCCCTTCTCCGTGATTCTTTCCCCAATCCACATCAAAAATGCACTGCCGGCCGTAAGAGCCGCCATTGCGGCAATCACATTCAAGGCATTGAATTCTTCCAAGGCGCCCTGCCGCCCGAAACCGATGGCCATGGCGCCGGACTCAAACAAGGCAAGCCCCACCGTCACATACCGGGTAATCGAAGCGATTTTCTTCCTGCCGTCCTCCCCGTCACGCTGCATCTCCTCCAGCTTGGGAATCGCTATTGTGAGAAGCTGCATAATGATGGAGGAAGTAATATATGGCGTAATGTTCAATGCCAAAATGGACATATTAAGAAAAGAACCACCTGTAAAGGCATCCAGAAAATTAAATGCATCCCCTGTCTGCGACGCAAACCAATTAGAAAAATAAGTCCTGTCCATTCCCGGAACAGGTAGCTGTGACCCTAAACGAATCACAACTAACATAAGGAATGTAAAGAATATTTTATTTCTAATCTCTTTGATTTTAAATGCATTCTTTACGGTTGTAAACATTACACCACCTCTGCTGTTCCACCAAGAGCCTCAATTTTTTCCTTTGCCGATGCACTGAAAGCATTAACTTTCACAGTGAGCTTCTTAGTAAAGTCTCCGTTTCCGAGAATCTTAACGCCGTCCTTGGGGTTCTTCACGATGCCTCTCTCTATCAATGTATCCACATCAACAGTAGTCCCGTCGTCAAATACCTCAAGGGCACTTACATTGATTGCAATGATTTCTTTTGCGTTCCTGTTTTTAAAGCCTCTCTTCGGAATACGTCTGTATAACGGCATCTGACCGCCTTCAAAGCCCGGCCTGGGAGCCCCTGAACGGGCTTTCTGCCCCTTGTGCCCTTTTCCGGCCGTCTTGCCGTTGCCTGAACCGTGTCCACGGCCTCTCCTAAAATTATCACTATGTTTAGAACCCTTTGCAGGCCTTAAATTTGATAATTCCATTCTTCCTGACACCTCCTTATCTTTTAAACTTCCTCTACTTTAATCAAATGCCTTATCTGCTGAATCTGTCCTCTGGTCGCCGCGTTGTCCGGCATCAGCACTGTCTTATTCAGCTTGCGCAGTCCCATAGCTTCCACGGTTTTCCTATGCTTGGGCACTGCCCCGATCGGAGATTTCACCAATGTTATTTTTAAAGTCTTATCTGCCATTTTTTACTTCTCCTTTCAAGCCATAACCTCTTCCACAGACTTGCCGCGGCTCCTGGCAACCTCTTCCGGAGTCTTAAGCTGGCTTAAGCCTGCGATGGTAGCGAGAACTACGTTCTGTTTGTTGTTAGAGCCTAAAGATTTTGTACGGATATTCTTAATGCCTGCCAGTTCGCAGACGCTGCGGGCAGGCCCCCCTGCGATGACGCCGGTACCTTCCGGAGCCCTTTTCAGCAGAACGGAAGCCGAACCGAATTTTCCGATAAAATCATGGGTAATACTGTTGTTTTCATCCAATGCAACGGTGACAAGATTCTTGGCTGCATCCTCTTTTCCTTTGCGGATTGCCTCCGGAATTTCAGCCGCTTTGCCAAGTCCTGCGCCCACATGTCCATTGCCGTCGCCTACAACAACCAAAGCTGTGAACCGGAAGTTACGACCACCTTTTACAACCTTAGTTACACGCTTGATGGCAACTACTTTTTCAGTCAGTTCAAACTGACTTGCATCAATGATTGCACGTCTCATGTGATTTTTCTCCCTTCCTAGAATACCAAGCCAGCTTCTCTGGCTGCTTCAGCTAATGCGGCAACTTTACCATGGTATATATAGCCGCCTCTGTCATAAACAACCGTTGTGATGCCCTTTTCCAATGCCCTCTTGGCAATTACCGTCCCAAGATATGCCGCTGCATCAACGTTATTGGTCTTCTCCAGTTCTGCCTTCACTTCTTTCTCAAGGGTGGAAGCCGCAACTAAAGTATTGCCAACTGTATCGTCGATAATTTGAGCATACATATGATTATTGCTTCTGAATACAGCCAAACGCGGTCTTTCGGCTGTCCCGCTAAAACGGTTACGAATTTTCTTGTGTTTTTTCACGCGAACTTCTTGTCTGGATTTTTTGCTAACCATTTTTACACTCTCCTTATCTATTTCTTACCGGTCTTACCGACTTTACGCCTGATTGTTTCATCAGCATATTTGATGCCCTTGCCCTTGTAAGGTTCCGGCCTTCTCTTATCCCTGATTTCGGCTGCGAACTGACCCACTTTTTCTTTGTCGATGCCTTTTACGATAATGACATTCTGCCCTTCCACTACCGTCTCAATGCCTTCCGGATCTTCCATTTCCACCGGATGGGAATATCCCAAAGACAAGGTCAGCTTCTTGCCCGACTTTGCAGCCCTGTAGCCGACGCCGTTCACTTCCAGCTTTTTCTCATAGCCGTTGGTGACGCCGAGCACCATATTGTTAATCAGGGTCCTTGTCAGCCCGTGAAGGGATTTCATCTTCTTTAAGTCATTGGGTCGGGAAACAACAACCGTCGCCCCTTCCAGCTTAATTTCCATTTCTGCGGGAAGCACTCTTTCCAGTGTCCCTTTGGGACCTTTTACGGTCACTTTATTATTTTCTGCGATATCTACAGTAACTCCTGCAGGAACCGCGATTGGCATTCTTCCTATACGCGACATGCCCGTACCTCCTATTTTTCATGAATCTACTTTACAGCAACTGTCCTGCGGATGCCCGGCAAACGGGCTCTCGGCAAACGGCTTACCAGACGAATGCAAGCACTTCTCCGCCTACCTGAAGTTCCCTTGCCTTTTTGTCGGTGATTACGCCCTGGTTTGTGGAAATAATCGCAATGCCAAGTCCGCCCAATACCTTCGGCAGGTCTTCCTTGCCGGCATACACACGCAGCCCCGGCTTGGAAATCCTTTTCAGCCCGGACAGAATCTTTTCGCTCTTGTCCGCACCGTATTTCAGGGTAATGCGTATTGTCTTGAAACTTCCGTCCTCAATTACATCAAATTTCCTGATGTAGCCTTCTTCCAAAAGAATCTGTGCAATGGCCAATTTCATCTTAGAAGACGGAACATCCACTGTATCATGTTTTGCAGTATTCGCATTACGGATTCTTGTAAGCATATCTGCAATCGGATCGCTCATTGTCATGATTTAGTATCCTCCTTACTTTCTTTTTGCCTGCGGTTCTCGGAACTTCTTACCAGCTTGCCTTCTTTACGCCGGGAATCTGTCCTTTATATGCTAACTCACGGAAGCAAATTCTGCAAATTCCGTATTTTCTTAAATATGCATGTGGGCGGCCACAAATTTTGCAGCGATTGTATTCCCTTGTGGAAAACTTCTGTTTACGCTGCTGTTTAATTTTCATTGCTGTCTTAGCCATGAATTTCCCTCCTCTTATTTCTGAAACGGCATATTAAATAATCTTAATAACTCACGGGCCTCTTCGTCTGTCTTTGCCGTTGTGACAATGATGACGTCCATACCTCTTACCTTATCAATCTTATCATATTCGATTTCCGGGAAGATAAGCTGCTCCTTGATGCCGAGCGCATAATTCCCCCTGCCGTCAAATGAATTCGGGTTTACGCCCCTGAAGTCACGCACACGGGGCAATGCAAGGTTTACAAGGCGGTCAAGGAATTCATACATTTTCTCTCCGCGCAGTGTCACTTTGCATCCGATCGGCATGCCTTCCCTGATTTTGAAATTCGCAATGGAATTCTTTGCTTTCGTAAGTACCGCTTTCTGGCCTGTAATTGTCTCCAAATCCTTGGCTGCGGATTCTAGGACCTTCGCATTTTCCTTCGCTTCGCCCACGCCCATGTTAATTACAATCTTGTCGAGCTTCGGCACTTCCATAACATTTTTATATCCAAACTTTTTGACCATAGCATCTACGATCTCGTTGTTATACATCTCTCTCAGTCTGCTCACGCGTTTAGGCCTCCTTCCTTAGAATTAATCAATGACTTTACCGGTTGTTTTAGCAAAACGAACCTTTTTGTCGTTTTCTATCCTGAAACCAATTCTTGTAGGCTTGCCTTCATGAACATACATTACGTTGGATATATGAATAGGGGCTTCCTTCTGAATGATTCCGCCATTCTGATTGGCAACCGAAGGCTTTGCATGTTTTGTGATCATGTTGATGCCTTCCACCAATACCCTGTTGTTTTTCCTGTCTACGGAAACAACTTTTCCTTCTTTTCCGTTATCTTTGCCGGCAATCACCCTTACGGTATCGCCTTTTTTAATTTTCATTGTAGACATTCGGCACCTCCTATAATACTTCGGGAGCCAAGGAAACAATCTTCATAAACTGTTTCTCACGAAGCTCTCTTGCCACTGGCCCAAATATACGGGTTCCTCTCGGAGTCTTGTCGTCCTTGATAATAACAGCAGCGTTTTCGTCAAATCTGATATATGAACCGTCTTTGCGGCGTGTCTTGTTTACGGTACGAACTACTACAGCCTTCACTACGTCGCCTTTTTTTACAACACCGCCGGGTGTTGCATCTTTAACCGTAGCAACAATAATATCGCCGATATGCGCATATCTTCTTGTGGAGCCGCCCATAACCCTGATGCAGAGAAGTTCTTTTGCACCTGTGTTATCAGCAACCTTGAGTCTGGTCTCTTGCTGAATCATGCTATTTCTCCTTCCAAAATTCATTCACCTTCCCGGAGACGACGCGCCCCGGAAAAATGTATTCATTACTTCGCTCTTTCGACAATCTCTACAAGTCTCCATCTCTTGTCTTTGGATAAAGGCCTTGTCTCCATTACTTTCACCGTATCGCCGATGTTGCATTCGTTCTTCTCGTCATGTGCTTTCAGCTTATAAGTTCTCTTCACAATTTTGTTGTAAAGAGGATGCTTTACATGGTTCTCGATGGAAACAACTATTGTTTTATCCATTTTATTACTGGTTACTTTACCAGTACGCGTTTTTCTTAAATTTCTTTCCACGGATGATTCTCCTTTCTAACAATCAAGCCTCAAAGCCTGCCCCGCAGCTTTTACTGTGCAGCCTTTTCTTTCTGTGTGATGATAGTCTGTATTCTGGCAATATTCTTTCTGACTTCTTTGATTCTGGCTGTATTGTCTAATTGGTTTGTTGCGTTCTGGAATCTCAGATTGAAAAGTTCTTTTTTAGCAGCCACCAATTCCTGTGCTAGTTCTGCAGCTGATTTTGTCCTTAAATCTTCTACATACTTCTTAGATTTCATTTGATACACCGCCTTCCAAGTCTGCTTTCGAAACAATTTTACATTTACATGGAAGCTTATGTGTTGCAAGACGCAATGCTTCTTTTGCAACTTCTTCCGAAACTCCGGCAATTTCAAACATTACGCGTCCCGGCTTAACTACCGCTACCCAATATTCCAAGGTACCTTTACCGGAACCCATACGCGTCTCGGCCGGTTTTGCCGTTACAGGCTTATCGGGGAAAATCTTAATCCAGACCTTACCGCCGCGCTTGATATAACGTGTCATGGCGATACGGGCCGCCTCTATCTGGTTGGAACGGATCCAACAGGGTTCTAATGCTATAATACCGTACTCACCGTAGGTAATGGTATTGCCGCGGGTTGCTTTTCCTGCCATAGAACCACGGAACTGTTTACGACGTTTTACTCTCTTAGGCATTAACATTATTTATCGCTCCCTTCCTCCGAAGATACCTTTTCTTCGTTTTTGTTCTTAGTAGGAAGTACCTCACCTTTGTAAATCCATACTTTTACGCCTACCTTGCCATAGGTTGTGTCTGCTTCCGCGAAACCGTAGTCAATGTCTGCACGCAAAGTCTGAAGCGGGATGGTACCTTCGCTGTAAAATTCCGTACGCGCCATATCTGCCCCGCCAAGACGTCCTGAGCAGGAAGTCTTGATTCCGAGCGCCCCTGCTTTCATGGTCCTGCTCATGCAGGATTTCATGGCACGTCTGAAAGATACACGGTTCTCAAGCTGCTGCGCAATGTTTTCCGCCACAAGCTGTGCATCCCTGTCAGGCCTCTTGATTTCTTTGATATCCACTAATACTTTCTTATCCGTGATTTTAGACAGTTCTTTCTTGGTCACTTCAATTTCCGCACCGCCCTTACCGATGACAACACCCGGTTTTGCCGTGTAGATAATCACTTTGATCCTGTCGGAAGCCCTTTCGATTTCAATCTTGGAAACTCCGGCGCTGTATAATTTCTTTTTAAGGAATTTTCTGATATTGTAATCTTCTACCAGAAAATCTGAAAACTCAGCATCAGCATACCATTTAGAATCCCAATCTTTAATAATGCCGACTCTTAAACCGTGAGGATTAACTTTCTGTCCCATTAACTCTAATTTCTCCTTTCTTCATCCATACTCCGCCGCAGATTTCATTTACGGAGTATTTGGCCCGCTCTAGCGAGGCATTGTCTACTTAGCATCGAGGACGATTGTGATATGGCTCGTTCTCTTTTCGATTCTATAAGCCCTGCCCTGTGCCCTCGGTCTTACTCTCTTCATGGTAGGTCCCTTATTTGCAAAGCATTCCGCAATGTAAAGGTTCTCCGGATTCGGGTACTTAGTCGGATCCTGACTGTACTTATATTCCGCATTTGCAATTGCCGATTCCAATAATTTCTTAATCACCCCGGAAGCATATCTCGGGTTATATTCCAAAACAGCAAGCGCTGTCTCAACATTTTTGCCTCTGATGGCATCCAGAACGAAACATGCTTTCTGTACAGAAATTCTGGCGTAAGATAACTTAGCCGAAGGCCTGACATCTTTCTGCGCATTTCTTTCTCTCTTTATCTGGGTTCTATGTCCCTTTGCCATTTTTTGCTCCTCCTTCCAACTTTCATGCGTCCACTATCTGACTTTTGATTTCTTTTCGTCTTTTCCATGGCCTCTGTAAGTTCTGGTTGCCACAAACTCACCCAGCTTATGCCCAACCATGTCTTCCGTCACATACACGGGCACATGTTTCCTTCCGTCATGAACCGCAAACGTATGCCCCACGAATGAAGGGAAAATTGTAGACCGGCGGGACCAAGTCTTGATTACCTGTTTCTGCCCTGCTGCATTCATGGCATCTACTTTCTTCAGTAAGCTCTCGTCTGCAAACGGTCCTTTTTTCAATGATCTAGCCATTTTTCTTCCTCCTCTTATTTAATCGTTCTTCCGTCTCTTCTTCTTACAATCAGCTTATCGGACGCTTTTTTCTTCTTGCGCGTCTTCAGGCCAAGAGCCGGTTTGCCCCAAGGCGTGCTCGGGCCCGGACGTCCGATTCCTGTCTTGCCTTCGCCGCCGCCGTGCGGATGGTCATTCGGGTTCATGACGGAACCGCGAACCGTCGGACGGAAGCCCATATGGCGTTTGCGCCCTGCTTTACCGATATTGATAAGGTTATGGTCCGCATTCCCTACGATGCCTATCGTTGCCCTGCAGACAGCCGGAACCATTCTCATTTCACCGGAAGGAAGCCTCAAAGTGGCATATTTCCCTTCTTTCGCCATCAGCTGCGCGCTGTTCCCTGCGGAACGGACCAGCTGCCCTCCCTTGCCGGGATGCAGTTCGATGTTGTGTACCTGTGTACCGACCGGAATCTCGGACAGCGGCAGGCAGTTGCCCACTCTCACTTCGGCTTCCGGCCCGTTCATGACCGTCATGCCGTCGGTCAGTCCCTGCGGAGCAATGATATATGCTTTCTGTCCGTCTTCATAGCAGATAAGCGCAATGTTTGCCGACCTGTTAGGATCGTACTCAATGCCGATGACTTTTGCCGGAACGCCGTCCTTCAGTCTCTTAAAGTCAATGATTCTGTATTTTCTCTTATGTCCGCCTCCGCGGTGCCTTACTGTGATTTTACCCTGATTGTTACGTCCGGCATTTTTCTTCAGGGAAACGCAAAGAGATTTCTCCGGAGTCTTCTTTGTTATTTCCGAAAAATCAGAGCCGGTCATGTGCCTTCTGGAAGGTGTATATGGGTTATATGTCTTGATTCCCATGGTTCTTTCTCCTTTACTTCTGGTTTTGCGCGGGCTGCTGCCCGCATACATTCATTTCTGTTCCAACGCGTTTTTACAGGCCGGTAAAGATTTCGATATCTTTGCTGTCCTCGGTCAGCTGCACGATTGCCTTTTTCACTTTGGCTGTTTTGCCGTAAGTCATTCCGCGCCTTTTGATTTTCCCATCCAAGTTCATGGTATTGACTTTCTTCACTTTTGTCCCTTCGAACATTTTCTCCACAGCTTCTTTAATCTGTGTCTTATTTGCTTCCGTATGAACCAAAAACGTATATTTCTTTTCGCTCATACCAGCCATACTCTTCTCGGTGATAACCGGTTTGAGGATTACATCATAATATTGAATCGCTGCCATTATGCGTACACCTCCTCGATATTTGCCACTGCGTCTTTTGTCAGCACTAACGTATCATATTTCATGATATTATATACGTTGATATTGCTCTTAATTTCCTTTGCCTCTCCCGCCGCTTCAATCGTCACATATGAAGTCTTCACATCCGGGAGATTCCTTGCGGAAAGATACAGATTGTTGTCAATGGTTCCCGTAACGACCAATGCCTTATTCACGTTCAGGTTGCTCAGCACTTTCCTGAATTCCTTCGTCTTAATCGTGTCCAGCTTCAGTTCATCCAGCACAATCAGCTTGTTGCCCTGCACCCTGCTTGTCAGAGCGGATCTCAATGCTGCCCTTTTCTCTTTCTTGTTTATTTTGAAGGAATAATCCCTCGGCACGGGTGCGAATACTACGCCGCCGCCCTTCCACTGGGGAGCCCTTATGGAACCCTGCCTTGCATGGCCCGTTCCTTTCTGCCTCCAAGGCTTCCTTCCGCCGCCGGATACTTCCGAACGCGTTTTTGCCTTCTGTGTTCCCTGACGTTTGTTTGCAAGATACTGTACGACTGCCATGTGTACCAGATGTTCATTGACTTCGACGCCAAACACCGCATCATTCAAATCCATCGTACCGACTTCTTTGCCTTCCATATTATAAACAGATACCTTTGCCATCTGAATGGTCCTCCTTTCACCCGTTCAGGTTTAACCCTTCACGGTTTCTTTTATAGTCACTAAAGCTTTTCTCGGTCCCGGAACAGCACCTTTCACAAGCAGCAGATTCTTCTCGGCATCCACTCTTACGACTTCCAGATTCTGAACGGTAACCTTTACGCAGCCCATATGTCCCGGCATCCCTTTTCCTTTGAACACACGGCTCGGTGAGGAACATGCGCCGTTAGAGCCTTGGTGACGGTGGAATTTGGAACCGTGCGCCATGGGGCCTCTGTGCTGCCCGTGTCTCTTGATTGCGCCCTGGAATCCTTTTCCTTTGGAAATAGCGGATGCATCAATCTTGTCGCCTGCCGAGAAAATGTCGGCTTTGATTTCATTGCCCAAGGCATACTCTTCCGCATTCTCAAACTTGAATTCCCTTACATATCTTTTACTGGAAACTCCCGCCTTTGCAAAGTGCCCTTTCATCGGCTTGTTCACGCCGTGTCTGTGAATCACGTCTTTCCTGCCGCCCTTATCTTTGTTGACAATCTTTTCCTTCTTGTCGATAAAGCCGACCTGCACTGCCTTATAGCCGTCGTTTTCCACTGTCTTAATCTGTGTAACCACACACGGTCCGGCCTGAAGCACCGTTACCGGAATCAGGGAACCGTCTTCGTTGAAGATTTGAGTCATTCCGACTTTTGTTGCCAAAATAGCTTTTTTCATTTCTTACCTCCTGTCTGTTCTACAGCGGCCTAGCCCTTCCCGCCGAACGCATGTCCTGCACCCGCACGGCTTCCGAAGCTTTGCATACTAGTAGGGGTCATGTTTTATTTATTTTTCATTTTGATATCAATATACACGCCTGCCGGCATTTCCAGCCTCTGCAAAGCATCCACCGTCTTCGGTGTAGGCGTGATAATGTCAATCAGCCTTTTGTGGGTTCTCTGCTCGAACTGCTCTCTGGAATCTTTGTATTTGTGAACCGCCCTAAGGATTGTCACCACTTCCTTCTTGGTAGGAAGGGGAACCGGCCCGCTTACCTGTGATCCGTTTTTCTTGACTGTTTCGATGATTTTTTTGGCAGATGCATCCACTAAATGATGGTCATAAGCCTTCAATGTAATCCTCATTACCTGACTTGCCATAAAAAAAGTCGCCTCCTTTTCGCACTTTTTACCCTTAAGTACGACAAGCGGTGACTGTACACTCGTCCGTGTGTGTCCTGACTTCGGCACGCCGTATCCGTACCTCTTCCAAACAGCCAGTGGGTATACACTTCCGGCAGTCCCTCCTGCCGCTGTGCCTCCCTACACATCGTTGCTACCTTACCGGCCTTCCGCCGGCCATTAGTAAACTTTTGCCTGTACAGTGACTTGTCGTCAGTTTCCTAAACCGGACATCCGGTTTTTGACATTCGCTCCACGGAAAACCTTCTGCGGATTATTGTTTTTCCGCAAAAGCAACCTCACGCTTCATCGCTATCATGCCACAGCATTTGTTAGTATACATGATAAACGCGGAAAATGCAAGAGTTTTTTTCACGGAAATTAATTTTTAAGTGACAGTTCAGCCTGAATGTTGTGTTGGGAGGCGGACGCCCGTGCGTGAGTTTTTTT
>CAJTVK010000112.1 GCA_910579645.1 uncultured Lachnospiraceae bacterium | reverse complement strand
ACTGCCAGTATGATTCTGTTTATACTGCTGATTCTTACCGATATGTTTTTTTACGGCTTCGGTGCGGCAATTCACGGGCTGAATGCGAAAGATATTGAGAAGAGGGAGAAGGAAGAGAAGGACAGAAAATCAAGGCGGCTGGCGGAGATTATTGACAATCCGGAAAAGTATGTCAATACGGTGCAGCTGATTGTCACGCTGATTAATATTATTATGGGCGGGGTTTATCTTGGGCTATGGCTGAAGAACATCCGCCGGCTGGTAGAAAAGTATATGGCAGGGAATGCCGCAGGCATGGTGCCGGAAGGAATGGAAATCGTAGGAGCGGTATCGCTGATAGTTACGGTGATTATGCTCCTGTACATATTGCTGACCTTCGGGGTACTGCTGCCGAAGAAAGTGGCATCCAGATATCCGGATAAGTGGGCATATATGTGCATAGGGCCGGTATACTGCGTGATGAAGATGCTAAGTCCTTTTACCGGGCTTGTGACGGTGAGCACCAATGGCATCCTGCGTCTGTTCGGTCTGAAAGAGGATGAAGGGCTGGCAGACGTGACGGAAGAAGAAATCATATCCATGGTGAATGAAGGGCATGAACAGGGTGTCCTGCAGGCAACAGAGGCGGAGATGATTACGAATATATTCGAATTCGGCGACAAAGAAGCGCAGGATATCATGATTCACCGGGGAGATATGGCTTGCGTGGAAGCGGAGCTGTCTTTGCGGGAGGCCATTGAATTCATGCTGGAGACGAACAACAGCCGGTTTCCGGTCTATGAGGAAAACGTGGATCATATTATCGGAATCCTGCATGTGCGTGATGCCATGCGGCTGCAATTTAACGGAGCCGAATTAAACTGCCCGGTGAAGGATGTGGAAGGGCTTCTGAGGGAGCCGGTGTTTATTCCGGAAACAAAGAATATAGACGGCCTGTTTCAGATGATGCAGTCTTCTAAGACGCAGATGGTGATTGTGGTGGATGAATACGGGCAGACATCCGGGCTGCTGGCCATGGAGGATATTCTGGAAGAAATTGTGGGCAACCTGATGGATGAATATGACGAAGACGAAGAGTACATTGAAGCTACGGACAATGCGGGCGAATATATCATAGAAGGAAAGATGCCGCTGCGGGACTTGGAGGAACGGTTCGGCATTTGTTTTCAGGAGGAAGAATTCGAGACTCTGAACGGTTTCCTGATTGCCAAGATGGACAAGATTCCGGAGGAAAACGAAGAATTTGAAGTGGATGTGGACGGCTATAATTTCAGGATATTGTCGGTGGAGAATAAGATGATACAGAGCGTCTTGGTCACACGGATAAGAAGCGAAGAGGGGGAACGGGAGGCTGACGGGGAGAATTCGGAGTGAGCCTATTTTAACTGAATGACGTTGGAAGTAAAGTGAAATATAAAACCGGAAGGAGATAAAAAATGTCAGGACATTCAAAATTTGCAAATATTAAGCATAAGAAAGAAAAAAACGATGCGGCAAAGGGGAAGATTTTTACCATTATCGGGAGGGAAATTGCGGTAGCGGTAAAAGAAGGCGGGCCGGATCCGTCCAATAACTTTAAGCTGGCACAGGTGATTGCGAAAGCGAAATCCAACAATATGCCTAATGACACCATTGAACGGGGCATTAAGAAAGCGGCCGGCGACGTGGGAAACGTAAACTATAAGTATGTGACTTATGAAGGCTATGGACCAAGCGGCATAGCCATCATTGTGGACGCACTGACGGATAATCAGAACCGCACGGCGGCAAATATCAGGAATGCGTTTACTAAAGGGCAGGGCAGCATCGGCACTCCCGGCTGTGTTTCCTTTATGTTTGACAAGAAGGGGCAGATTATCCTTGACAAGGAAGAATGTTCCATGGAGGCTGACGACCTGATGATGATGGCGCTGGATGCCGGTGCAGAGGACTTTGCGGAAGAAGAGGACAGTTATGAGATACTGACTGATCCGGACAGCTTTGAAGAGGTAAGGAAAGCTATAGAAGAGGCAGGGATAGAGATGATTTCCGCGGAAGTCACTATGATTCCGCAGAATTATGTGGAAGTGACGGACGAAACGGCACTGAAAAATCTGCAGAGAACTTTGGATCTGCTGGATGAGGACGACGACGTGCAGGCGGTGTACCATAATTGGGATGAATAAGGAATCTCCGAAGAGAAGGAAGGGGTTGGCATAGATGGGAAAAGAGCATGGGGAAAGAGGGAAATACGGAAAAGGCACGATATGCATTCAGTCGGGCTGGAAGCCGAAGAACGGGGAGCCAAGGGTGCTTCCTATTTATCAGAGCACCACATTCAAATATGAGACTTCGGAGCAGATGGGCAGGCTGTTTGACTTGGAGGAAAGCGGGTTTTTCTATACCCGTCTGCAGAACCCGACCAATGAATATGTGGCACAGAAAATCTGCGAACTGGAAGGAGGCGTGGCCGCAATGCTGACTTCCTCCGGGCAGGCGGCAAATTATTATGCAGTCTTCAATATCTGTGAGGCAGGTTCCCATGTAGTGATGTCTTCGACTATATACGGGGGCACGTTCAATCTGCTGACGGTTACTATGAAGAAAATGGGCATAGAGTGTACCGTGGTAGATCCGGATGCGCCGGAAGAAGAACTGGAAAAGGCATTTCGGGAAAATACCAGATGTGTTTTGGCGGAAACCATTGCCAATCCTGCTCTGGTGGTATTGGATATCGAGAAATTTGCAAAACTGGCACATGTTCATCAGGTCCCTTTGATTGTAGACAATACTTTTGCAACGCCGATTAACTGCAATCCGTTTTTATGGGGAGCGGATATCGTGACCCATTCCACCACGAAATATATGGATGGGCACGGAATGTGCGTAGGCGGCGCAATCGTGGATTCCGGCAATTTTGACTGGACGGCCTGTCCGGAGAAATATCCGGGCCTGTGCGAGCCGGACGAGTCTTATCATGGCATTACTTATACGGAAAAATTCGGGAAACTGGCATATATCACAAAGGCTACTTCTCAGCTGATGCGGGATTTGGGCGCCGTTCAGTCTCCGCAAAATGCTTTTCTGCTGAATGTGGGTTTGGAAACTCTGCACTTAAGGGTGCCGCGGCACTGCGAGAATGCCTTGAAAACTGCGGAATATCTGGAAGGGCATGAAAAGGTGGCATGGGTGAATTATCCCGGGCTGAAAGGAAATAAATATTACGGACTGGCGCAGAAATATATGCCAAACGGCACTTGCGGCGTGATTTCCTTTGGCTTAAAGGGCGGAAGGGCTGCCGCTTCGGAACTGATGGATCAGCTGCAGTTGGCGGCAATCGTGACGCATGTGGCGGATGCACGCACATGTGTGCTTCATCCGGCCAGCCATACGCATAGGCAGATGAATGACGGGCAGCTGAAAGAGGCAGGCGTTGCGCCCGACTTGATCCGGCTGTCCGTAGGAATTGAGAATGCGGAGGATATTATCAGTGATTTGGAGCAGGCGCTCCGTAAGGTATAGGCCGTAAGGAAAGGGATATGAAGAAGGAAAAAAACTGGTTGAGTTATCCGTTATGGCTGCTTTATGCCATAGTTACGGTTTCTTATGCGGCGGTATGCCTGATGGGAGGCTGTGCCTTTGCCGGCGGTTTCGGGTATTATATGGCCGGCGGGGTGCTGATACTGGCGTTTGGGGGGATTGCCGGAATATGGTTTGCAGGCCGTCGGCTGACCGGCATACAGCGGCAGAAGCTTTCGGACTTCCGGCTGAAAAAGGTGGCGGAGTTATTTGCGGTATTGTGTTTATGTGCAGCGGCAATCGGGCTGCGTCTGTATTTTATGGCGCGATATGACGGAACGATAGGCGGCAGTGAATTTTATGATATGGCGTCGGTAAAGGCCGGCGGGGGAGTGCCCCGGATAGCCCACGGCGCTTCCCGCATATATGTATGGACATTATCCATAGTGCTGTCTTTTGTTGGCAATAAGCCGCTTGCAGGTGTGCTGCTGCAGATTTTGCTGCAGGTTTCCGGCATGGTTGCTTTTTATTATGCGGTACGGCTTCTGACCGGTCGGGCGGAAGCCTTTTTTGGGTTGCTCCTTTTGGCTTTTGTTCCGGAAATGTCCGAGGGGATTTTTATGTTATCGCCGGAACCGCTTTATTTTCTGCTCTATGCGGCCGTAATGCTGCTGTGTGGGCTATGCGGAAAAAAAGGATACGGATTGTCCGTATTGTGCGGCATAGGCATCGGCTTTGCGGGATATTTGGATTTGTTCGGCTGGACGCTGCTGCTGTTTGCCGGCAGCATAAGCCTGGGGAAGAGGGGGAAAGCGGATGAAAGCAAAAGGGCGGCCATATGGATTCCGTTTCTGATTTGTGTTCTGACGGCTCTTCTGGCAGCGGCGGTTTTTATCGGATTGGATGCGGTGGCCGGAGGGTCTTCCTATAGAGAAGCATTGCATGCGTGGCTGTCATATCCGCTGTCCGGAGTTTCCGTGCCGGCAGGGTTGGAGGGCGTAATGGCAGCGGATTTCTTCCGGGTTTCTCCGGGAAAGCTGCTTCTCTGTTTCTGCGGGGCCTTCGGCATTGTGAGTTTCTGGTTCCGGAAAACGGCGGAACAGGATATCTGGGTTTTACTGTTTCTGCTTCTTTTGTCTTTCCGGTTCGTTGGCCTGAACAGCATGGGGGGCAGTGACTTTCTCATGGCAGTATGGGGAGTTCTGGCCGGTATCGGCATCTGCTCCATGGGAAGGCAGCAGGCGGATGGGTATCCGGCAGGAGCGGTTTTGGCGGAAAGCGGTTCTCCGGGAATGATTTATGCGGAAACGGAGAGGGAGAAAACGGTTGGGCAGGAGGATGGAAAAGCTGCCCGGACAGCGGACGCGGACAAAGGCGGGCAGGGAGAAAAGAATGCGCCGGCGGAAGAAAAGCCGAAGGTGAAGCTGATCGAGAATCCGCTGCCTTTGCCTAAAAAACATGTAAGACGGGAAATGAATTATGCGAAAGAGATAAAAGGCGACGAGATGGAGTTTGACGTTTCCGTTAAGGAAGAGGACGACTTTGACCTTGACTGAAGATGAAAAGTAAGGTATAAAAATCGGATTTCCAGGCAGACTAGAGAGAAAAGATGCCGGTTCCTGCAGGCAGCAGGAAAGCGGCCGGGATACAAAAAGGAGACTGCCATGGGAAATCAGAAATCGAAAGGTGCAAAAAACGAAGATACCAGGGAAAAAGATAACGGAAAAAAGGCCGATGAGGAAAAGCAGCGGGACGAAAGAATTGAAAAAACCGGTCAGGTGACTTTGGACAGGAATGAGCGGAAGCATAAAATTCATTTGATTACGATTATCGGGGAAGTGGAAGGGCATGATAATCTGAACAGCAGTTCCAAAACTACAAAATATGAACATATCCTGCCGGAATTGGCGGCTATCGAGGACAGCAGCGAGGTGGACGGCGTGCTGATTCTGCTGAATACTATGGGCGGGGATGTGGAGGCCGGTCTGGCCATTGCGGAAATGATTGCTTCCTTAAGTAAGCCAACGGTTTCGTTAGTGTTGGGCGGGAGCCATTCCATAGGCGTGCCGATTGCGGCCAGCACGGACTATTCCTATATTGTGCCTACCGGGACTATGGTCATCCATCCGGTGCGGATGAACGGAATGGTGATAGGCGTGCCGCAGACTTTTGACTATTTTAAGCAGATTCAGAACCGTATTACCGGTTTCGTATGCAGTCACTGCAAGATAAGCAAATCCAGGCTGGAAGAACTGATGATGGAAACCGGCGTGCTGACAAAAGACGTGGGAACCATTTTAGTAGGGCAGGAAGCAGTGAATGAAGGGATTATCAATGATGTAGGCGGGATTAGGGAGGCACTGGCACATCTTCATGAAATGATTGATGACAATTAGCTTTTTAGATGCTATACTATAGAAACTGGATAGGCTGTGTTTTCATATCCGAAAGCAGCAGCTTAACTTAATGACATTGGCTGATAAGTATGGGAGGCATGTAGTATGGCATCCGGACAGGGTAGCAGAAGCAGTACAAAAAAAAGTACGGGAAAGAAAGGCACATCGGGAAGGAATGCCCGCGGGGCAGCGGGAAAAGGGAAAAATACATCCGCAGGCAGGGCGGCAAGGCAGAGCGAGCCGATGGATGTTGCAATTAAACATGAGGTAATGCTGATAGCAGTATTTGCTTTGGCGGTTTTTCTGTTTTTATGTAATTTTGGCATTGTAGGCGTGACGGGAAACTTGGTCAGCGATGTGATGTTCGGCATTTTGGGACTGACATCTTATGCTGCGCCGATATTGTTTTTTCTTGCGGTGGCTTTTGGCATCTCGAATAAGGGGAACCGCATTGCCGTCAGGAAGCTGGTGGCGGCAGTCATATTGTTCCTGCTGGTCGGAATGGGCTGTGACTTAATGACAGGGGCGTGGAGCACAAATTCCCTTTACAGTGCAAAAGCATTGTATGAACGCTGCAGCAGGGACCATAACGGCGGCGGGCTGGTGGGCGGGACGTTGGCTTTCCTTTCCTACCATTTTCTTTCCATGGTCGGGACGGTGCTGCTGATAATTGTGCTGGCGGTTATCTGCTTGGTCATTATAACGGAAAAATCCGTTATGAACGGAGTGAAGAGCAGGGGACAGCGTGTCTATGAAAGAACGAGGGAAGATGCTTACAACCGCAGGGAACGTGCCCAGAGGAGACGGGAAGAGCAGGAGCGGCTCCGCAGGGACAGGGAAGAAGAGAGAAGAATCAAGGAAGAGGCCAAGGAGGACGAGAAGATTCTCCGGATGGATAAGCGGGTTTCCGGGGTTATGCTGGATACCACTCTGACGGTAAAGGACGGGAAAGAGAGCAAAACCCGTCTGAGGGATGACATGCATGAAATCGTCCTGACCGATTTGGATGAGTCGGATTTTCAAGAAGAGGAAGTGGTGGCGGAAAGATCCGGGGAGGAGGAGATGCTGTCGGATCTGAGCCGGATACATATCACGTCCGCATATCAGGCTGCGGAGGAAGAAATTGCGGCAGAAGAACAGACGCTGCCGGCGGGAAGCCTCGGCGGAAACGGATTTGGGAAGAGTGCGGGAAACGGGGAATTTGGCATAGGGCAGATTGGGCAGGAGGAAGGCCGTTGGAATAGGAGCGGGGAAGCCGGTCAGGTAATGGATTTTTCGGGAAGAGCGCAGGAAACCGGTCAGGCGACGGCTTTTTCCGACAGAGAAGAGACGGCCGGTCAGGCGACGGCTTTTTCCGACAGAGAAGAGACGGCCGGCCAGGCGATGGCTTTTTCCGACAGAGAAGGGACGGCCGGTCAGGCAATGGCTTTTTCGGACAGGACGGAAGAGGAAGGACGGGGAAACGTTACTTCGGATGCAAGGCAGGAAATGAGCCCCGGCGGGACGGAACGGGTGCGCCCCGCTGCCAGGCCGGCAGTAAAGGAAGGCATGGGAGACGGGAAGGCACGGGAGGCGGAGCAGGGGATCCGGAAAGCACAGACAGCAGTGCCGAAGAAATACATTTTCCCTTCCCTCAATCTGCTGAAGAAAGGAGCGGGAGCCGGAAACGGCGATTCTGCCATTCAGCTTAAGCAGACGGCAATTCATTTGCAGAAAACGCTGGCAACTTTCGGCGTGAGGGTGACGATTACGGATATCAGCCAGGGGCCTACCGTCACAAGATATGAACTGCAGCCGGAGCAGGGCGTGAAGGTCAGCAAGATAGTGGGTCTGGCAGATGATATCAAGCTGAACCTGGCTGCCACGGATATCCGTATAGAGGCTCCCATACCGGGGAAAGCGGCGGTAGGCATAGAAGTTCCGAATAAGGAAAATTCCGTGGTGGCTCTGCGGGAATTATTGGAATCCAAAGAATTTCGGGATTTTTCTTCCAATCTTGCTTTTGCGGTAGGAAAGGATATCGGAGGCAAGACGGTGGTGGCGGACATTGCCCGCATGCCACATATGCTCATAGCCGGCTCCACGGGTTCCGGCAAATCGGTATGCATCAATACGCTGATTATGAGTATTTTGTACAAAGCACACCCGGATGACGTAAAGCTGATCATGGTGGATCCGAAAGTGGTGGAATTAAGCGTTTATAACGGCATTCCTCATTTGATGATACCGGTGGTGACGGATCCGAAAAAGGCGGCGGCGGCACTGCACTGGGGCGTGGCGGAAATGACGGAACGGTATAAGAAATTTGCGGATTTCAATGTGCGGGATTTGAAGGGGTACAACAAGGCGGTGGAGGCGATGAAAGGAAGGGGCGAGGATGCCCCGGCCAAAATGCCCCAGATTGTCATTATTGTGGACGAGCTGGCCGACTTGATGATGGTTTCGCCGGGCGAAGTGGAAGAGTCTATCTGCCGTCTGGCGCAGCTGGCCAGAGCGGCGGGCATTCATCTGGTCATTGCTACGCAGCGGCCTTCCGTGGATGTCATTACGGGGCTGATAAAGGCAAACATGCCCAGCCGGGTAGCTTTTGCGGTTTCCAGCAGCGTGGATTCCCGTACCATTCTGGATATGAACGGGGCAGAGAAGCTTTTGGGCAAGGGCGACATGCTGTTTTATCCGCAGGGATACCCTAAGCCGGCCAGAGTCCAAGGGGCTTTTGTTTCCGACTCGGAGGTGTCGGAGGTGGTGGATTTCCTGAAAAATCAGGCTATCGGCAATGTGTACAGCGAAGATGTGGAAGCGCAGATTAAAACAATGGGCACGGCCTCGCCACAGGGCGGGGGCAGTGAAGGAAGCAGCTTTGACCAATATTTTGCGGAAGCCGGGAAATTTATCATTGACAAGGATAAGGCATCCATCGGCATGCTGCAGAGAGTGTTCAAGATTGGCTTTAACCGGGCGGCCCGGATTATGGATCAATTGTGCGAGGCAGGCGTAGTAGGGGAAGAAGAAGGCACAAAGCCCCGGAAGGTACTGATGAGCATGGAGGAGTTTGAGCAGCTGATTGAGGAAAGCGTATAAAGCCCCATTCCTTCAGCCTAAGAAAGGAGCATGATCATTAAGATGAAAGCAGATATTCAGATAGCACAGGAAGCAGTTTTGGAACCAATCGCAAAGGTTGCGGAAAGCCTCGGGATGGAAGAGGACGACTTGGAACTGTACGGAAAGTACAAGGCTAAGATTTCCGACGGATATTGGAAGAAGATAGAGAAGAGGCCGGAAGGGAAATTAATTTTGGTGACGGCTATTAATCCGACGCCGGCGGGAGAGGGGAAAACTACGGTCAGCGTAGGTCTGGGGGAGGCATTCGGCCGGCTGGGGAAAAAGGCGGTTCTCGCATTAAGGGAGCCTTCCTTGGGACCCTGCTTCGGCATGAAAGGCGGAGCCGCAGGGGGCGGATATGCCCAAGTGGTGCCGATGGAAGACCTGAACTTGCATTTCACGGGGGATTTTCATGCAATAACCTCCGCAAATAATCTGTTGGCGGCAATGCTTGATAACCATATTCAGCAGGGAAATGAGTTAGGCATTGATACAAGGCAGGTGGTCTGGAAAAGATGCCTGGATATGAACGACAGGGTGCTGCGCAATATTGTGGTAGGTCTGGGAAGCAAGGCGGACGGCACGGTGAGGGAGGACCACTTTGTCATTACCGTGGCCTCGGAAATCATGGCGGTGCTCTGTCTGGCCGAGGATATGGAGGACATGAAGGCGCGGCTGGGCAGGATGGTAGTGGCATATACCCGGAAGGGAGAGCCGGTAACGGCGGCCGACCTGCGGGCAGTGGGAGCCATGGCGGCTTTGCTGAAGGATGCCCTGAAGCCCAATCTGGTTCAGACTCTGGAACATACGCCGGCCTTGGTTCACGGAGGGCCTTTTGCCAATATTGCCCATGGATGCAATTCGGTACGGGCCACGAAAGCCGCTTTGAAGATGGGGGATTACTGTATTACGGAGGCCGGGTTCGGCGCCGATTTAGGGGCGGAGAAGTTTTTCGACATTAAATGCCGTCTGGCGGGACTGAAACCGGATGCCGCAGTTCTGGTAGCGACCATAAAAGCGCTGAAGTATAACGGAGGGGCGGCGAAAGCGGATTTGAAGGAAGCGAATCCGGAAGCATTGAGACGGGGCATTGTAAATCTGGAAAAGCATATGGAGAATCTGCAGAAATATAAAGTGCCGGTAGTGGTTGCGCTGAATTCTTTTGTTACCGATTCCGAAGAAGAAGTGGCTTATGTCAGAGATTTCTGCAGGGAAAGAGGCTGTGAATTTGCCTTGGCAAAGGTATGGGAAAAGGGCGGAGAGGGCGGCATTGAACTGGCGGAGAAAGTAATGGAGACTTTGGAGACAAAGGAGAGTTTTTTTGAGCCGCTTTATAAAGACACTCTTACTTTAAAGGAGAAGATAGAAACCGTGGCTCGGGAAATTTACGGAGCCGATGCGGTCAGCTATGTCTCTGCGGCGGACAGTCAGCTGAAAAGGCTGGAAGAACTGGGATTCGGCCAGCTTCCGGTCTGCATGGCAAAAACGCAGTATTCCCTGTCGGATAATCCGGAACTGCTTGGAAGGCCGGAGCATTATACGATGCAGGTAAGGGAGGCATATGTATCCGCAGGGGCGGGATTTGTGGTAGTATTGACCGGAGCGGTGATGACGATGCCCGGGCTGCCGAAGGAACCGGCGGCTTTGCGGATTGACGTGGACGGGGACGGAGTAATTAAGGGATTGTTTTAGGAGAAGGGAAGGTACGCAATATGGCACAAATCATTGACGGAAAAGCAATTTCCGCGCAGATAAAAGAAGAGTTAAAGGACAGAGTATCCCAAATGAAAGCAGAGGGCAGGGAAGTGACCTTGGCAGTGATTCAGGTGGGAAGCGACCCGGCTTCCACCGTATATGTGGGCAATAAGAAAAAAGCGTGCGGATATGTGGGCATCCGTTCCCTTTCCTATGAACTGCCCGAGGAAACTACGGAAGAGAAGCTGCTTGGCCTGATAGAGGAACTGAACGGGAGAACGGATGTAAACGGGATACTTGTGCAGCTTCCGCTGCCGAAGCATATCAGCGAGGATAAAGTAATCGGCGCAATCTGCCCGGAAAAAGATGTGGACGGTTTTCATCCGCAGAGCGTGGGAAAACTCTGCATTGGCCAGCCCGGGTTTGTTTCCTGCACCCCGGCAGGCATCATACAGCTTCTGAAACGTTCCGGCATAGAAATAGCGGGAAAGGAATGCGTGGTAGTGGGAAGAAGCAATATTGTGGGAAAACCTATGGCACTGCTGCTGCTTCGCGAAAACGGAACCGTCACGGTGGCGCATTCCAAAACGGAAGACCTGAAATCCATATGCAGGCGGGCGGATATTCTTGTGGCAGCCGTGGGCAGGCCGAAAATGATTACCAGGGAGTATGTGAAAGAAGGGGCGGCAGTCATTGACGTGGGCATACACCGCATGGAAAACAATAAACTCTGCGGCGATGTGGATTATGAGGACGTGGCTCCTGTATGCAGTGCGATTACGCCTGTTCCGGGCGGCGTGGGACCTATGACGATTGCAATGCTGATGAACAATTGTGTGGAATCGGTGGAACTTCAGGCAAAGTAGGAAAGGTAGTTAGTTATGAAATGTCCAAAATGCGGATATGAACTGACGGAAGGTCATTTGTATTGCGACAATTGCGGGGAAGAGATACGGATTGTGCCGGATTTCGAGCCGGAGATTGAGCGGGAAATGAATGAGACTTTGGCAACTTTGTTTGTAGAACTGGCAGAAGAGACGGCACCGGATGTTTCGGCAGAAAATGGGGAAGAGGCGGGGCAGGCAAAGGGGTCAGAAAGAGAAGGGAACAAGGTTCGGATTAGAAAAAAAGGGACAGGCATCCCTAAAGAAAAAAAGGGGAAGGCAGGGGAAGGACATCTAAGGAAAACCAACCACGGCTGGATATTTGCCGCGATTTTTTTCCTGCTTCTTGCCGCAATAGGGGCTGCCGCTTGGGGGAATTATACTTACCGCAGGGCATATTCGGTGGAATATCAGCTGCAGGAGGCGGAAGCGGAGGCCGCCATGTCCAGATATGCCAAGGCGATTACCTGGCTGGAGAGAGCGAATGAACTGGAACCGGACAATGTGGACATTCTTTTCCGGATTGCATATTATTACAGAGTCCAAGGGAAGGACGACATGGTTCTGGAAACCTTGGAGCGGATTCTGCAGGGAACGGATATCTATGGAGAAGGGGCGGAAGAACGGGCATATCAGGAAATCATAGAAGTCTACAAGAAAACGGGAGATTACCAGGCAATCAATAAATTGCTGGAAGAATGCAAAAGAGCGGACATAGTGACCGAGTTTCAGCAGTTTATGGCAAATCCGCCGCAATTCAGCTATGAAGGGGGACGGTACAAAGAAGTGCTGCCCCTGAAGCTGAGTGCGAACACATCAGGGAAAATTTATTATACCTTAGACGGCACCACCCCCAATGAACGCAGTGAAGTATATACGGCGCCAATTTTCCTGGAAATGGGTTCCCATATCGTGACGGCGTATTTTGTGAATGACTACGGGATGGAGAGTGAAGTGGTATCCAATACCTATCATATTGAGATGCAGCCTCCGCCGGCACCTGAGATTTCGGTTTCCAGCGGTGATTATGCGGAACCGCATATGATTGAAGTGACCGTGCCGGAGGACTGCGTGGTATATTATACCTCGGACGGAACCGATCCAACGATTGACAGCCCGCGCTACATAACGGCAATTTCCATGCCTTTGGGGCAGTCTGTCTACAAGTTTATGGCAGTCAGCCCGGAAGGGGCAGCCAGCGATATCGTGGAATGCGCCTACAATTTAGTTTTACATACGGATGTCACGGCGGATATGGCAGTGGCTAATGTCATTCGGGCATTGATGAGGGCGGATGTGCTTTTGGACGAAGACGGAAAACTGCGGGGAATGAGCGGGCGCAACGTATATAAGTATAATGCGGTAGTAAGGATTGCGGGAAGCGGGGATTATTATGTAATTTATGAATATTATGAGGATGCCACGGGAATTCAGTCCAAGACGGAGCGTATGTACGGAGTTAATATAGAGACAGGGATGGCATGCAGGATTACTTATGACGAAGACGGAAAGATTGTGCTGAGAGACATATAGGGAGCGGGATAAACAGAGCAAGTCGGGAGTACGGACGCGCCGCATATTATACGATTGTCTTAAAAACCCGAGCCCGAACTTGTCCGAGTTTCGCTCCGTATCAAACATAGCGTTACAAAGTAATCTTACTAAATAAGATTACTTTGTAACGGCGTTTTCCGAAGACCTTAAGACAATTACATACTATCCGACGCTGTGCATTGGCAGAATCCACAACGAAAACTTTGACTTTTATAGTGGAAAGGGCTGTTTTATCCCGTTGTCCTAAATGGTTATGAAGTCACTATGCCGTGAGTTTTTAAGGCACTGGCACAAACAGCATGTACTGATTACTCAAGGATTAATGCAATGATGTACTAGATTTCCAATGCTTCCTCAAAAAGAAAGCAGAGCCAATAGCAAGTGGGAATCCCCCACTGCTTACCGGCTTTGTTTTTTATTCCGTATTTTTCTCAATTTAATCCAAAAGAGGGTTTAATTCCCCGCAGCTTGCTGCGGGGAGTTTCATTTCATAGCCCGCTATGTGCCCTTCCTTTCGGTAAGAACATACATATTCTAAATCTCCCACAAATTCTGGTGTGCAGATGGCAGGAATGAATTTTAAAACACACTCCAGCATCATGATATACACTCCTGAAATTTTACCGATACACAGCACCGGAGATTATGTAATTGCCATAAGGACCGTCGGAAAACGCCG
>CAJTVK010000111.1 GCA_910579645.1 uncultured Lachnospiraceae bacterium | reverse complement strand
CTTGCCGCAGGGCATTGGCTGTCCGCAGGTTCCCGGGTCCGGCAGCTGCGCAGGCAGAAAGCCCCAAATTGATTTCCGTGACAATCCTGCATATTCAGTTGATTTCTCCCGGCCATGACACTATAATATGTTTGGTAATAATTTTTTCACCGGAAAAGGAGCATATACTCATGAACCTGACATTAGAAACAAGCATTTCCGCCATTACCGTTTTCATACAGGGACTTTTCAGTTTCTTCTCCCCCTGTGTCCTACCGCTGATTCCGCTCTATATCGGTTATCTGTCCGGCGGGGCGAAAAGCACGGATGAAAACGGAAATATCTTCTACAAGCGGAGCCGCGTCATACGAAATACCTTTTTCTTTGTATTAGGCATTAGCTTTGCCTTTTTCCTGCTGGGATTGGGCTTTACCGCCGTAGGACGGTTTTTCCATAATTATCAGACTTGGTTCACCCGCATCGGCGGCATTGTCATTTTCCTGTTCGGCCTTTACCAGCTTGGCCTGTTCGGCAATACCATATTCCAGCGCGAGCACAGGATTGCTTTCCATCCCGACACCCTTGTCATAAATCCGCTGACTGCCTTGGTCTTAGGATTTACCTTCAGTTTTGCATGGACTCCCTGTGTAGGCCCTGCCCTAGCCAGCGTACTGCTGTTGGCGGCATCCGCTTCCTCTGCCCTGACAGGCTTTGTCCTGATAGGAGTCTATACCCTTGGCTTTGTGCTTCCGTTTATGGGCGTCGGCATATTTACCGGCAGTCTCTTGGAATTTTTTAAGAAACATAAAGCCGTGGTAAAGTATACGGTGAAAGTCAGCGGCATCCTGATGCTGCTCATAGGCATCATGATGTTCACCGGATGGATGAACAGCATCAGTTCCTATCTGTCCGGAGGCCTCGGCCAATTCCTGAATGACACGGAAAATACTTCCGATACGGATGACAGCAGCCCAGACCATGAGGATTCCGGAGACAATGCATCACAGACCGACACTGATGACGCCGATTCTCCAACCGATTCGGTCAATGAAAAAGAACCCGAGATTCCCGTCACCCCCGCACCCGATTTCACCTTGAACGACCAATACGGCAACACCCACACGCTGTCCGATTACAAAGGAAAAACCGTTTTTCTCAATTTCTGGGCCACATGGTGTCCTCCCTGCCGTGCTGAAATGCCGGAAATACAGGAAATCTATGAAGAATACGGGGAAAATGCCTCCGATGTCATTATACTTGGCATCGCCGGCCCTGACTATGGCCGGGAAGGATCCGCCGAAGAAATCGCGGAATTTTTATCCGCAAACGGCTACACCTATCCGGTAGTCATGGATGAAGGAGGGCTGATTGCCTATTATTACGGCATCAGCGCCTACCCTACCACCTTTATGATTGATAAAGACGGGAATGTCTATGGTTATGTGGCAGGACAGATTACCAAAGACATTATGCAGAGCATCATTGCTCAGACAATTGCCGGAGGATAAAGCGCCTTCGGCAGTTTGTGGGCAAGCCATATCCTAAAAACGATTGATAATCTCCGAATTGGAAATGCGCACAAACTGCCGGAAAGCCAGACGTTCCTCAATCTCATACAGCCTGAGACGCAAAACATATTCCCCCTTCTTTGTTTCCGCCAGAACTTTTCCGCCTCCTGCGTAAATGCGGATCAGTTCTTCCCGTTCCAGCACCTCGATTTTACCGTCTTTGCTGCCGGCAATAATCTGCGGCATTTCTTCCGAAAGCATTTTCACAATGCTGCCGACCTGTTCCGTTACCGAATCCGTAAATATCACGATTTTCGGCTCCTTGCACGAACTGTCTATTTCTATTTCCACCTGCATGCTTCCCGCCTCCTCTCTTCTGACACTATTATAAAAAAAGCAGTCGGCTCATACAACGGATTTCCGTTAAACGGTTGATTCCCGGCTATAAGTGGTTATACTAATACAATGATGTACTAGGCAGAAAAACAGCGGCGGAAAAAATCACTTTCTGCCGCCGCGAAACATCCTCCCCAAAAATCATGACATTGTATCATCCCCTCATTTATCCCTGCTTCCGTATCAAAACCTTACATTCAAACGCCTTCAGCAGGATTTCTTCCTGCCATGCCTTACCTGTATCCGCTTCCACATAGCTGCCTTTTACTTCCGCCGCCACCGGCTCTTCCCTGAAATTCTGCAGAAAAATCAAATCGGTTTCCCCTTTTCGCTCCGCCGCCGTCACCCCATAGGGCAGTTTCGTCATAAACGGATTGCCGATTCCCGCCTGCTCCATGCATTCACCGTAAAATGCATTCAGCAGCTTCTGCTCCGGTTCCGCTGCCAGATAATATGCTTTTCCATTCCCGAAACGGTTTACCGTCAGCACCGGCTTCCCTTTATAATATTCCTTTTCATAGCGTGCCAGAACTTCCGCCGTCTCCTCATGCACCACTTCACATATCCCTCCGGTTTCATATGCAACGTCCCGATACTTCACGCAGTTTCTGAAATCCGCTCCCGGTGCGTCAATTTCCTCCTGCCGGATGCCAAGCACTTTCCGCAGCGGATGTTCCCCGATAAAGCACAAATCCGTTTCATCCACAATGCCGCTCCAATAAGTGGTGATATAGATACCCCCGGCCGCCACATATCTCTCCACCTTCTCCGCATAGCCTTCCTTATACAGGTAATTCAGCGGGGCAGACACCATGTCATACCCTTCCAGTTCCCCGTCCATATTAATCATATCCACATCCACGCCGGCTTCCCAGAAAGCTCGGTAATGCCGCAGAAATTCCCTCTGATAATCCATATCCAGCCTAGGACCCGTAGCATCCTCCGCCGCCCACCAGTTCTCCCAATCAAAGACCATTGCCGCCCGGGGCCGGTTGCAGGACTGCCGTATCAGGGAATCCAATGTTTCCAGCCGCTTTCCCACTTCAGCCACGTCCCGGAACGTCCTGGTATTCTCTCCGTTCCGGTGATCCAGTACCGCCCCATGGAATTTTTCCGCAGACCCCCGTCCCTTCCTCCACTGGAAATACTGCACCGAATTGGAACCGTGAGCCACTGCCTGCATGGAAGAAAGCATATGCATCCCCGGATGCTTCAGCGGATTGTTCTCCCGCCAGTTAATGCAGGAAGGTGTGCTTTCCATCAGCAGAAACGGTGCTTTCTTCAGGCTCCGCATCATGCTGTGATAAGCCGCCGTTTTCACCGCCACCGGCACCTCGTCCCTCTCCTTATGCCAGAAGGGATAAGAATCCCAAGAAACCACATCCAGCCCTTCCTGTAGCTTATAATAATCCAGTGTCCGGAAAAAGAACATAAAATTAGTAGTTGCCGGCAAATCCGAATATTCCCTTACCGAAGCAATCTCCCATTGCAGGAAATCCGTCATCTGATGAGTGACAAACCGATGCCAGTCCAAGTTCAGTCCGTGCAGCGTTGTTTCTCCGTGAGGAACCGGGCTGTGTATCTGTTCCCAATCCGTATACACATGACTCCAGAACACCGTCCACCACGCCTTATTCAATGCTTCCAGCGTTCCATACCTCTCCTTCAGCCACTGGCGGAACGCCCGTTGACACTCTTGGCAATGACAGGCACTGTCGGAAAAATTACCGCCCATTTCATTGGAAATATGCCACATCAGCACCCCCGGCTGTCTGCTTGCCATCTCTGCCAGCTTCCTGTCCATCTCCCTGATTTTCTCCCGCATCTTTCCCGAAGTATAACAAAAATTATGCCGCCTGCCGGGCAGGTTCCTGCCTCCGTCCGCACGCACCTGCATCGTTTCCGGATATTTATTGGTCAGCCAATGAGGCATGGCGCCGCTGGGCGTAGCAAGCACGGTACGGATTCCGTTCCGATACAGCCTGTCAATCATCCCCTCCAGCCATTCCAGCCGGTACTCCCCTTCCTCCGGCTCCAACACTGCCCAAGAAAAAACCCCCAGCGTGACGCAGTTCACATGGGCTTCCTTCATCAGCGCAATATCCTCCTTCAGCACCTCCGGACAATCCATCCACTGTTCCGGATTGTAATCCCCTCCATGCAGTAACCTCTCAAATTCCATATTCTCTTTCTCCTGTTCCTTTCTCTCCATGCGATTACAGAATCGTAATGCGATTGCAAAACCGCATTGCTATTTTAAGATATCTTTTTCCGCTTTTCAACTTTTTCCGCCCGATAATGATAAAAATCAATTGCCTGCCTTGTGCCTACAGGCCGTCCGATCCGAAAAAATTCGGACAGCAGATGCTATCCGGCAAAGCCCCGGCTCCGGCAGCTGCCTTGACACAAAACAGGAAATTGATTTCCATGCCCAATGATTATGGCATATCGGCTGCCCAGCCAATCAGCGCTGCCTACACGATAAGCATGAACTGCCGTCAACAGCCGATATGCCGTAAAAATCGGAATTTCCTATATAGCAAAATTTAACTACAGAATATTTGGCAAAAAAAGTTACTCAAAATCAAATTTGGTATACCGCTTCCCGATTGCCCCGTAACGGAACCGAGCCATCTGATTCTTCGCAAGGACATCCTCCTCCGTCCCCCTATACTGGCATCTGATGCAATAGTACTCTTTCTTATCCTTGTCATAAAACATATCCAAATCCAAGTCCCGCATAAAGCAAGAAGGACACCTGTAATTCAATCTGCCTTTTCCAGCCTGAGCCATGTCGCAAATTCCTCCTTATCTTTCAGATTCTTTCTATACCCAAGTGTGAACATCGGTGAGAATGCATAGCCTTCCTTCACATATCCTACCGCTTCCTTGTTCGATGCCCGCATAGATACTTTCGTTGCCACAGGGGGCACCGTTGCGGTCACCTCCGCTGCCCCGGCTTTCTCTAATTCTCTGCATTTATATTCATAAGCAATGACATCCCGCTCTCCGTCCTTCTCACAAGCCAATGTTATGCCCGTCATATCCTCCGGATATTCCGTGGTTCCGTAACAAGCTACCATATACTCATTGAGTTCCACTTCCGCATCGGGATTGCTCATATGCAGAACCTTTCTTTCCATCTTGATTTCCGAACTGCCCTCCGTAAAGGAAATAACGGTCTGCAAAGTGACTGTCAAATAATAGAACTCTATTTCCACCGGATCCAACGTCAAAATCCTTATAACGCCTTCCTGTGAGAAATGCGCTTTCGTCCTGCACAGGCAGAGATCCACTTCTTCCCCTCTATATTTTACCTTCGCGCTCCGCATTGTGCCTTCTCCGGCATAATGGGTAAAATATCCCGCACGGTATTTTTCCTGAATCAGAAACGGATAGGAAGCATCGGTCACATGCTTCGTCCCAATGCCTACCGGCCATTCCAGTTTTGCCACATAAGGGCGAAGATCCACCACCGCGCCCCCCTGATCCATGTTCACGCAGGCTCTCATATACGGATCACAGTACCAGAACAGCTGCTTATCGGAACCGTATAAAATGTCTCTCCAAAGAGCACACTCCGGCTCTTCGTAGGACTTCTTCCCACGGTAATAATCCGCAAACTCCGCCATAGTCATATCTGACAGTCTGCCCTCCTTTTTCAGTTCTCCGTAATAGGCCATGCCTTCTTCGTAACTCTTTTTCAGCAGCTCATAAGGAGCCTCCCAGCGTCCCATTTTATTCAGCCAAGCCGGTCCTACAAACATCATATTATAGGCATAACCGTTATTATATTTCTCCAAATCCCTATACTGGTCGATTAAATTAAATAAATAAGGAAATTCCCATGTCCCCGTGTCATAAATCATGCCCCGCAGCACATTCTGCGGATGCGTGCCGAAATTGGAGCCGTTTCCGTCATAGCAGGCCAGCAAATCCCTGGATAAGTGGGGGATTGCCACAATCCCGCTGTCCTCGGCTTCATTTGCCGCCGGCGCATGGGTATTCTGCTTGGAAGGTATCCACGGATTCCACGGCCCACCGTCCATAAAAGTATACCAAGAGTTATTGCATGTATGATATGCTTTCGGCCCCTCCTCCCAGCAAGTGGCCACCGCACACTTCACCATCGGGTATTTCTCTTTAATATAGTTAATCAGTTCCGCATCCATATAATAAGAGCCCGTAGACTCCGGATAAAACCCGAATTTCTCATGAAATTTCCCGAACACATCATCGACTATGGCCTTTTTGTCTTCCATGGAAAACATCCAGATACAGAAATCCTTTGTCTTGTACTTCTCACGGAATTCCGTACAGGGAAGCCCCAACAGCGACAATGCAATCTCATCCCCGTATGTCTCATGATGCTCCTTTGCAATCTGTACTGCCTCTTCGTTGAACAATGCCGCATACGTCATCTGTATGGTCGTTTTCAGGCCATTCTTATGAGCCGTTTCCTGCTGAAACTTAAAGATATCCAAAGACTCCACAAGAAGTGCTTTCCTCCCGATATCCTCTTCCTTTCCGTGACCGGTTACTTTCTCCGCATATTCCGGAACCATTTCCGGCCTGTGGATAATATTTACAATAAAATCACTCATGTTCTTTGATCATGCTCCTTTCCAAACTATAAGAAACGTCAGAAATTTCCTTATGACATTTCCTGCTCCGATTTCTGCTTTCTGCCGGCACAGAATCTTCTTTGCTAAAATCATCTGATTCCTATGCCGAATTTTTATTATGTGCAAACGTTACATCTTCTGCCGCCGTTCACAAATCCCCAACCCAAAGCAAGCCGAATTTTCTCATCATCCCGTAATTGGGCGGCGACTGCATCCGGATGCCGACCGTAAGATGTCCCTCCCGGCAAACGCCAATCTCTGCCTGATATTCTTCCCATCCATGCTCCGAAGGGTGAATGACCGTTTCCCTGCATTCCTCTTCAAACCGTGCAAACAGCCGGATATCCACATTGGTTGTATCCGTACCCCTGAATTCCACAGACAGGCAGTACCGCCCCGGCCGGGCAACGGGAACCTTCTGGCTGATGCGATAGGAAAAATTCTTCTTCCCCTCCACCCGCAGCGCATTGACGGGCGGTGCCGGGAAAGGCTCCGGGAATTCCGGGACAATCTGCGCCAACACCTCTTCTCCGCTGCTTTCGCTCTCCCACTGCGCCATCCCTTCGTCCCAGTTCCCATCGGACAGCAGATTTTCCTCTTCCCCGCCGCCTTCCGCTATTTTCACATATACCGACACCGGCTCCTGTATGCCCTCTGCCCTGCCTGCCGCCCAATAACCGTCTGCCTGCCCCGTTTCGGCTTCCGGCATGCTTTCCCATATTACCTTCCGCCTTATTACCGTGCCGTCATAACAAAGCACGGCCAGTTCCGCAGGCAGTTCCGCAGGCTGACCGGGCCGAACCACCACCGGATGAGGCTCATATACTTTGGCATAATCCGTCCCGTGCAGTTTCTCTCTGGTAAACCCAAAAACTTTTATTCCTTCCGTCAGCTGCCCGCTTTCCGTCAGCAGTCCCATATTTTCTTCCCATCCGCCTTTTCCTTCCTGCGGTATGCAGAGCGGCTCCCAATAATAAACCCCAAGCCCCTTCTCCTCCGGCAGGGATGCCACAATATTCATCATCAGTTCCAATTCCTTAGCCTGCCCTTGGGGAGATGCCGGCAGCCCGGCTATTTTCTCCTGCACCTCATCTATGAAGCCGTTCCGGCTCCTGCGCCATGCATAAGCCGTTTCCGCCACTATCACCGGCTTCCCGTAATCCTTTACCAACCTTTCCAGCGTGTCTTTCAGATCCGGGAAAGAACCATGCCAAAAAGGATAATAAGACACACCGATTATGTCAAAATCCTCCAGCCCATGGGCAAAAGCCTGAGAAAACCATTCTTTCAGATAAAAATACCTGCCCCCCTGATCCAGATGAATCATCACTTGCATGCTTTCCTCCCCTGCCGCCTCTCTGGCGCCGCGGATTCCCGCGTTCACCAGTCTGACCATATGGACGTAATCCGGCAGTTCTCCGTCCGGAAATAAAAGTCCGCTGCGGATTTCATTTCCGATCTGCACCATATCCGGCATTGCCCCCTCCTGCTTCAGTGCCAGCAGCGTCTCCTTGGTATATTCATAAACCGCCTGCTCCAATTCTTCAAAACCCAGCCCTTCCCAGTCCTTCGGCTTTCTCTGGCTGGACGGGTCAGCCCAGAAATCAGAATAATGGAAGTCCAGCAGGAAATGCATCCCCTGCGCTTTGATTTCCTTTGCCATGGCCAGCGTATGTTCCAAATTACAGTATCCCCCTGACTCCGGCACATTCTCCGGTTTCTTCCAGATACGGAGGCGCACTGAATTCACCCCATACTTCCGCAGCAAGCTAAGCGGTTCTGCCGCAGTACCGTCAAAATCCCTGACCTGCATTCCTTCTTCCCTATTCTGCGGAAGTGACGAAATATCCACTCCCTTATAAAAATCCGGATATTTCCCATCCATTTGTTTTCCCTCCTAAATCATCTATACTATAGCCTGTTTGTGGATTTACGGAGAAGGATTTCATGGTCAATCATTACTTTCCTCTCATATTCCTCCCCCTCCAGATAATGAATCATCTCCTTCGCAACCGTGCTCCCTACCAGCCTGCTCTTTACATCCACCGCCGTTATCTGCGGCGTAAAGCAATTCAGATTAGGGCTGTTATATAGGGAAGCAATGGCAATGTCTTTGGGAATCCTATACCCTTCTGCCTGCATCCGCGACATCAGATGTGTACAGATGACGTCGTCACCGCAGATTATGCATTCCGCTTTCCCGGACATCATATTCCGTATGACGGAATCCAGCCTTTCTGCTTTCAGATTCCCGTCATATACCAATTCTTTCTCTTCCGGAAGCCCGTTCTTGAGAAGTGCGCTGCCAAATCCCCGGTATCTGCTCCTGTTCACATGATAGGAAAAATCGCCTGCCACAAATGCAAATTTCCGAAACCCTTTTCCGATTAATATAGAAGTCAGGTTTTCCGCCGCCGCTTCATTGTCCGTATCCACCTGGATGACTTCGTCCGAATCGCACAGCCCGGTCATTCCCACCGGGAAATGCCTTCCCGTCAGATATTCCACCGCCTTATCCTCCGTCAGGCTGCGGGTCAGAATCAGGCCGTCCACTTTTTCCTGCTCAACCAGCTTCCGGATTCCGGAAATATTGCCGGCTGTCCCCGTAGTCAGCAGCACATTATATTCCATTCTGGAAGCCATCTCACAGATTCCCAGCAGACAGTCCTGAAAATACGGATTGCCGTTAATATAAATATCCGCCGGGAATACCACCCCTATATTGCGTTTCCCCGTTTCCTGCTTCTCACCTGCCTGAGGGTGCATCCCGTGTTCCGCCGCAAACGCAATGATTTTCCGACGGGTTTCCTGCCCGATTCTCCCCTTTCCCGAAAGTGCCCGGGATACCGTGCTTTTTGATACTCCCAACTGTTTCGCCATTTCTTCTAATGTCATATAGTTTCCCCATATTCTTCCGTGCAAACGCCACACCGTCACTGTCTGCGGATTCCGGCCTCCGTGCTGCTTTCAGCCTCCCTGCCGTTTTCTCATACGGCAGCAGCGCTGCCTGCTTCCTCCGCTGCCCTTTCCCCGTACGGCGGCAGCACTGCCTGCTTCCTACGCTGCCCTTTCCCCATACGGCAGCAGCGCTGCCTGCTTCCTACGCTGCCCTTTCCCCATACGGCAGCAGCACTGCCTGCTTCCTACGCTGTCCTTTCCCCATATGGCAACAACCCCGCCTCATCCGGCGGGGCCGTCGCTTACAGAAAACATACGGATTTTTCTTTCCGGCATTTCCTGTGCCGATATAACATTTCCATACGGAAATCAAAGATTAATTGCCCTGTTTGGAAGCAACATAAGCCGCTGCCTGACTTTCCATTTCGGCCATCACATCTCTGATGCCCGCGCTTTCCAATGCCGCACTGAACTCTGCAATTGATTTATCCACATCTTCTACCAATCCGTTTACCAACGGATCATAATAATTGCCAAGCGCCGCTTCCACTGCCGCAAATTGTGTGCTTACTTTTGTGGAATCAAAATTGAACCCGTCATAGACATGATCCGGTTTGATATTTGCTTCCCACGCTTCCTGCATAGCATCATGGGCATCGTCCAATGCTGTCCTGTTTTCAATATACTCTTCCCTCTGGATAGTGGTATTGTTCCAGCCCCAGTTACAGTTGCTGGAAACCCCGTAATTGCTTTCGTCAATTACCTTGTACTGGTCATCCCCCACCGCTTCCCAATGCTTGCCTTCGATTCCCAGCATCGCAAGGTCATATACATCCGGGTTGGTATAGAACTCATTCAATACCATCATTGCACGTTCTTTGTTCTCACTGTTAATATTGATTGCCACCCCGTTGTTAATATACGGCTGCACTTTCTTCGGCTGTGAGGAAACCGGATCCATCAATGTCACATTCCACTCGGGGTGCTCTTCGTTTGCCTGCTTTCCATAAGTATTGCAGCTCCCGATGTTCCAAATCATGCCTGCCGTCCTGCCCGTAAGGAGACCGTCCTGCCTTTCATTGTTGGAATTCAGCACATCCTGTGACCAACAGCCTGCATCCGCCATCTCTTTCACCTGCTTGCAATAGTCCGCAAACCCATCCCAGTCCAGTATGTAATACAGCTTTGTATCGGAAGAATCCTGCGTATTATAGAGAACAAGCTCACCGGATTTCGGTGCCCCGCCTGTAGTGGACATTCCTTCCGCCTGGAAATATTGATACCACGGTCCGCCCTGACTTGCGTACATGCCGTCAGCCGCACAGGCCATATAAAATGCTTTCAGGTCATCCCAAGAAGCAATCTGAGAAACCCCGTACTTCTCCAGTAAGTCGCTTCGCACCGCTATAATATCCTGTCCGAACTCATTGGCATAATTTGGCACCATATAAATCTGGCCGTCAATCCTTGCCTGATCCCAAGCCACTTCCGGCACCACTTCCCATATGCCGGGCGCATATGTCTGGATGAATTCCTCGGACAGCGGATAAAATCCGCCCAAAGCAACCGTCTGCTCATAATGTCCCCAGCTGGAAGCGGTAAAAATCAGGTCGAAGTCCTCCTGCCCGGAGAACAGCAGGGAATACTTCGTTTCATGTTCGCCCCAAGACAGGAAATCCACGCTGAGAGAACAGTTTAACTTTTCCTCCAAAATCTCATTGATTTTGCCGTATACCTCGTCAAAATCCGGCGTCCTGTCGCCCAACAGATACATTTTCAGTTCCACATGCTCGGAAGTATCCGCCGTGCCGGCTTCGCTGCCTGCCGCCGATGCGCTTTCACCGCTGCCCGCGACGGTTTCCGTCCCGCTTCCCCCGTTGTCCTTGCCGCCGGAAGAACCGCATCCTGCCAACATTCCCACTGTCATGGCCGTGCCAAGCAGCAAGGCCAGCACTTTTTTCATTCTCTTTCCCATAAAAGCCTCCTTATTTGTTTTTATTTACTGCCATCCGGCTTGCCGCATGGCCAGTTACCTTGTTATGGCCGCAGGCATTCGGATACTGCCTGCCATGCCTTTATCGGCATTCCCTTTTTCCGCCGTCAGCCCTTTACCGCTCCTATGGTAATGCCCTGCACGAAATATTTCTGCACCATCGGGAATGCCAGGATAATCGGCCCTGTCACCACGATTGTCAGAGCCATCTTCAGCGTCTGCGTAGGCAGCGCCATGGCACTCACTACCGCACTGCTGACCGCATTATTGGAAATCAGCTTTTTATATGTCTCGATATTATTTACCTGCTGATACAGGAAATACTGCAGCGGATATCTTTCCTCCGACTTAATATACAGCATGGCATTATACCAGTCGTTCCAATATGCCAGTGCGATGAACAGTCCAACCGTTGCCAAAGCCGGCTGAATCAGCGGCATAACTACCTGAAACAGCGTCCTCACCTCTCCGCAGCCGTCAATCTTCGCCGCATCCACCAGAGATTCCGGAATGGCCGAAATATAGCTTTTCATAATCAGCAGGTTATACACGCTAAAGAGCAGGGGCAAAAGCAATGCCAAATAACTGTCCCTCAGCTTCAGCGTCTGGGTATACAGCACAAATGTAGGCACCAGTCCGCCGGAAAACAATGTAGTAAAGTAGAAGAAAAAAGAAAAACCGTTCCTCCACTCAAAATCCTTTCTGGACAGCACATATGCCGTCATCGTCTGGAGCAGCAGCCCCAGTGCGGTTCCTACCGCCGTCAGCCCAATGGTGACCGCATAGGCCTTTACCACTACCAACGGTTCCTTAAATACTGTTTTATATGCTTCAAGGGAAAAGTCCTGCGGCAGGAGACTGAATCCGTTCTGCGTAATTGCCGCTTCCGATGAAAAGGAACCGGATATAATCATCAAAAACGGAACCAAACAAATCAGTGCCATCAGTCCCGTGAAAGTGTAGGCGATGATGTTCAGCGCAACTACGTCTTTCCCTGCTTTTACCTTCCCAATATGGCTTCTACCAGACATTCTTCCTATCCTCCTATTCCAGTTCCGCATCCCCCCTCCCGGGGTCTTCCCGCCGAGCAAATCCTTGTCTGCTCCGCAGCCAATGATTTCTCCGGACCCCTCCCGGGCGAATGCTGATTTATATTCATGTCTTATATTCTCCGTCCGATACCGTCAGAATAATGCATATTCTTTGTCATACATGCTGACCAGTTTATTGACTACCGTTACCGTTATCAGGCAGAGAACGGACTGGAACAGGCCGATTGCCGCCGCCATGCCGAAATCGTTGCTGCTAATCAGCGCACGCATTGTCAACGTATCGATAACATCCGTATAATTGTACAGCAAACCGTTATTGCCAACCAAGTTGTAGAACATGTCGAAATTTCCTTTGAAGATGCCGCCTACCGACATTAACAGCAGGATTACCGCAGTGGGCATAATCATGGGGATTGTTACCTTGAAAATCCTCTGGAACACATTTGCGCCGTCAATGGCTGCCGCCTCATATATGGAAGTGTCGATTCCCATAATCGCAGCCAGATACATGACGGAACCATACCCCACCCCTTTCCATATGTTGAAGAAGATTAGGATAAAGGGCCATGCCTCCGGCTTTGTGTAGAAAGGCACCTTCTCACCGCCGAAAGCTACAATCAGCCGGTTCATGAAACCATAATCCGAACTGAAAATATTGAATGCCATAACGCCCACAATAACCCATGAGATGAAATAAGGCAGGAACATCATGGACTGTGAAACCTTCCGGAAACGCTTATTATGTATCTCCGTCAGAAATATAGCCACCGCAATTTGCGTGAAAGTCCCAATCAGGATAAATGCAATATTATATAGCACCGTATTCCGCGTCACCAGACCCGCCTGCCCTGACTTGAAGAAAAATTTGAAATTGTCTAGCCCGTTCCAAGGGCTTCCCCAGATACCGCCCGCATAATTGTACTTCTTAAATGCCATCACGATACCGGTCATCGGATAATAAGCGAACAGCAATGTATATATGATCGCCGGTGACAACATCAGTAGGAAAGTACGGTTCTTATGCAGCTTCTTCAAAAAACCTTTAAATCCTCCTTGCTTTTTCATGCTACCTCCTTTTGTTGCGCATTTATTGCGCCTATTTCTTGTGATTGTTACTATAAATTTATTATAACACCACATTTTTTTATAATCTATGCACATTAATTATAATATTTTGTGCAACGAAAAGGCAATTTACACAAAATCTAAACCAGTTTTGCGCAATATGAGTGTTTTTTGCGCAAAGAAAAAGCCCTTACGGGCAATAACAGCAATTTCTGGTTCATAATCCAATATTTTCTTTTACGCCATATCATCTAATACTTCTCCCGGATAACACTAGTACATCATTGCATTAATCCTTGAGTAATCAGTGCTTGATGTTTGCGTC
>CAJTVK010000110.1 GCA_910579645.1 uncultured Lachnospiraceae bacterium | reverse complement strand
TTTTTCGAAGTTCTGAAAAATCAAGGGTTCTGTGCGCAGGCCGGCTGTCTTGCCGCAGGGCATCGGCTGTCCGTCGGCTGTCCATAGGCTCACGGGTCCGGCAGCTGCGCAGGCAGATAAGCCATCGTTGATTTCCGTAATACAATGCTATATAATATTGTCTTCCCACACTCTGCATGCTATAATTAAAATGTTTTCGCAACGGACATCGGGTTTGCCTAAAATTACTAATTTATTACAAAATTACGATTTTGCTATAAAATTACAATTTTGTTACCTACCGACAGAAGGGATATGCCATGAAAAATTCAAAAACTATCCGAGAAACCGGAGAGAAACATATGATTGCTTCCAATGAAACCGTAATCCTATATCATGGTTCTAAATCAGGGATTCAAGGCAGCATAACCCCCACAAGCAGGAAGCATTGTGATTTTGGCAAAGGTTTTTACATGGGAACCGACAAACTCCAACCTTTGACTTTAATTTGCAATTTTCCAAATGCAAAAATATACACATTAAGCGTCAATCTATCGGGACTTAATATTCTAAATACAGAAGCAGGATTAGATTGGGCATTGCTAGTGGCATATAATCGCGGTAAAATGGAATCTGCGAAAAACTTACCAATCTATCACCGTCTTGCAGACATGAGTAAAAATTGTGACATGATAATCGGTGATATTGCAAATGATAGAATGTTTGTTGTTTTAGATCGCTTTTTTAATGGGGAAATTACTGATTTTGCACTTATTAACTGCCTTAAGGCATTAAAGCTTGGCAAACAATATGCTGCCTTAACGGAAAAAGCCTGCAAGAATATAAAAATCCTTGATGAGCAGGAACTTTCCGAAGACGAACGGAACACTCTGAAAATAGAAAGCGAAACAAACCGCTCCAAAGGCATTGCCTTGGCAGATGAAATTTGCCGCAAATATCGCCGTCAAGGACTTTTTTTTGATGAAATTATCAAATAGTACGCCGCTTGGCTCCTTGCTTGCGGAAAGAAAGGCCGAATATCCTTTCAGTTAAAGAAGGAGGGAAAATAAAATGGAAAACTTTACGCTTGAAAAACGCCAGCTTTGCGATATACAAGGGCGGCTATTTGAACTTGCACTGAAAAACGGATATGACTGTCCATTGTTTATAGAATCTTTTATGAACAGCAAGACAGCCGCAGCCCTTGACGACACTTACGACCGGCTGCAATGGGCCGGCGAAGAGTATATTCTGGAAGAACTGGATGACGAGGTAAACGACCTGAAGAAAGCAGGCACTTCCTATACCATGGAAGTCATGTACTGGGCCGGTTATACCTATCGGTATTGGCATTATTATGCAAAAGAAAGCAGCCGCCAAATCTATAAAACCGCCGATGCCGAAACAATGCATGAATGCTGGCTTGGATTCCATACCTTAGATGTGGAAATGGCCATTGATAATCTGAAAGAAATATACAGGCAAAAAAACAAGAAAGAAAATTCCGGAACCTAAACACTGTAAACATAAATACCGCATAAACACCAAAAGCATAAAAGCTTAAGAAGATAAATCCGCATTTAAGCTTTTATGCTTTTATAGTTTTTATGCTTTTCGGCATCCGCTCTTTTGAATATTTATGCTCTACCCAAAGCAGTATTCCCCTGCCGGCACCTGCTCCACCCTGCCGTCCGGAAGGTAAATCTCGGCTTCCACAGGGACGGATACCGTAACCTTCAGCTTCTCCCCTTCGTAACGCCATGCCGACTTAATCTCCCCGGCTCTGGAAAGATAGCTTCCCGACACGCCGCCCAACCGTTTATCCGCGTACGGCTGGATTTTCACCTTTTTAAACCCCGGTTCCAAAGGCTTAATGCCTAAAATATACTGATAATAAAATTCTCCCACGCTGCCAAAAGCGTAATGGTTAAAAGAAACCATATTATCATCCGTTATCTTATCCTCATTGACGGTTCCGTCCTCCCGGATGGCATCCCAGCGTTCCCAAGTGGTAGTGGCTCCACGGTTGATCTGATACATCCATCCCGGACAGCCTTCCTGCAGCAGGACATCATAGGCCAGTTCCGTCTCGCCTGCCTCAATCAGCAGGGGAAGCAAATGCTCCGTGGCAAAAAATCCTGTCGTGAGCCCGTCCCGGCGGACATTTTCCGCATATTTCTTTAAGACCTTCCGGCGCAGTTCCCCTTCCGGAATCACAAATTTCAAGGCCATGATATAAGCCGACTGGTAGTCATCGGCCACTTCTCCGTCTTCCTTCACAAACATCTGCATGTAAGCATCCCGGGTGTCAAGGAACTGCCTGCCGAAACGTTCCGCATCCTCCTCCCGCCCGAGTGCTTTTGCCGTTTCGCTCACCACCTTCAGGTCATGTACGATAAAAGCATTGGAAATCGGGTTATTGTGCCGTGCCTGCCAAGCCATATCTTTTCCCAACGCCAGCCAGTCGCCCAAAGATACTCCCAGCCATAGGTTTTTTCCTTCCATCTTGCGGATTTCAGCCTCCGCAAACTTTTTCATGCTTTCATACTGTGCAGGAAGCGCTTCCTCGTTCCCAAACTGCCAATACATCATTTCCGGCAGGATGGTGACGGCATTCCCCCACCCTAACATATTGACAAAGCCAATGCCTGCCGGGCCGGTCTGCGGCACGGTGGCACAGACATAGCCTTCCGAATTGTCCAACTGACCCAATTCCAGATCCCGCAGAAAATTTGTCCAGAAACAGTCCGTGTCAAAATTATAGGCTCCGGTAAGGGCAAAGACTTGGCCGTCCCCGGTATATCCCATCCGCTCATCCCTCTGGGGACAGTCGGTAGGCACCTCCACATAATTGGATTTCTGCCCCCAGACCTGATTTTCATAGAGTTTCTGCACCTTTTCGTTTTCACAGGCAAACTGCCCCGTCCTCGCCATATCCGTATAAATAGCATAGGCCTTTATCAGCCCCGGCCGGTATTCCGCTCCCGAAAGTTCCATATACCGGAATCCCATGTAGGTAAACCTGGGCCGGTACTTTTTTTTCTCCCCGCCGGCATGATATACCACCGTTGCTTTTGCTTTCCTTAAGTTTGCGGTATACAGACTTCCGTCCGGGTTCAGTATTTCCCCGTGGCGGATTGTCACCGTTTCATCCTCAAGAAAAGCCGGGTCTATTTCCACGATTCCGGCAAAATTCTGCCCGAAGTCCAAAATGGTCCTGCCTTCCCACTCCGTTACGCCCTTCACCGGCATCTCTTCCTGTACACGTACTTCCGTCAATGTTTTCTCCAACGCAAAATCCGTTTTCCCCTGAAAAGCAGCCGGGTGGCCGATAACGCCTGCGCGTCCGCGGGCAAAATAAACCTCACCGTCATATTCTCCCGCATACTCATAAGGGGATTCCAACTCTTCCGCTTCCGTGCCGGAAGGAATCACCTTCTCCTCCCCGTCGGCAAACTTCAGCCGCAGCATCCAGGAAACGGCCGGCTTCTCCCCATAAATCTGTGTTTTGTTCTCGCAGAGAAACCTTCCGCAATACCAACCCTGCCCCAGATAAACGGTCAGTTCGTTTTCCTTCCCCTCTTCTCCGGACAAAAGTTCCGTTACATCATGCTCCTGATAAAGAACACGGCGGGGATAATAGGTATAGCCGGGCGCAAACATCTGCTCCCCCACCTTCTTCCCGTTGATTTCCGCCTCATAAACTCCCAGCGCCGTGGACAGAAGCACGGCGCGCACTACCTTTTCCCCGGAAAATTTCTGCCGGAAAACCGCCACGTCCCCTTCTTTATATTCCCGGTCTATCGTAATGAAATATTTTTTCAGTTCCTCCTGCATCTTACCCCATCCTCTCCAAGACGTATCTTACACTGCTTTCTGCAAGACACTGTCCCAATTTGCGTCCAAATTTCAGCGGCGCAGTGGACTACTCCGCTACCTTCCTGATTTTCTGCAGCGCATCGTTCAGTGCCTTTATCTCTTCCGGCTTTATCTTATCGCCCACCTGTTTCAGCATGCTCTGCAAAGTCATCCGCTGCAGCATCCGCTGCAGTGCCGGATTATCTTTGACGCTCTCCGCCACATCCCCCCGGCTGGAAGCCGCCTTTTCCGTCATTTTCTGTACGATGGCATTCGCCTCCGGGCTTTTCGCTATCTCGCCCAGCGTATCCCCCACGGAATAACAGTCGGCACGGAAGTCCTCCTTATCAAACCAGTTCACGATATCCCCTTCTTTCACAAAGAGATAATCCTTATTCGGCTCGGCCGTTTTCTTTACCGTTATTTCATCCCTGCATGCCCCGGCCTGTGCCGTAATCCTATGGGTTCCGGAAAGGGGAACTTCAAAACGGAAAATCCTGCTGCCCTTCTGCTCCTGTATGAGCCTTCCGTCCACATACAGTGCCACGGACGGCTGATTGGAATATACTTTCACTTCCGTCACTTCCTCCGCCCTGTCCACATACCGGCGGCCGCACAGCCGGACAAAAGCTTCCCTGCCCCAGTAGGCCTTGTACAGATAGAAAGCATCCTTTTTCGTCCGCCTATCCATAGTTACCAGCCCTTTCTGATTTTCCCCGTGCTTGCCGCCCTCGTCCCTTCCGTCTGCGGCAAAATCAAACAGATTCCATACATGAGTCGCCCACAGCCACGGCCGCTCTTCAATCATGCGCAGCATATGTTCATGATACAGGCACTGATATTCCTCCGTATAATCCCCCCTGTCCGGCGATGAAGAATGATATGCCGGATTTGCGTCCGCCCCATACTCGGAAAACCCGATGCAGCGGTCCGGATAAGTTCTGTGATATTCGTCAAAGAAATCATCGGTCTGCCTCATTTCGCCCAAATACCAGCCGAAATACAGGTTATAACTATTAATGTCCGGTATTTCCAGCATCGGGCTGTCCGTTTCCAGCATAAATACATTCGCCATTACCGTTTTCCTTGTACCGTCCAGTTCATGGCATATCCGGTTCAGTTCCCTGTGATTCTCCAAAAGTTCCTCATTCACCGCGCTAGCCGCCGTAATTTCATTGGAAAGCCCCCAGCAGACAATGGACGGATGATTGTAATTCTGGATAATCAGTTCACGCAGCTGGCTTAACGTATTTTCCCTTCCTCCGCTCATATGCATGGTAATATAGGGAATCTCCGCCCATACCACAATTCCGTTCTCGTCACACAGGTCATAAAATTCCTGTGCATGCTGATAATGTGCCAGCCGCACCGTATTGGCTCCGATTTCCTTTATGATTTCCATGTCTTCCCGATGCATGGCAGATGTCAGCGCATTTCCCGCTCCCGCCCGGTCCTGATGCCGGCTTACCCCGCGCAGCGGATAAGAACGTCCGTTCAGGAAAAATCCCTCCCGTGGGTCTATACGGAAATCCCGGCATCCGAAACGTGTCTCCACCGCATCCCCGCCCTCCAGTTCCGCCTTGGCGGAATAGAGATAAGGATCGTCCGCGCCGTCCCAAAGATGCACTTTCTCCAAAACAAACTCTGCCTTTGCATAGCCGTCCGTAACCGGAACCTGTTTCGTCTCTTCCGCCACCGTGACAGCCACCTGCTTTGCACTGCCTTCCGCCCAGATTTCCACCGTGACGGATGCGGATGCCCGCTCCCCGTCTTTCCCTGCCAATGTCACTGCCGGCGTAACCTTCAGGCCGTCCCCGCCGCAGTAATCCATGGAGAAATGATTTTCCGGCACTGTGACCAGCCGCACCATGCGGTACAGCCCGCCATAAAAAGTAAAGTCCGCTTTCTGCGGATATATGCGCCCATTGTCCGAGTTATCCACGGCAACTGCCAGCCGGTTTCCCAAGCCTGCCGCATGCTCCGTAATATCCACGCGGAAGCGGGAATATCCGCCCTCATGGCGTGCCAGCTTTTCCCCGTTTACATATACTTCCGCAGACATGGCTGCGCCGTCAAATTCCAAATATACCCTTTCCCCCTTATTCCGTTCCGGCAGATCCAAAGACCTGCAGTACCAACAGGTTCCCCTGTAATAATCATTTCCCCCATCCTGTCCGTCCTCTGCGTTCCATGTATGAGGCAGGCTCACCGGGATTCCGTCCGCGGAAGCCGCCTCCCGTACATCCTTTGCGTTTCTCACAAACTTCCAATTATCCTTTAATTCCGTCACTCTTCTCATCGTGCCGCCCTCCTTATGCCGCATTCTTCACTGCCGCCTTCTTTTCGGCAATCCGTTTCTGAACCTCTACCATTTCCTCTTTTCCCAAGGAACATTGGCGCATTGCAATTAATGTGACCACCCACCCAAGCAAAGGGAATCCGTACATCAGCACCATCGTCATCCAGAAAATGCCGCCCGTCAGTTCATCCGTAGGCTGCGGCATCGTCTCCCGATAGCCGATTATCGCGACCGCACCGGTAGCAATCAACGCACTGACCGAGGATACCAGCTTATCGATCAGGCTGTAGACACCGGAAACCACCGCCGGAATATATTTGCCGCCCCGATCCAGTTCAAAATCAATGACATCGGCCATGAAAGCATTGTTGCCGGTAGTCACGCACATCTTTGTCCCGTTCAGGGCCAAAGTCAGGATAACATAAATGACCATCAGCGGAAAAACAGTGGAAATACTTCTTGTCTTTCCTCCCATATGTAAGAAAACAAAGAACAGAATGGTTGCGCAGGTTACATAGATACACATATATGTCCAAGTTACGATTGTCCTCTTATTTCCATGCTTTCCGGCATACTTTGCCCCCACAACCGCAAACAATATGGAAGGGAGAATGCTGACTGTCGTCAACGTAGTGGAAATCGACATATCGCCGATGACAATTCCTCCCAGCATCGTACCGATAATCGTCTGGCTGGCTACCTGCTGCGCAATCTTGTCGGAAGCGCCGGAAGCGATGTAGCACTGAAGAGGGCGGTTCTTCCGCAGCACCTCCCACATATCCCGCAGCTTCAGTTTCTCTTTCTTCGCCGTAGTGCCCGCAAAATTTTCCGGCCGGTCAAATTCCGATATACCGATGCAGGCAGCAATCAGCCCCACGGCGGACACCGCCACCGTCACCCAGCAGACGGAGGCTAAAAATTCCAGATTAAAACCTCCGTATTTCGGCATCAACACTACATAAAAAATCATGCTTAAAGTAATCGGCACCACATAGTTGAAAATTGTGCTCCATACGCCCACCATCGGCCGCTGCTTCGGATCGTTGGTCATCAGGGCATACAGCGTTTGCCCGGTCATATTATAAAGCGTATATCCGATGATGTACAGTATATACAGCAACACGAAAGTTACGATGCCGTGGCCTTTGCCCGCTGCCCAGTTAAACATCATCAGCGTAGCCAGTACCATAATCAGCCAGCCGGCCGCCAGCAGGACGCGTACCTTTCCGAAACGGGTATTTACCTTATCATAGATAAAAGCCAGCATCGGATCCGTAACCGCGTCAAAAATACGGGTAAAGGTTAAAATTCCTCCCACTGCCACTGTGGCAATGCCAAATCCGATACTGGCACTGTAGCTTGCCATCCCTATCAGGCTGTAAAATCCCATGCCCACGAAACCGCTGGCGGCCACCATGATTATCTGCCATAGTTTGGCGCGGCGGTACTGCACACCGTCCGCCTGACTTTGACTTACTTTGTTCTGAGCCATAACAAAATCCTCCTTTGAATTTTCACATCATACCGTTTCCCTTGATAAAATGATTATACAGAAAACAGTTTTTCAAGGTGTTAAAAATCCAAGGAATTCATTCGAAATTTCATGATGATAAAATCTTTCCGGCCAACTTATTTTTTTTACGGAAAAACGAATTACTTAACATTTATTGCCTTATTTCATGTATACTGAAAATGCAGCCGTAAGAAAAATATCATGGGAGGTCTTCTTTATGCACATAAAAGACAATATCAATATCATAAATTTCCTGAAGCAGGTTCAAAACTGCTGCTCCGAAGTATTGTTTGAAACCCCGGAAGGCGACCGCATAGCCTTAAAATCCACTTTAAGCCAATACATCTTCTGCACCATAGCCTCCAACCCGGAACTTCTCCAAAGCGGAACCATCCGTTTTGAAAAGGAAGAGGACAAAATGCTTCTGTCAGACTTTTTATGCGGCTGACAGGGCGGAAACGGCAGCAGGCACGCGAAAGCACGCCTGCCTATAGCAATGATGAAACAAACATGCAGAAATGAGGGAACTATGAACATCAAAGAAAAACTGGATTTTTTCTGCCAGCTGATTCAATGCAGCCACAAGCTTTCCCTGCACAGTTACCCGCCGGAACTTCTCTTCACGGCTTCCGGGCTTACGCAGGATACGGCATCCGCCGACGACGATGCCATGTTTTTTCTCAGTCTGGGAGAACCCATCAGGAAACATATTGAAAAGAAAATACGGGAACCTTTATTGATTGACGATTATCTTGGTCTGATTTGGATAGTGGCTTTTGAATACGGCGAGACAGCCCTGCGGGGCATCCATGCCCTAGGCCCGGCCTATTCCGGCAGGAATTCCTACCAGAACATCAAAAAAGAACTGGACAGGCATAACCTGTCGGTAAGCAGCCGCATAAAAGTGTTCAAAATCTTTGACCAAATTCCCATCGTACCCACAAATCAGCTGTACCAATACGCGGCCATGCTGCACTATTGCGTTACCGGTACACGAATTAAGGAAAAAGATATCCGGCTTACGGAAAAAGCCTCCGAAAAGCCGTCTTCTTCCGAAGTCAACCTGATTACGGAAGAACACCGGGGCATATGGTTGGCCGAACAGGAATTCATGAACATGCTGCGGGAAGGAAACCCCAACTACGCGGAAGCCCTTGCCCGCTCCCACAGCTTAAGCGACGGCCCCCGCTTCGATGTAGGCAATTCGCTGCGCCGGGCAAAATCCACTTCCATCGTCCTTCTGACCCTCTGCTCAAGAGCCGCCATTGAGGGCGGGGTAAACCCTTCCGTCGCCTATACCCTCAACGACTACTATATGCAGATGATTGAGGACTGTCAAAGCCTGGCGGAAGCGACTGCCACATGCCATACCCTGCTGGAAGACTATGTGCACCGGGTACAGCAGGGAAAAGCGGCAAAAGCCATTTCCGGACAGATAAAAAGTATCTGTGATTACATTTCCATACACATTAGGGAAAAACTGTCCCTCTCGCAGCTGGCACAGCAGGCCGGATACACGGAATACTATTTTTCCCACAAATTTAAGAATGAAATGGGATGCAGCGTGGCGGATTACATCAAACATGAAAAAATACAGCAGGCCAAGCTGCTGCTCTCGGGAACAAAAATGAGCATTCAGGAAATCAGCGAGGAACTGTCCTTCGGTTCCAGAAGCTACTTTTCCTCCTCCTTCCAGAAAGAAACCGGCCTGTCCCCCAGCGAGTACCGGGAACGGAATGTAAAAATCTGACCGGCAGACATCAAAATCGGAGTTCAAAAACAGATGCCTGAAAAATCTGAATTCCAAACAGGCAGGCTTTCGAAAAACAGGCTTCCGAAAGATTGCTCTCTTCCGGAAGCCTGCTTTATTACCGTCCTTTTTACCTGCAGCCGGCATTGCCGGCTGCATTCTTACATTATAAAAAGATATATTTCAGAATGAACAATACCGTCAGCACATACATCAGCAGGCTGACCTTTTTCTCCTTCGTCTTGCCTGTCAGCAGACAGAGCAGCGTCCAGGAAATCACCCCTATGGCAATCCCTTCGGAAATGCTGTATGCCAGAGGCATTGCAATAATGCATAAGAATGCAGGGATGGCATCGGTCATATCTTCAAAATCAATCTTCGCCACGGAACCCATCATATAGAAACCTACAATAATCAGCGCCGGTGCCGTCGCGAAAGAAGGAATCGTCAGAAACAGCGGCGAGAAAATCAGTGCCAGCAGGAACAGCAGCCCGGTGGTAACGGCAGTCAGTCCGGTTCTTCCCCCTTCCGTTACGCCGGAAGCACTTTCTACGAAAGTGGTGGTAGTGGAGGTGCCGAGTACCGCGCCCACGCTGGTAGCTACCGCATCCGCCATTAAAGCGCCTTTGATTCTGGGCAGTTTCCCGTTCTTGTCCAACATATTGGCCTTGGAAGACACCCCGATTAAAGTTCCTAACGTATCAAACAAATCCACAAACAGGAAAGAAAACGTAACTACAATGAAGTCCAGCAATTTAATGGAAGAAAAATCCGCCTTGAACAGCTGTCCGAACGTATTGCCGATTGCCGTGAAGTCAAAGCTTACGATGGCATGGGGTATGGTAGAAAACCAACCGGCATCCGGGTTAGGCACATATAAGCCAACCAATTCACAGAGGATTCCCAACACCCATGTGGCAAGGATACCGAACAGAATGCCGCCCTTTATCTTAAGAATCAACAGAATGGCCGTAATCAGCACGCCAATCAGAGCCAGCAATGCGGTAATCCCCACAGTGGAAAATTCCTCTCCCGCAAATTTCTGATAAGTCAGCAGCGTGGAATCGTCATTCACAATAAGCTTTGCATTCTGCAGCCCGATAAATGCAATAAAAAGGCCGATGCCCACGCTGACCGCCGATTTCAGCGTCATCGGGATGGCATTGAAAATCGCCTCACGCACATTGGTAAGGGAAAGCACGATAAAAATCAGGCCTTCCACGAACACTGCCAACAGAGCAATCTGCCAGGAATATCCCATCTGCCCTGCCACGGTAAAGGCAAAATAGGCATTCAGCCCCATGCCCGGAGCAAGCGCAAAAGGATAATTGGCAAAAAACGCCATCAACGCAGTCCCCACGAAGGATGCCAATGCCGTTGCAATCAGCACCGCGCTTTTGTCCATCCCCGACGCGGAGAGGATATTCGGGTTTACTGCCAGTATGTAAGCCATCGTCATGAACGTTGTTATGCCGGCCATGATTTCTGTCTTCACATCTGTCTTGTTTTCTGTCAGCTTAAAAAATTTCTCCAACATATCTCCTAAAACCTCCTACATAATTGTATGATAGTGAATCTATGACTGAAAGGCATCGCTGCCTACAATCCGTATGTCCGCCCGGCTATCTAAGCTTTTCGATAATTTCATTGGCCTTTGCATATATTTTTTCCGGTTCGTCATGTATATGGAACGTTCCGCTGCGGTAAAGGATCTTTCCGTGAATCATGGTCATTTTCACGTTCAGCTTACTGCCGCTGTATACGATGTTCTTCGCTATATTGTTCAAAGGCTGCATATTGGGCTGGTGCAGGTCAATCATAATCATATCGGCCAGCCTGCCCTCCGCCAGCACATCCGCTTCTGCCAGCCCCATTGCCTTTGCCCCGTTTACCGTAGCCATTTTCAGCACTTCCATGGCATCCACTGCCGAAGCGTCCTGCTCCCTTATTTTGGCCAGCCCGGTCACAAGGAACATCTCCCGGAACATATCCAGGCAGTTATTGCTTGCCGGTCCGTCCGTCCCTATGGCTACGTTCAGCCCTGCTTTCAGGAAATCCTGAATCGGTGCGATGCCGCTGGACAGCTTCATATTGGAAGCGGGATTGGTAATGACGCTGACGTTTTTCCTCTTAAAAAGCTCCGTTTCCTCCGGTGTCAGCCATACGCAATGGTATGCCCCGCCGCCGTATTCAAACATCCCCAAAGAGTCCAGGAACATGCCAGGCGTCATGCCGTAACGCTCCACACAGCCTTCCACCTCGCTTTTCGTTTCGGACAGATGCATATAGACCGGTGCCTTGAGCCTGCCGGACAGTTCCGCCATCCGCTCCAGCAGTTCTCTCGAACAGGTATATTCCGCATGAAAGCCGGGCAGGAACGAAATCAGGGGATCCTTCCCGTTCAGTTCCCGGCACCACCGTTCCACCGCTTCTGCCGACTGGCTGAAATTATTCACCGCCCCTGTCTGCACACAGCGCATTCCCGTCTCGCTGCATGCCGCTGCAATGCTCTCCGGCGTCAGGTACATATCAAATATGGCAGTAATCCCGCTGGTCAGATATTCCAAAACCGCCAGTTTGGTCAGATGATAAATATCCTCCGCAGACATTTTTGCCTCCACGGGAAATACCTGCTCATTCAGCCAAGACTGGAGCGGCAGGTCGTCCGCATAGGATCTCAGAAGGGTCATGCCGGAATGCGTATGGGCATTCTTAAAACCGGGCATCAGCAAATTTCCCCCGCAGTCCGTTTCCTCATCCCACCGGATACCTTCCGGCCCGTTTTCCCCGGGAACCGAAACCTTGTCCTTCCCGTCCCCCACATACAGAATTCTCTCGTCTTTTACCCATATTTCCCCTTCGAATATAGGCCTGTCCTCTTCCATAGTCAATATTCTTGCATTATAAAAACGAATAGTCATCGTACTCCGCCTTTCCTGTCATATTCCTCTCCGCCGTCTGTTTCCCGCACCGCTTTTTCCGGCCACCGTCGGCCGCCCCATCCGTTATTTCAGATTTTCCGGCCCGAACCCTTCCGGAAGAAGTTCCCCCAATGTCCGTACATAATATTCCCCGGCCTCATTCGCAATCACCACGTCAAACTCCTCCGGCCGGCAGAACTCCGCCATCACCTGACGGCAGATGCCGCAGGGCGCGGCAAATTTCCCGTTTCCGTCCTCCCCTGCCCCTGCCACTGCAATCGCCCGGAACGAACGCTCCCCTTCGCTGACCGCTTTAAAAAAAGCCGTCCGCTCCGCACAGTTGCTTGGACCGTATGCCGCATTTTCTATATTACAGCCTGTATATATTTTCCCGTCTTCCGTAAGCAGCGCAGCTCCCACGCGGAAACGGGAATAAGGGGCATATGCCCTCTCCCGTGCTTCCAATGCTTTTCCTATCAGCCTGACTGCCGTTTCCCGATCCACCATATCCCATTCCTTTCTTTCCTCATTCCCGCATATTCCCGGGTATACATTTCACATTCCCGCATATTTCCGGACATGCTTTCCTCATTCCCGTTCAAAATTTCTTCACCGATTCCGCAACCAATTTGGTAAACAAAGGCTCCGCCTTATCCGCCGCCTCCTGCACTTCGGCATGGGTCAGCGGATTCTCCGTCATGCCGGCCGCCAGATTGCAGACACAGGAAATGCCGCAGATCCGCATTCCCATATGATTGGCCGCTATAGCCTCCACTACCGTGCTCATGCCGACCGCATCCCCGCCAATCATGCGTGTCATGCGTATCTCCGCAGGCGATTCAAAAGAAGGCCCGGTAAACTGCACATATACCCCTTCTTTCAGAGGAATTCCGTTTTCGGCGGCCGTCTTTTTCAGAATTTCCTGCAGTTCCTTATCATAGACAGTACTCATATCCGGAAAGCGCGTTCCCAGTTCCTCTATATTTTCCCCGATTAAAGGATTGGGCACAAAGCTGGAAATGTGGTCGGTAATCATCATCAGATCCCCGGCCCGGAAATCCGCATTCACGCCGCCGGAGGCATTGGTCAGGAACAAAATTTCCGCCCCCATCATTTTCATCAGCCTGGCAGGAAGCACCACATCCCCAATGGGATAGCCTTCATAATAATGCACCCTTCCTTTCATGCAGACCACCGGAACCTCCCCCACATAACCGAAAATAAATTTTCCCGCATGCCCCGGCACTGTAGATACGGGAAATCCCTCAATCTCCCCATAGGAAAGTTCCGCTTCCGTCTTTATCGTATCCGCAAAGTTCCCCAAACCGGAGCCCAATACAATGGCCACCCTTGGCCGAAAGCTGATTTTGCCCCGGAAACTCTCGTAACACCGCATCAGTTTTTCATAATCCTTATTCATATTCCCTCCCCCGCTTTCCGCAGATTCCGTATAATCCTACATCTTTCCCGTTCCCATATTTCTAACCTACTATACCATGAACAAAGAAAAAAGGCAATGCATGAAACAATTGCACCACATAAAACGTAACAGTTCAGCCTGCGGCTTCCCTGTTACGGAATTTGCCCATTCCAAGTCG
>CAJTVK010000109.1 GCA_910579645.1 uncultured Lachnospiraceae bacterium | reverse complement strand
CTTCCGCCTTGCAGACTGAAAATTTATCCTGCGCGAAACATATGGCTAATTGGTGTGGGTCATACTAGGCACATGCCGGCTTCTGCTGTCATATTTCATTTGGGTGCCTGTGTGCATAAAGCAAAAAAGGACCGCCTTTCCATTGCAGGCAGTCCCGTAAGATATTTATTGCTGTTTCTCATATTCTTTTTTTGCAGCCTGTGCCGCCCCAAGCATTCCGGCCATATTTCCAAGCTGTGCCTGTGCGATTTTTACGTTGCGGAAGGAAGGTATGATATGTTTATCCAATTTTTCCCGCACTCTCTCAACCACATAATCCTGCTCCATGATTCCTCCGCCAAGGACAATCATCGCCGGGTTGAATATATGCACAAGCGTTATCAGCCCATAAACAATTTCATCTATCCATTGCCCGATCAGTTCTTCTACTTCCGGGTCCTCCTTCTTAGCAAATATTTCCCGTCCGTTTTTCAATGAGGGAAACCGGCCGGAAACACGCTGCACTAATGCCGTGGTGGAAGCATAACGTTCATAGCATCCGCTGAAAAAATCCGTTTCCGGCGTCCTGTCCTCCGGATGGGTCACGATTCCGCCGAACTCTCCGGCAGAATAACCGGAACCGTTGTAAACTTCCCCGTTTATGACAATGGCTCCTCCCACTCCGGTTCCGTAAGTCAGGCAGAGAAAATCTTTCTGTTCCCTTCCTGCGCCGCAGAATGCCTCGCCTGCCGCCGCGCTGTTCACATCATTTTGCACTGCGGCAGGCACATGGAACGTATTCTCAAGGTTCTCTTTGATCTTCATTCCTGTGTATCCCGGAATGTTTTCGTTGGCATATAATATCAGACCTTTTTCCGTATCCACCTGCCCTGCGGTGCTGACGCCGACTGCCTGAAAGTTTTCATATCCCTTCAGTATTTCTATGACGGTCTGCATTACATGCGTGCCTCCAAGTTTGGCATTGGTATCGGTTTCACGGACTTCCTTTATTGTGCCGTCTTCCCACATTCCCGATTTTATGCTGGTTCCTCCCACATCCACTACTGCTATCCTCATAGTTCCCTCCCTTGCCATTGTGTTTTATCCGCGTACTTTTATGACTGCTTTCCGAATCTGCTCTTCCCTGCCTCCTGCCGCAACTCCGGGCAGATGGGGTTCCGTCGGTTCACAGATTACGAATTTTCCCTCTCCCAAATGGCAAAGTGCCTCACAGCTGCAAGTTCCGAAGCCAATGTCGGCCTCTTCCTTATAAGGCTTTGTAATTTCCTGATATTCCGTTGCAAACCGGACATCCTCTGCCCCTTCCAAGTCAATCTGAATATCATAGTATTTTTCGTGGAACTCATATTCTTCTTTCTCGGCCTGAGTCGCTGCATGCATAACATTCACAAAGACATTTTCACCGTCAATGACATGCTTGCCGTCCTCTAGTGATGTCAGATCGGTGTCCATCATGTAATGAAGCGCCTTATCCAGATTCGGGCTGATGCCTAAATATCTTTCCGCATTTTTTATTTTGTCAAATATCATTATCCTGCTCCTTTCTTTTTCGCCGTTTATTCCCGCTTATTTGTTATTTACTTTATAGGGGGGGAGGAAAACTGTCAAGGTTTATTGTGCATTCAGAAATTACATTCATGGGTTGGATTTATGCGGACGCACCAGAGATTATATAGTTGTCATTAGGACACGCTTTCGCTCGGCGCCAAAAGCAGCGGTACTAACTAACCTCACTAAGTACCGGCGTTTTTCGATGGTCCTAATGACAACTATATAATCTCCGGCGGTGTGTGTCGGCATTATTTTGTTTGAATGGCTTGAATGGTTTGAATAGTTGAAATAGTTGGGATAGTTAGAATAGTTGGGATAGTTTGTGAGTAATCAGGAGAAAAGAGACGGTCGGCCGGAATTGACGGAAATGTGGTGCAAAGCGGTTATAGGGTGGTTTTTCAGGCGGGCTTTCGATTGCTGTCTGTATTGGCTGGGTTATAGTATATGTTTGGCTTTTAGTATGCCGATTAGGACGATTGCCGCTAGGCCTATGACGCAGAGCAGAATGAAACGGTCCAGGGAGCGTATAGAAATGTCGGGCAGCCGGTCGTAGATTCCTTCAAATGCACTGGATTGGGGCGGTATTTTATTTTGTTCCGTTGTCGGTTCCGTTGTTTCCATAGAAATTGGTTCTTTGGCCTCTTCTTTGACTTTTTCTTCTGTGTTTTCATGTTTGGTAAAAGTGTTTTCCGGAAATTCTTTTTCCGGATTTTCAGGTATTGTTTCGGAAGTATTTGTTTGTATGGAGGGGATTTTTTGCTTTTCTGCCATGAAGGATGTTCCTTTCCGTTTCTTTTTCCTGTTTTTGTTTTCGGAGTATGTCTGAAAATGCTTTCAGCCATGAGGATGTTATGTTTCGGATTTTCAGACACACTCCGTAAATTTTTTACGGTAATTTTTGTAATTTTTATGGTAATTTTTTACCTTTTATTTTTATATGGGCTATTTCTTCTGCAGGTATTTTCTCAGGTCAAGGGCAACCGCAATGACGATTACAAGACCTTGCGCAATATAGGTATATGCCGGGTCTACGCCGAGGAACTGGAGGCAGATTTTCAGTATTTCAAATACCAGCACGCCTACGAGGATGCCGCCCACACGTCCGACACCACCGTTTGCGGAAACGCCGCCGATGGTGCAGGCTGCGATGGCTTCCAGTTCATATCCGTTGCCGGTTGCGGTAGATGCGCCGCCGGCTTTTGCCCCTACAAGGAAACCTGCCAGTGCATACATGCAGCCGGCCAGTATATAAATACGGATGAGGGATGCACGCACATTGACTCCGGCAACCTGTGCCGCGCTTTCATTGCCGCCGATTGCATACATGTATTTGCCGTGGCGGGTTTTGTTGTATAAGAACCAGAAATACAGGCCGATAACTACCGCAAAAATCATCAGGTAAGGAATGGGACCCAGGGATCCGCTTGCTACGGTCAGATAACTTTTTTTGTAGCCGCCCATGGGCTGGTTGTTTGTTATCAGGGAGCAAAGTCCGTAAATAATTGTCTGCATGCCCAGCGTGGCGATGAAAGGAGGTACTTTCAGCACGGAAACTACAACGCCGTTAACGCCGCCGAAGCATCCCATGATAACCATGACGATAATCAATGCCACCGGCCACGGAATATCCGGCATCCAGGGAAGCATGCGGGCGGAATAATCCAAACTCTGCAGCAGCATGGCGGAAAGGCATGCCGCCAAACCTACTGCACGCCCGGCGGAAAGGTCCGTTCCTTTGGTAATCAGACAGCCGGAAACGCCGCAGGCTATGATAAATCTGGGGGATACATTCACAACCAGGTTCTTAAAGTTATTTATGGTAAAGAAATTTTTCGTCGTAACTCCTGTCAGGATGGCCAACAGCACAATGAGGATGATAATTGCATTGTTGGATATAAATTTTCTCAAATTAAATGATTTTGCCATAATAAAGTTCTCCCTCCTTATTCAAACTGGGTTGCCAGCGCCATGATGTTTTCCTGATTTGCTTCTTTCCCGTCTATGAACCCTGTCACGCGTCCGTCGCACATAACCATGATGCGGTCCGACATACCGATGAGTTCGCTCATTTCGGAAGAAATCATAATGATGCTCTTGCCCTGTTTTGCCATCTCTGCAATAATGCAGTAAATCTCATATTTGGCCCCTACGTCAATGCCTCGCGTAGGTTCATCCATAATGAAGATATCCGGATTATTGGCCAGCCATCGGCTGATCAGCACCTTTTGCTGATTACCGCCGGAAAGCGACTGTATCTGCGTCTTGGAAGACGGAGTCTTGATGGAAAGCTTTGCCACGTTTTCCTTTACCAGATTTTCAATCTTAGCGTCGTTCAGCATAACGCCGCCAATCAGGTATTGATTCAGCGAAGCAATGGAAACATTGTCCGCAATGGAAAGCACTCCTAAAATACCGGTGGCACGCCGGTCTTCCGTCAGCATGGCTATGCCGTTGTTGATGGCATCCTTCGGCTGGGTAATTTTCAGTTCCTGCCCGTTATATGTAATTTTGCCGGATATATGGCTGCGCAGCCCGAACAGCCCTTCCATAAGTTCCGTACGCTGGGCTCCTACCAGTCCCGCCACTCCCAAGATTTCTCCTTTCCGCAGCCGGAAAGAGGCATGACGGAAACTTTTGGGGTTGATGGAAGTGAAATCTTCCACTTCGAAGACAATTTCTCCCGGCTTATTTTCCCGGTTCGGATAGAGTTCGGAAAGTTCACGTCCGACCATTTTGGTTATGATGAAATCCGTAGTCAGTTTTTTGGCCGACCATGTGCCGATGTACTGACCGTCCCTCATTATAGTTACTTCATCGCTGATGCGCAGGATTTCGTCCATCTTGTGACTGATATAGACAATGGAAACGCCTTTGCCCCGCAGTTCGTTTATAATGGTGAACAGTGCCTCTACTTCCGCTGCCGTCAGGGATGAGGTAGGCTCATCCAGAATCAGTACTTTACAGTCTGCCGAAACCGCCTTGGCAATCTCAACCAGCTGCATCTGAGATACGGAAAGGCTGCCCAGTTTTGCCTTCGGGTCAAAATTCAGATGCACCTCTTCCAATACTCTTGTGGCATCCTCATACATTTTGTCATGGTCAATGACCGACAGGGGACCCAGTTTCTTCAGCGGGTATCGGCCAACATAGATGTTTTCTCCGATGCTTCTTTCGGGTATTGGCTGCAGTTCCTGATGCACCATGGCTATTCCGCGGTTTAAGGCATCCAACGGCCCTTTAATCTGTACTTTTTCCCCTTCATAAATTACTTCCCCCTCGTCCATGTGGTAAATACCGAACATACACTTCATCAGGGTTGACTTTCCGGCTCCGTTTTCACCCATCAAGGCATGAACTGTGCCCGGACGCAGATTTAACTGTGCGCCGTTCAGTGCCTTGACACCCGGAAATGTCTTTACGACATTATGCATTTCCAAACGATACTCTGACAATTTGAATACCTCCTTTATCATTTTTCTGAGATCTCCGGCCGGATTTTATGCCGGTACTGGCATGTTGATATTCAGACAAAACGGCTGACTGAAAAGCACGCGGTTTGCCAGCTATCAACGTGCCGGTACCTTTTTTCCTGATTGCCCCCTGCGGCCCGCCGAATGCCCCGTTATTTCCGCAAGGCAGCACCAGGCACCCGTATGCATGAAGCAAGAAGTGCGTGCGCCAATGCACACGCACTTCCCGGTCAGTGAAATCTTCTTCTTATTCCGAAATAATTTGATTACTGGAAGTCAGCTACGTTATCCGGAGTAACTTTTACATAATCTACATAGATGGACTGTTCGCCTGCTGCATAAGTCTTTCCGCCTAACAGTGCTTCCATAGCTTCAACAGCGCCTGCTGCCTGGCCGTTTGCATCGTTCAGTACGGTACCTGTCATGTTGCCGTTTGCCACTTCGTTCAGAGCTGCATCCAAAGCGTCAACGCCTACCAGATAGATATCTTCATTTACGGTGCGGCCTGCTGCCTGGATTGCCTGAAGGGCACCGATTGCCATATCATCGTTGTTGCAGAATACGACTTCAATGTCTTCGCCGAATTTTGCCAAAGCATTCTGTGCGATTTCCTGTCCTCTGTTACGATCCCAGTCACCGCGCTGTAAGTCAAGTTCTTCCACTTCCATGCCTGCATCGGTAAGTGCTTTTACGGAATATTCCGTACGGTACTGAGCATCTACGTTTTCAGGGTCACCCTGAATCATGATATAGGAAATCTTGCCGTCGCCGTTGATATCGCCTTTGTTTTCTGTATCCAGAATCAGTTCGCCCTGCATTGTTCCGGACTGACGTGCATCGCATCCTACATATACCAGCTTATCATATGCGCTCATCTGATCTGCGGTAGGTTCACGGTTGATAAGTACGGTGGGAACTCCTGCATCTTTTACGGTAGCAATGATCTGATCTGCTGCGGAAGTCATAACCGGATTGATGATCAGCGCATCAACGCCCTGCGCGATGAAGTTATTGATCTGGTTGTTCTGTTCCGCCTGATCGTTCTTGCCGTCCATAAAGGTTACCGTATATCCTTTGCCTTCCAGGATTTCCTGAAGTGCGTTACGGTAAGTCGTCATAAATGCATCGTCAAACTTATAGATGCAGACACCGATGTTTCCGCCGCCTGCGGCAGCCTCTTCGGGAGCAGCTTCTTCCGTTTCCTCCGGAGCAGCTTCTTCGGGAGCCGCAGCCTCTTCTTTTTCCGCAGGAGCCGCTTCTTCCGGAGCCGCTTCGCTTGTACCGCTTGTTGCAGCGGCATCCTGTGCCGGAGCGCTGTCTCCGCCGCATGCAGCCAATGAGAACATCATCATAGATGCCATTGCCATAGCAGTTACCTTTCCAAACAATTTCATAGTTTTAAATCCTCCTCTAATCTGCCAAAATTTGGCGTTTTTATCAGTTTTTCCTCATATACGCACTTTGCTTTGTACATTATGACCACTGACAAAATCATTATAGTGTATATTATACCTGTTTTCCATAAGAATTTCTTTGATTTTTTATTGAATTTCTTTGAATCGGCATGGTTTTCGTGCATTATCTGCTTTGAGCCGGCATCTCTTCCGCTTCCGTATTTTCCCGGATCAGGATTTCCTGCGGCGTCCAATAGTAGGTGCCGTCTTCCAGCGGATATTCCTCCGGCGGGGGCTCGCCCAGTGCGCAGCTGACTGCCATTTCCAGTATTACGGTGGCATACAGTTCCTTGTTGGCGGAAACGGTCCCCAGCAGCTTTCCGTTTTCCAGAGCCTCCAGGCCGGACGTGGTTCCGTCAATGCCGATGACATTCACTCCGTCCGTCTTCGTACGTTCCAAGGCATCTATGGCTCCCAAGGCCATATCGTCATTGTTGCTTACCACCAATTCGATTTTGCCCGGATACGCCGAAAGCCATTGTTCCATAAGCGCAGACCCTTGGCTCCGTTCCCAGTTGGCAATGCCGCCGGTGATTTTTTCAATGGGCACGCCGCCGTTCTTCAGGGTACGGATGGACCATTCCGTGCGTATCAGGGAATCCTGATGGCTGGTCTCGCCCTCCAGCAGCACATAGCCCACCACCCCGTCGCCGTTTAAATCCACCGCAGCCGGCTGTTCCTTATAAAGATCCACAACCATTTTCCCCTGAAGGATGGCCGTTTCCTTGGCATCCACACCGATATAATACAATTGATCCCAGCGGTTCATGTCCTCTTCCACCGGCTGGCGGTTGAAAAATACCACCGGCACTCCGGCAGTCATGGCCTTATCTATAATGGCCGAGGCATCCATGCGGTCCACCGGATTGATGCACAGCACATCGCAGCCCAGGGAAATGAAACGCTCCACCTGGCTGTTCTGCATATTCTGGCTCCCTTTGGCATCCTGGATGTCCAAAATCACTTTGATGCCGTTCCTGCGTTCATACTCCTTAGCCTTTTCTTCAAATATGCTGCGCAGATTGTTGATGAAAGTATCGTCCGCACGGTATAGGCTGACACCGATGCGGATCGAGGTTTTCCGTTCCCCTTTCTGGGAACCGCTGCATGAGGCCAGCAGCAGACATAATACGGCCAGCCCAAATAAAAATTTTCTTCTTGGCATTTTTCCCCCTGTTCCTGCCGTTTCTTCCATAAGATTTTTCCATAAGATATTATCATTCGATGGGATACAGCATTTTTTCATAGACAGGCTTCCGTAAATCTTCTTTCCTGACATAATAGGAATCCATGACTTCCGGCAGCTGGCTGAACGCCCCTTCCAAAGCCTGCACTGCCATCCGGACGCTGAGATACCCGACGCCGTATTCGTCGGTTACACAGATGCCCGTAATAAGCCCCCGGTCCAGGTAATTGAGGATGGGCAGGGTGCCGCCCCGCCCATACAGTCCCTGCACCCGGTCGGCAATGGCGGGATTGTCTGCCAGAATGCCTGCAGCCTCCGTCAGGATGTCAGGATTCCCTGCCAAAATAACAACCTTTGCCCCTTCCCGGTTTGTCAATGCTTCCAGAGAAGCCCGTACGCTTTCTTTTCCCGCCCCAATCTGCCAGCTTCTTCCCGCGGCTCCGTATACTGCCTTTGCGCCTTCCAGGAACAGACTGTCCACAGTGCTCTGCTTACCCATATCCCCAAGCATCAGCACCGGGCTGTCCGCCGGGCTGTCCTTCAGCATCTCATGGGCAATCTGTTCCCCCATTTTTTTATAATCCGTGATAATGCTGCCGGCCCCCGCGCCCTCTCCCTGCCCGGAGCGCAGGAAGATAACGGGAATTACCGGCTGCAGGCCGGCCGCCTGTTCTTCGTCCGCCGGAACCACTATCAACGCATCCGCACCGTCCTGCCGCTCACGCTCCATCAGTTCCGTCTGCTGTTTGGCATTCCGTTTTTCATAAAGGGTAATGAAATGGACATCCGCATTGAACTCCATGGCAGCCTGATCCATGCCTTTGCGGAAATTGACATAATTGTCGCTTTTTGCGTCTTCAATAATAACGGCAATCTGGTAGATTTCTTTTTCCGGTTCCCGTATGATCAGATCGGTGGAACACATCAGGAACAATATCACAAGAAATACGATATACAGCGCTATCAGCAGTTTTCCCCGTCTGCCAATCATTTTTCTCCCCTCCCTGTCATTTCCGTATAGGGCTGTGCCGGAAGCCGGATCAGTATCCGTGTTCCTTCGTCAGGTTCCGAACGGATGGCAAGGCCGTAATCTTCCCCAAAGTACAGCCGGATTCTTTCATTTACATTTTTCACGCCGATGCCGGAACCGCGGCGGGAAGATACATGAGCCTTTTCCCCAAGGAGATTCGCCGCCTGCTCTTCGGTCATGCCCAAGCCGTTATCGCTGACGCTGAATTGCAGTTCCTCTCCTTGGCGGTGCACTTCCACGCTGATTTCCCCGTCGCCGTCCATAAACTCCATGCCGTGGTAAATGGCATTTTCCACCAAAGGCTGCAGCATCAGTTTCAGGCACGCCAATTCCATGACTTCTTCCCCCGCAGTGATTTTGTAAATAAATTTATTTTTGAAACGCATCTGCTGGATGGTCAGATAATTGCCCACATGCTCCAGTTCGTCCCGGACAGTAATGATGCTTTTGCCTTTGCTCAGGCTGATACGGAAAAAACGGGCCAGCGCGGTGACTACTTTGACCGCTTCCTGCTTTTGTTCGTTTTCAATCATCCACACAATGATATCCAGCGTATTGTATAAGAAATGCGGATTAATCTGAGACTGCAGAGTATCAAACTCCCTTTTTCTCTTTGCCTCATGTTCCGCCACAATATCTTCCATCAGCGTCTTGATGCGCTTTGCCATGTCGCCGATGGAGCGGCCAAGATGCCGGATTTCATAGGAGCCGCCCATATACACCTCCGTGTCCAGGTCGCCGGCCTCTATGGCATTGACCGATTTTTCCAGCTTCTGGATAGGCGTGGTAATCCGTGAGGAAATAAAAGTATTGATCAGCACCAGCACCAGCAGAAAGGATGCCACTACAAAAACCGCAAACAGCCGCATTTTCAAGTTGCTCAGGGGAAGTCCCTGCTCCGGCGTGACGCTCAGAAGCTTCCACCCGGTATAACCTACGGATTTCACGCTGACTTCCCTCCGCTCCCCGTTATAGGTTTCCTGATAACTGCCGTCCCTGTAGCCTGCGGCCACCCCAAGGTTTTCCTCCATCTGCCCCGTCTCAATCAGCTGCATCTTCGGATGATAAATCAGTTCCCCGCCGTTTCCGATCATATAGAGATACCCTTGGTTTCCCAAGGTTATGTTCTCCAATATCTGCTGCAGGCTGCTGTATTTGATATCCAGCAGCAGGATTCCCTGCTCCGTGGACGTGCCATGGGTGATTTCCACAGCACGGGTCAGCGTGATGACCCATCGGTACTGATTTTCACTGTTGTCAAAAATATACTGCACATGGGGCGTGGTGAAATGAAGGTTGTCCGTCCGTGCCAGCGTATTGCCGAACCACTGCTCCTGTTTCACATCCAGCCCGGTTTTCAGCCGGGCGGCCGGCACTGCCTCCAACAGTTCCCCCTCTTTGGAAAGCAGGGCAATGTTGGCAATGCTGTCTTTGTTATTGTCATAGAGCAAGGTTATCTGACTGTTTATGGATTCCATGTCCAAATCCGCATTCTTTATGACACCGTAGTACAGACTGTCGGACAGTTTCATAATCGTGCGCAGGTAAGAATCCACCGAACGGTTAATCTGTCCCAGGACAGCCTGATTTTCTTCCTGTACGGCCATCGTCAGCTGTCTTGACATCTGCATATAGAGCACAATGCCAATCAGCAGGATGGTCACCAATGCACTTACCGTGAAATAAATAAAGATCGTATACCGGATACTGGTCTTTTTTATGAAATCCGCGGATACTTTCTGCTCCATGGTTCTTTGTCAATCCTTTCCCTGCTGTATGGTTCCCTGTGTCCCACGGTATTTGGTAGGCGATACGCCGTAACGCTTTTTAAATACATAGCTGAAATAATTCTGTTCCTGATACCCTACCTTCTGGGCAATCAGATAGGTTTTGTCATCCGTCCCGTTCAAAAGTTCCACCGCCTTCTTCAGGCGGACTTCCGTCAGATAGTTTACATAGGTCTGCCCCGTTTCCTTTTTAAATACGGTGGAAAAATAAGCCGGGCTCATGTGCAGCTGGCGGCACAGCATTTCCACGGACAGTTCCGGGTTGGAATAATGCTCTTTAATATATTCTTTTGCCTCCTGAATGACTTTTCTGGTAGTATAATCCCGTTCCCGTCCCATGGCTTCATTCATACGCCAAGCAGCCGGGATGATTCGGTCCGCAAATTCCTCCCTTTGGCAGGTTCCTTCCAGCACGTCTCCGTATTGGGAATCGGGGCCGAACATTTCATCCAAATCCAAATCGTATTGCTGCATCAGCTTAATGATGCAGTTGGCAACGGAAAGCATGTAAACCTGATACTGCCTGGCATGGACCTTGGCATCCTCCATGCGGGCCGCCAGCTTCCGCACCACGCTTTCAATGGTTTCCCGGGTGCCGAATTTAATGGCGGAAGACAGTTCTTCCTCGTCCGAAGCGTCCAGCTGCAGTTTTCCTCTGGCCACAGGTTCCATATCATTGATATAAATGGCTTTTCCTTTCCCCACAATGGCCCGATACCCCAGCGCATCCACTGCCGTCTGATAGGAACGGCTGATTTCCTGCAGTGTATTGCAGCTATGCCCCACCCCTACCGTTATCGTCACTTCCAGCACACGTTTGCTTTCCTTACAGATATCGTTCAGCAGGTTCATCAGACCGGTCTGGGTATTGCCCTCATCCACTGCCAGAATCACGGTAATGCCTTCCATGGAATTGAAAATGGCAAAGCGGCAGTAAGGCTTCAGATGGTCTTTCGTCAAGTTCCGTACGGAAATGGGAATCAGTTCCTGATGCATGGAAAGCACCTTTCCCTCCGTCCGCTCCAACTGCTCCACATGGATGACCGCCGCCAGCCATTTGCGTGCGTCCAGAATGTCAATCCCGTATTCCCGCAGCTTAGGCACAATTCTTGCCACATCCGTGGTGCGCCGTACCAAATCGTTGAGAAACAGTTCCCGGAGGATGGGGAGGCTTCCAAGATAACTCTCCCTCAGCGTATCGATGTTGCGCCTCTGCTCGATTTCCTCATCCAGGCTGATGCGCACCCGGTTCAGTATTTCGGCCAATTCCTGCCCGTTTACCGGCTTTAGGATATATTCGGTGACATTCAGCTTAATGGCCTGCTTGGCGTATTCAAAATCATCATAGCCGGAAAATATCAGTACTTTCATGGAAGGATGTTTCTCACGGATCCGCGCCGTCAGCGTCAGGCCGTCCATGTACGGCATTCTTATATCCGTGATGACCACATCCGGCTCCAGCTGCTCCAGCTTTTCCAAGGCATCTTCTCCGTTCTCGGCATCTCCTGCCACCTGGAATCCCAGCTTTTCCCAATCCATTTTACGGATGATGGCCTTGCGCACTTCTTCCTCGTCATCCACCAGCATAATGCGATATAAACTCATTGAAATACCTGCCTTTCCAGCCTTGCTCCGCTTCCATGTTTTCCGGCCTATAAGAAATTCCGGCTCATTCCCCCGATGCCGCAGAACGGCCTGTGACTTTTCTCAGTATAATGACCTTCCGGAGCAGTCCAGTTTTTCACCGGGCATAATGCAATACTCTTCTTTATCTTTTTCGCCGGCCACAAAGTACAGTTTCACTGCCGTAGGGTTGTATACCTGTCCGCCGTCCGCCGAGAATTCCAGCCTTTGGTACGCCTGCACATAATCATAAATCTGAAGGTTGGTGGCATACCAGATATCCTCATGTCCGCCCGTGAAAGCGGCAAATTTTTCGATTACATCCCAGTTATTGTTTTCGTCGAACTCATAGCTGTGTCCCCAGAGGTAAAACAGCCAAGGTGCCCGGTCAGGTGATTCTTTTATAAATTTTTCCGCAAGTCCCATCAGTTCGGGGTCGTTGTGGTGGCAGGTCGCCTCCAGCCTGAGCCAGTCTTCCGGCAGGTCGAAGGAATGACTGGAAATGACGGTTCTGCCGTATACAAGCCCGGCTTTTTTCAGACATTCCACTACCGTATCACTGTAAGTACCGAAAGGATAAGCCATTCCCCGGACAATCGTATGAAACTGGTTTTCCAGATTCTCCCTGTCTTTCAGCAGCTCCCACATGGCCATATTTTCCGGAAGCTGTTCCAGAAAAGGATGGGTCAGCCCGTGTACGGCCACCTCCTGGCCGCTGTTCCTATATGCTTCCGTCACCTGGCTTTCCGTCATTCTGCGGTGGCATGTTCCGGCAGGATAAACCGTGCCTTCCGCGGCGTACCTTCCGCTGTTCAAATTGAACGTGCCTTTCAGGCCATGCTTATCCATAATCTCCATTAACCTGATATCCTGCTCCACGCCGTCGTCATAGCTTAGCGTAAGCGCTTTTGCTTTCCCTTCCGGAAAGCGCATGAATAACCCTGACATATGATGTCCTCCTCTCGTTTAACTTCCGCATCCTAAAAAATTAAGCTGAATGATGTCCTATAAATTGTAACACAAAATGAAAAAAAGCAAAACCGTCTTTTCTCAGCTTCTTCCTTGCGGCATCATTAGTTCATTCCTCTTATACCCGCCGCAGGCCTTTTTTAGCTTTAGGCTGCTTGCCGCCAGCATGGCCTTGCTGACGCTGCGGGCTTTCTGCGGACAGACGGAAATGCAGCGCATGCAGGAAATGCATTTCCCGGTATCCGTTTCCGACGGTTTGTCCTTTGGGATTGCACCCACAGGACATTTTTCTGCGCACAAGCCACAGCCCACACAGGAACCTCCTGCATGAGGCTTCAGCGGAATGCCCTTATATTCCCGGTAAGGCCGGTTTCCGGGAAAAACGGGATGTGCCGGCAGCGTCCCTTCTTCCATTCCTGCCCGGACGGATACGGCAAAGCCGGCAAGTTCCTTTTCGTCCTGTGCATCCGGCCTTCCGCCGGCAAACTGCCTCATAATGGAATGTTCCGCAACAGCGGCGACTGCAGCGACGCAGACAAAACCGGAAGCTTCCAAAGTATCCTGCAGTTCGGCAAGGGTATCTTCGTAGTCCCGGTTCCCGTATACTGCAATGAGAACGGCTTTGGCTCCGTTCCCTTTCATCCGGCTCAGCCGTGATACGGCAACGGCCGGAACCCTTCCGCCGTAGGAGGGTACCGATACGATGCAGACATCCTCCTCTTGGAACGAAAATCAGGAATAATCGGTACCGTTACAGGTAAGATCAATATGACTGCTTTCTTTGCAGAATGATTTGGTGAATAGGCCTGAAACTTTTTCCGTGCCGCCTGTGGGACTGAATACAATATCATAAACTGACATGGCTGTCCCTCCTCTCTGTCATGTTTCTCACAATAAGATTTTATATTCTATCATATCATCTTGGGA
>CAJTVK010000108.1 GCA_910579645.1 uncultured Lachnospiraceae bacterium | reverse complement strand
TGCTTTTATCCTTGCCAATACTTCTGTGACAGAAAACGGTTTCGTTATATAATCATCTGCTCCCAAACCTAAACCAAGCGTTTTATCAGAATCGGTATCTTTTGCCGATATAATAATAATCGGGACAGTGCTGTTTTCTCTGATTTTTTCCATGACTTCGATTCCGCTTATCTGAGGAATCATCAAATCAAGCAAAATCAGACTGAAACTATCCGAAAAGAACCTGTCGAGGGCAGTTTTGCCATCATACGCTGTAATTACCTCAAACTTCTCTGTGGTCAAAAAATTCTTTAGCATGCTACTGATTTCCATATCATCTTCAACCAATAAAATCTTACTCATTGTCCGATTCCTCCTTATCTCTTTTCTTAAAACGCCCGTCCTTGGGCTTTGATGCAGTCTTTGGAATCAGCCACACATTGCTGATTCGCATTACATCGGGGATTCGGTTTGTAGCGCATAATACCTGTATCCTCCGTTCGGACAATCCCCATTTTTCAGCCGCTTCTTTTACATTCATATAATCAAACATGCTTAATTCCTCCCGTCATGGATATTATAAATCGTTAAAACGAATAATACAATCAAGAAAATGCTCCTATGAACAAGAATCGTTCCTCATTAAAAACGATTTGTAAGAATACATATCACCCAAGCTTTCCACAGTAACTTCCGCCAATACACAGCACCGTATATGATATGGTTGTCCTAAGGACCATCGGAAAACGCCGGTACTTAGTGAGGTTACTTAGAACCGCTGCGTTTGACGCTGAGCGAAAGCGTGTCCTTAGGACAACCATATCATATACGGTGCGTCCGGCTAACCACTACTATGTCCGGCTAACCACTACTATGTCCGGCACACCCCTTCCACTTCAAATCAAAAATCCCGCAAAAACCCCTTGCATTTTCCCACCCCATATGTTAAAGTAACCATGTTGCAAAAAAGGGATGGTCCTCTGTTACAAATATTTAAAAGCACATGCCGCTAAATAGGTATTAAGAACATCTGAATATTAAGGAGGCACATATGAACGAAATTATCAGGGAAATTGAAGCAGCGCAGCTGAAAGAAAGCGTACCGGAGTTCTGTGTAGGCGATACCGTTAAGGTATACGGCAAAATCAGAGAAGGAAACCATGAGAGAATTCAGGTATTTGAAGGCACTGTCCTGAAAAAACAGGGCGGCGGCAACAGGGCTACTTTTACAGTCAGGAAAACTTCCAACGGAATCGGCGTGGAGAAAACATGGCCGCTGCATTCCCCGAATGTGGAAAAGGTAGAAGTTGTCAGAAGAGGTAAAGTAAGAAGGGCGAAACTGTACTACCTGAGAGACCGCGTAGGTAAGAGGGCGAAAGTAAAAGAAAAGTAAAAAGGGCAATAGGAGGGCAGTTACCGTTGTGTAATTGCTCTTTATTGTTTTTTATAGTATACTGTTTTATGGTAGGATGAAAGCGGATGAGAAAAAAAGAGAAGGGATTAAGTTTCATAGAAAAAAAGAAAAAAGTGAATGCCCATATGCTGCGGGAAATATTCGGCATGGTGTTCGGGACTTTTGCGGCCATGTTTCTGGCGGTGGTACTGACATTCAGCATGGGGATGCGGACGAATACCGTCGGCGTGTCCATGGAGCCTACCCTGTTCAGCGGGGATGAGATATTGATAAACCGCTTTATCTATAAGCTGTCCAGGCCTAAGAAAAACGATGTGATAGTCTTTCTTCCCGGCGGCAATCCCAATGCCCATTATTATGTGAAACGGGTAGTAGCCGTGCCTGGGGAAACGGTGCAGATTGTGGACGGCGTGCTCTATGTGGACGGTGAGCCGGAAGGGGAAGAGTATTATGATAAAATGGAAGACGGCGGGATTGCGGAAAATGAAATCTTACTGGGGGAAGACGAATATTTTGTGCTGGGTGATAACAGGAACGCCAGCGAGGACAGCCGTTCCGGAAATATCGGGCCGATCAAGAGAGACACGATTTACGGAAAGGCTTGGTTCTGCCTGAAAGGAACGAACGGCATGGGAATGATAGAATAAAGGATATAAAGGCATTGCCGTTATGTTAAGCCACGGGCATATTCCGGCACATACCCGGCAGAAAGAAATTTTAAGAAACCCGGTAAAGAAAAGAGAATCGGAATAGGCAGGGTTAAAACAGGCAAGGTTAAGGCAGAGAAGGTTAAAACAGCCAAGATAAAACAGATAAGAAAAATAAGGAGAGGAACAGGATAAAAGATGAATTATCAATGGTATCCCGGTCATATGGCAAAAGCAAAGCGTATGATGCAGGAAAATATAAAGCTGATAGATTTGGTGATAGAACTGGTGGATGCAAGGATGCCCTTGGGCAGCCGGAATCCGGATATCGACGAACTTTCTAAAAATAAATTCAGAATCATACTTTTAAACAAGGCAGATTTGGCGGATCCGCGGCATAATAAGAAGTGGGCGGAATATTTTAAAGGAAAAGGGTTTCAGGTGGTGGAAGTGAATTCCCGCAGCGGCGCCGGAGTGAAATCCATACAGGGCGCGGTACAGGAGGCCTGTAAGGAAAAGACGGAAAGAGACAGGAAGAGAGGGATTCTGAACCGCCCGGTGCGGGCTATGGTAGTGGGAATTCCGAACGTGGGCAAATCCACCTTCATCAATTCTTTTGCCGGGAAGGCCTGCACGAAGACGGGGAACCGCCCGGGAGTGACAAAAGGCAAACAATGGATACGGCTGAACAAAGGACTGGAGCTTCTGGATACGCCGGGCATCCTTTGGCCGAAGTTCGAGGATCAGGCGATAGGGATGCGATTGGCATGGATCGGCTCCATCAATGATGAGATTCTTTCCATGGAAGACATGGCGTTGGGGCTGATCGGATTTTTGCAGGAGAATTATCCGGGCTTGCTGGAAAAACGGTACGGTGAGGTAACGGAAGGGCAGGCGGATGCGTTTGGCATATTGGAAGCAATCGGCAGGGGCAGACGCTGTTATGCGAAAGGGGATACCATAGACGTGAATCGGGCGGCAGGCATGGTAGTGGATGATTTCAGAAACGGGAAATTGGGGCAGATTACATTGGAATTTGCGGAGTAGGGGAGATTGTTCGGGTTCCGCGGACTGCAGAAAGGTATGGCGGTTAAAATGAAAAAAATTTTAAAAGAAATATTGAGCACTAGTTTATACTTGCTTATTGTATTATGTCTGACATATGTAGTCATACATTTTGTGGGGCAGAGGACGCAGGTGGTAGGGCAGTCCATGGAAAATACACTGAATAACGATGATAACTTGATTGTTGATAAGCTGACTTACCGCTTCCGGGACCCGATGCGTTTTGACATCGTGGTATTCCCGTTCCAGTATGAAAAGGATACCTATTATATTAAGAGAATCATCGGCATGCCGGGGGAGACGATTTATATTGACGGGGAAGGAACGATTTTTATTGACGACGTGGCTTTGGAAGAGGATTACGGGAAAGAGACCATTGCGGATGCGGGGCGGGCGTATGAGCCGATTACGCTGGGGGATGACGAATATTTTGTAATGGGCGATAATCGTAATAACAGTTCGGACAGCCGGGATCCGGTGGTGGGAAATATTTCCAGGGACGACATTATCGGAAGGGCTTGGATACGCATCTGGCCCTTGAACAAGTTCGGGATACTGAAGCATCAGTAAGGGATTTACCAGATTTTTGAGCGGCATTCCCGAAGGAAAATCCTGTTAATGCGCAGGCAGAAAAGGCCGAGACGGTTCTTCGCACAGCCGCCAAACGGCAGCGAGGAACTTCCGGTTCCGGGCGGTGGAGCATTGGAAGAGGAAGAAGGGAAACAGGCGGAGCATGGGGCAGAAGATAAATGACATAAAGGCAGTTTTTCAGGCAGCTGATATTGCAAAGCTGCCTGAATTGATAAAGGAATATGGGGAGGATACAAGAAGCGGCGTGCAGTCGCTGGTAAAAGGCGCATGCCGGAAGCTGGAAGCTTTGGAAAAAGAAAAGCAGCGTCTGCAGGAAATGCGCAAGTATGAGGAGGAATACAAAGAGTATGCTTATATCTGCGGCATAGACGAGGCGGGAAGGGGTCCCCTGGCCGGCCCTGTGGTGGCCGGGGCGGTGATTCTGCCCAAGGATTGTGAGATATTATATCTTAATGATTCCAAGCAATTATCCGAAAAAAGAAGAGAAGAGTTATTTGATATTATTATGGAAAAGGCAGTTGCCACAGGTTTGGGATATGTGGGGCCGGAGAGGATTGACGAAATCAATATACTGCAGGCCACATATGAGGCTATGCGTCAGGCAATAGGGAAACTGGAAGTGCGGCCGGATTTGCTGCTGAATGATGCGGTGACCATTCCGCAGGCAGGAATCCGGCAGGTGCCGATTATCAAAGGGGATGCAAAAAGCGTTTCCATAGCGGCGGCAAGCATAATAGCCAAAGTGTCAAGGGATAGGCTGATGGCGCAGTATGATCAGGTTTTTCCGGAGTACGGATTTGCCTCCCACAAAGGGTACGGGGCGCAGGCGCATCTGGAAGCCCTGAAAAAATACGGCCCTACGCCTATACATAGACGGTCTTTTCTGAAAAATATGGGGAAACTAGGCGGCTGTTGTTAGGGAGGTGTAAGGATGAATCTAGCCGGTTTATTCCAATATGGGAGCAAGAATACGGAAAACAGAGTGACTTCCGGAGGGAAAGGAAGCGTGAGCGGGCATGCGGCAACGGGAAATTCGTCTCAGGCGGTAAGAGGGCTGGCACAGGGGCAGAGCATCCATGGGGAGGTTATCGGAAAGAACGGGAACGAAGTGCAGATCAGGGTGGATAAAGACGTAGTGATTACGGCCAAGCTGGATCGGGATATTCCGGTTTCCGTAGGGCAGAGCATGACGTTTGAGGTAAAGAACAATTCGGGTGCGCAGATAGCCCTCCGTCCTCTGTTTGAAAATATGGCGCAGGACCCTAATGTGCTGAAAGCATTGGAGGCTGCCAAAATGCCGGCCACAAAGGATTTGATGCAGATGGTGTCTGCCATGATGCGGCAGGGGATGTCCATTGACAAAAATGCGCTGACGGATATGGCACGGGCATTGACAGGCAACCCGGGGGCGAATCCGGAAACCGTGGTGCTTATGAAGGCACTGAATATTCCCGTTACGCCGGAGAATATCGGGCAGTTTGAAAACTATCAAAGCTATAAGCATCAGCTATTGGCCAATGTGACGGATATCTTGACGGATATACCGAAAGCGTTCCAGTCCATGGCGGCTTCCGGGCAGGGGAGCATGGCGGCAGAACTGTATATACGGATACTGAATCTGTTTGCGGGGGAAACGCCTGCGTCGCCGGCCGGGAACGCGGGAGGCATGGTATTTACGGATATTGTGGAGGAAAGCGGGGAACCGGTGCAGAAACCCGGAGGAATGCCGGAAGGGCAGGCGGCTGTGCCCGCGGTGCGGCAGGACGGGGAAGCGGCGGAAACTCTGCGGCAGGAAGTGCAGGCAGATATGGATCGGGAACTGGCAGGAATTATGAAAGGGGGAAGCGGGCAGGAGAAAGAACTGGCTGCGGCGGTAACGGAAGGTACTGAAAGAGCCGAAGACACGGGAAAGGGGCAGGTTCCATATTCCGGGGAATCGCTGGCAGCGGCCTTAGGCAGCGGGGGCAGGCTGCAGCTGGCTGCCATGCTGGGGAAACTGGGCATGCCGGAGCATGTGCTTGCCGGGATAAGGTCCGGGGGAATCGGAACGGAACAGCTGATGAAGGAAATACAGCAGCTGGTTTCCGGACAGGGAAAAAACGCAGACCAAGCCGGCCTTATGAAACTGTTCGGAAGCAAAGAATATAATCAGGTGATGGCAAAGGCCATGGAGCAGCAATGGCTGCTGAAGCCGGAGCAGGTGGCAGGCAAGAAAGACGTGGAAACTTTTTACCGCAGGCTGCAGTCTCAGACGGAACAGCTGATGGAAAGCCTGCATCAGGCAGGAAAGGATACGCCGTTAGCCAAGAGCCTGACTGCCATGCAGAACAATATTGATTTTATGAATCAGATGAACCAGATGTTCCAATATATCCAATTGCCCCTGAAAATGAGCGGCGGGGAAGCCCATGGCGATTTATATGTATATACAAACCGGAAAAGCGTAAAGAAAGAGGACGGGAGCGTAAGTGCGCTTCTGCACTTGGATATGGAGCATTTGGGGCCGATGGATGTATATGTCCGTATGCAGGATAATAACGTAAGCACGAAGTTTTATTTAAAGGACGACGGCATCATAGATTTCATTGCGGAGCACATTCATTTGCTGGATGAGCGGCTGCAGAAAAGAGGGTATTCTTTTCAGTCGGAGATAGTTCAGTCGGAAGAAGCCAAGGGGAGCCCTAATGTGATAGAGACACTGACGGCACAGGAAAGAAAGGCCACGCTTCTGGCACAATATTCGTTTGACGTGAGGGCATAAGGCATGGATGAGAAGGAAAAGAGGGAACAGGCAAGACGGGCAATTGGGGGGAAAAATAAAAAGGGGCCGGAGAAGCCGAAACAGGCAATCGCCCTTTCCTATGACCCGTCGGAAGAGGCACCGAGAGTAATTGCCAGCGGAAAAGGGGCGTTGGCGGAGCGGATTATCGAGCGGGCGAAGGAAGCGGATGTGCCGGTGCACCGGGATGACAAACTGGCGGATACGCTGTCCCGCCTGGAAATCGGGGATATGATTCCGCCCGAACTGTATGAGGTAGTGGCGGAGATTCTTGTGTTTGTGGACGGAATGGAGAAAATCCGCGCAAAACTGAACCGGTAAGGAACGGCAGAGGGAAGAGTCGGTGCGGCAGGCAGCGGCGGGTGGCAGAATAGAGCGGCAATATGGCTCGGAGCAGGTTCAGAGGAGGGGAAGGGATGAATAAGAGGGAAGTCGGTGAACGGTTCGAGGAGAGAGCCTGCGCTTATATGACGGAACGGGGATTCGTTGTTTTGGAGAGAAATTTCCGCTGCCGGCAGGGAGAGATTGACGTGATAGGGGAGGAAGAAGGGTATCTTGTATTTGCGGAAGTGAAATACCGGGCTTCGGGGGTGAGCGGAAATCCTGCGGAGGCCGTGACGGCGGCAAAGCAGAGGAAGATATGCAGGGTGGCCGATTACTATCGCTGTTTACGCGGAATCGGGGACGGGCAGGCAGTCCGTTACGATGTGGTGGCAATAGACGGCACGGGGGAAGAAGAAAGAATTGTCTGGCATAAGAATGCCTTTGACCATATCTATGAGGGAAGGAGACATAAATGGAGATAAAAAGAAAAGGGGACGGGAAAGGGCGGGAGACGCTGCATAGGAATGTTTCGGGAGATATGGAATATCTGACCTTTCCTTCTTTGGAAGAGACGGGCATGGTACGGCATCTCTTTTCCACCCGTACCGGCGGCGTAAGCGAAGGGATTTTTGCCTCCATGAATTTAAGCTATGCGAGAGGGGACAGGAAAGAGGCAGTGGATGAGAACTTCCGCCGCGTGGCTGCGGTGCTGGGCTGCGGCGTGGGAGATTTTGTCTGTTCGGATCAGACTCATACGGTGAATGTGCGCCGGGTGACGGAAAGCGATAAAGGAAAAGGGGTTACGGTACCTAAGGATTATACGGATGTGGACGGGCTGATTACCGATGAGAAGGGAATTGTCCTGGCCACTTTTTATGCGGACTGTGTCCCGCTGTATCTGGCGGATACGAAAAACCGGGCAATCGGACTGTCCCATTCGGGATGGAGAGGCACCGCAGGCCGTATGGGGGCACGGACGCTGGAAGCCATGAAAGAGTCCTTCGGGACGGAGGCCAAAGACGTAGTGGCGGCGGTCGGACCCTCCATCTGCGGGGACTGTTATGAGATAAGCGGCGATGTGGCGCAGCGGTTCAGGCAGGAGTTCCCGCAGGAGGAATGGGAGGATTTCCTTGTGCCGAAAGGCGGGGATAAATATCTGCTGGATTTATGGAAAGCGAATTATTATGTTTTTCTGGCGGCAGGCGTTCCGGCAGGAAATATCCATGTGACGGATATCTGTACCTGCTGCAATCCGGAATACTTGTTTTCCCACAGGGCAAGCCATGGGAAGAGAGGGAATCTGGGGGCGTTTCTCGGCCTGATATAAAAGGCGGAAGAAGGCATTAAGAAAATCTTAATTAATTTCCTATATAGCCCTTAAAAAAATAAAGCTATAGTGATTACGGTAGCCAAAGACGCCGCCGCAGGAAGCCTGATCCGGCTTTGCGGCGCGGCAGGAGAAAGGATAAAGATATGGCGGCAGTGTTAGTATGTGACGATGACAGAGAAATTGTGGATGCGATTGAAATCTACCTGATGCAGGAAGGGTATCAGGTCTATAAAGCGTATGACGGGGAGCAGGCAATCCGTGTGCTGAAAGAGAAGGAAGTCCATCTTCTGATTCTGGATATTATGATGCCCAGGCTGGACGGCATCCATGCAACGCTGAAAATAAGGGAATACAGCAGCATTCCCATTATTATACTGTCGGCCAAGTCGGAGGATACGGATAAAATACTGGGACTGAATATCGGCGCGGACGATTATGTCACAAAGCCCTTTAATCCGCTGGAACTGGTGGCCAGGGTCAAATCCAACCTGCGCAGGTATACCACCTTGGGGAATCTGAACACGGAGAACAACGCCTTGTTTCAGGCGGGCGGCCTTTGCATGAACGATGAGACGAAAGAGGTCACGGTGGACGGGGAGAGCGTAAAGCTGACGCCGATTGAGTATAATATCCTGCTTTTGCTTGTGAAGAATCAGGGAAGGGTCTTTTCCACGGATCAGATTTATGAAAGCATATGGAACGAAGAGGCAATCGGGGCAGACAATACGGTAGCCGTCCATATCAGGCATATCCGGGAGAAAATAGAAATCGACCCGAAGGATCCGCGTTACCTGAAAGTGGTGTGGGGCGTCGGCTATAAAGTAGAGAAACAATAGACAGGGAATAGGGAGGCTTGCAGGATGAAAGGGAAACCGCTTGAAAACGGCATCAGGAAGATATTGCATCTGTTACAGCATGTGCTGATTGTTACGGCAGCAGTCATTCTTTTAGTGGTGCTGACCGGCTCCAGCGTCATGATAAAAGGCGTGGACGGCAATTACAGCTACAGCATGAAGGCTGAGGAAAAAGGAAAAGTATACGAAGATTCCCTTTTGTTCAATTACATTTTCGGAAGAGGGGTGGCGGATGTGGCCCATATGGTGGCAGTGCGCTCTCAAATGGAGACGGCCGGCCACTTTGACAGCGATAAGGAAATTGACGTGGCAACTTTCTATTACCGCTATTCCGGCGTTCCGCAGAAGTATCTGACGGTAAAATACAGGCTGGAGGATCTGATTAAGTGGGCGCAGTTTGGCTTTGAGTACGAAGACCGCTGGTTTACGTCGGAACAGGCCGATGAATTTCTCAGCAGGACAAGCAGGTATACAAGCATCGACTATGGAGCCATGAATTTCCAGGGGGGCATTATCACGCCGTTCAATGCCCAGATTGAGGAATATACCGAGGAGTACAGCGTATCGGCAAATCAGATGGAAAGCGGTGAGTTCAGGCGGGAAGAGACGAACGGGAGGGTGCTGCTGAACCGGTACCAGACCGTGGAAGGAAAAAATATTGAAGAGTATGTGGGGACTTGGGACGATTATTATGACTTATGCGAGTATGTGACGGACACGGCCGTCACCTTAAATAACAATTATGAGGGCTATCTGCACTACAAGGAGTTTTATCATGAAGACAATTCCAACCTGCGTTTTTATGTGCTGAAAAGAATCGGGGACAGGACGGAAGTCTATACGAACCTGACGGCACGGAACCTTACGGAAAAAGAGGTGGGGGAACAGTTTAAGGCATACGGGAAATACCTTTATTTTGACCCGGAAAATATGATTTACGATACGGATACGCTGATTGAGGAAGATACGGTGCGCAAAGTATTCAACAGCTATGAGTATGCCTATCCGGAAAGCACGAAAGTGTGGATCGGAGTGGATACCGGTTATCCGGCAAAGGATGTTTATGTGCAGGGTTACGGCGGCTATAAAAATTATGTGCCCTATTATTGGCAGCTGATTGGCGGGATGGTAATCTGTGTTGCGCTTTATCTGTGCCTGTATGTTTACCTGACCATGAAGGAAGGGGTCTATAGGGATGCGGAAGGCAATACGGGCATTGCCCTGAAAAAAATAGACTATATACCTACCGAATGCATGGTGGCGGGGATTATAGTGCTTTTGGGCGGCATTATCGTCAGCCTTACTTATGTATTTGACTCCATGTCGTTTGAATATTACTATGAGACATGGTTTAAGTTTGCCGGCGGTGCCGTAGTGCTGGTATGTGAATTGCTGTTTACCTGCTTCTATTACAGCATGGTGCGGCGGCTGAAAGCCGACAACCTTTGGAAGGAAAGCCTGACAAGGAGAATCTTAGTTACCGGAAGGACCACTGCGTGGAAGGTTTATGACAATGGGAATGTGATTATAAAGACTTGGGTGCCGTATCTTATTTTCCTGTTGGTCAATCTGGCTCTTGTGCTGCTGGGGTGGAAAGGAATTGCCGCTGCGGCATGTCTGGATGCCGCCTTTGGAATATTGATTTACCGGAATACAAAGGACAGACAGCGGATTGTGAAGGGCATTGAGAAAATTAAGGAAGGGGATCTGCACTATAAGGTGGATGAATCCAACCTTCATGGGGATAACCTGGCATTGGCACAGGCAGTCAACAGTATCGGCGACGGAATCCGGAGCGCGGTGGAAACCAGTATGAAGGATGAACGGCTGAAAGCGGATTTGATTACCAATGTTTCCCATGACATTAAGACGCCCCTTACTTCCATCATAAATTATGTGGATCTGATTAAGCGGGAAAATATCGGGGATGCAAAAGTGCGCAGCTATGTGGAGGTGCTGGATACGAAATCCCAGAGGCTGAAGCAGTTGACGGACGATCTGGTGGAAGCATCCAAAATATCTTCGGGGAATATTTCCCTTCATTGGGAACGGATCAATTTAGTGGAATTGGTAAATCAGACAATGGGCGAATTTTCCGAGAAATTCGAACTGAAACGTCTGACCCCTGTGATGAACACGGAACACGGCAGCATGTATATAGAGGCCGACAGCAGGCGGATATGGCGCGTGATGGAAAACCTGTTCAACAATATATATAAATATGCCTTGGAAGGCACCCGGGTATATGTGGACATGAAGGAGCAGTCCGACGAGGAAGGCCGTCCGTATGTGGAATTTTCAGTGAAAAATATTTCCGCACAGCCGCTGAACATTGATGCGGCGGAACTGACGGAGCGGTTTATCCGGGGGGATGTGGCGCGCAGCACGGAAGGAAGCGGGCTGGGGCTGTCCATTGCGAAGAATCTGACGGAAGCTCAGAAGGGGAGCTTTGAGATACGGTTGGACGGGGACTTGTTCAAAGTGGTTTTGGTGTTCCCGCTGCTGAAGGGGGAGAATACATTATCTGGATTGGAGTTTTAGGCGGTGATGAAAAAGCTGGTCATAGGCATATTGGCGCATGTGGATGCGGGAAAGACGACGCTTTCGGAAGCCATGCTATATTATAGCGGTGCGATCCGGGCAATGGGAAGGGTGGACAACGGGGATGCCTTTCTGGATACTTATGCCCTGGAACGGAGCCGGGGAATCACGATTTTTTCCAAACAGGCGCTGTTTTGGCTGGAGGATACGCAGGTGACGCTTTTGGATACGCCGGGCCATGTGGATTTTTCCGCGGAGATGGAACGTACGCTGCAGGTATTGGATTATGCCATACTGGTCATCAACGGCGCGGACGGCGTGCAGGGGCATACCCATACGCTTTGGCGTCTGCTGAAACAGTATGCCATTCCTGTCTTCCTGTTCGTGAACAAAATGGATCAGCCGGGCACCGATAAAGAGGCTCTTATGGCTCGGCTGCGGCAGAGGCTGGCCGGAGAATGCATAGATTTCACGGAGGAAGGGTCGGATGCCTTTTACGAAGAGGTGGCCACGGCGGACGAGAAAACCTTGGACGGCTTTCTGGAAACGGGAAGGGTGGAGGAAGAGGAAATCCGGCGGCTGATTGGGGAGAGAAAGGTGTTTCCCTGCTATTTCGGCTCTGCCCTGAAATCCATAGGGGTGGAGGAGTTTCTCCGGGGAATATGCCGCCTGACCAAGATGCCGGTTTACGGGGAAGCATTCGCCGCCCGGGTATATAAGATCGGCAGGGATGCGCAGGGAAACCGCCTGACCTTCTTAAAGGTGACGGGAGGGAAACTGAGAACACGTTCGATGCTGGCCGGAAAGAGAGGGGAAGAGGAGTGGGAGGAAAAGGTCAGTCAGATAAGGATTTATTCGGGAGAAAAGTACGGCACACAGGAAGAAGTGCAGGGCGGGGATGTCTGTGCGGTGGCCGGGCTGTCAAAATCTTATGCGGGAGAGGGACTGGGGGCGGAACGCGGAAGCTTTCAGCCCGTATTGGAGCCGGTACTTAATTACCGGCTGATTTTGCCGGAGGGATGCGATGCGGCTCTGCTTCTGCCGAAACTGCGGCAGCTGGAGGAAGAGGAACCTCAGCTGCATATTGTGTGGGAGGAGAAGCTGAAAGAAATACAGGCCAAGATTATGGGCGAGGTTCAGACGGAAGTGCTGGCCGGCATGATAAAAGAACGGTTCGGCGTGGACGTGGGATTCGGCAGCGGGAATATTGTCTATAAGGAAACGATTGAGGGACGGGCAGAGGGCGTGGGGCATTTTGAGCCTTTGCGGCATTATGCGGAGGTGCATCTGCTGCTGGAGGCGGGCGAGGCCGGCAGCGGGCTGGTGTTCGGGACGGACTGCAGTGAGGATGTACTGGACAGGAATTGGCAGAGGCTTGTGCTGACCCATTTGGAGGAAAAGGAACATAAGGGGGTACTGACCGGTGCGCCTATTACGGATATGAAGATTACGCTGGCAGCAGGCCGGGCGCATCCGAAGCATACGGAAGGCGGGGACTTCCGGCAGGCTACTTACCGGGCTTTGCGGCAGGGGCTGATGGAAGCCCGGTCGGTGCTGTTGGAGCCTTACTATGATTTCCGCCTGGAAGTGCCGGCCAATATGACGGGGCGTGCCATGGCGGATATGGAAAAGCGTTCCGGAAGCTTTGAACTGACCGGCACGGAGGGCGGGATATCGGTATTGGCCGGAAAAGTGCCGGCGGCCTCCGTACAGGATTATCAGAAAGAAGTGACCGCTTATACAAAGGGAGAGGGGAAGATGTCCTGTACCTTCCGCGGCTATGAGCCATGCCATGATATGCAGGAAACCGTGGAGCGAATAGGCTATGACCCGGCGCGGGATACGGAAAACCCGGCCGGTTCGGTTTTCTGCGCCCATGGCGCGGGATTTGCGGTGGAATGGGACAGGGTGAAAGAATATATGCACTTGGAGAGCGTGCTGGGGAAACAGGACGGGGAAGAACCGGAAAGCGGAGAGGAAAATCGCAGGGAAGAGAAGGAAAGGGCAGGGGAAGACGACGGGCCTTGGCTGGGGACGGAGGAAATAGACGCTATATTGGAGAGAACGTTTTATGCCAATAAAAAGACGGAAAGCAGGAGACGGAGGGGCTCTGCCGGGGAGAAGAGGAAAAATTCGGAAGCCGGTTATGCACAGCCGGTCTTAAGGAACTATAAGAAACAGGAGAAGCAGGAAGAATATTTGCTGGTGGACGGATACAATATTATTTATGCCTGGGAGGAACTGAGGGCACTGGCGGCGGTAAATATGGACGGAGCCAGGGGGAAGCTGCTGGATATTCTGTGCAACTATCAGGGAGTGCGTGGAATCAGCCTGATTGTAGTATTTGATGCCTACCGGATACAGGGGCATGATACGGAAGTGTCGGACTATCACAATATTCATGTGGTGTATACGAAAGAAGCGGAGACTGCCGACCAGTATATCGAAAAATTTGCCCACGAAAACGGCCGGCGGGCAAAGGTGACGGTGGCCACTTCCGACGGAATGGAGCAGATTATTATCCGGGGACAGGGCTGCGGGCTGCTGTCGGCCAGGGAACTGGAAGAAGAGGTGCGGCGGGCGGGAGACGCGTTATATAAAGGGTATAAGGAAAAACAGCGGGACGGGCGGAACTATTTGTTTGACTCGCTGACGGAGGAGACGGTAAGGCAGCTGAAAAACGGGAAAGGGGAAGGAGATTAATTTTCTGTTTGGAGGTGGTGCCGGGGGAGGCCGTGCCGCCGGTATCGTCCGGAAAGCCCCTGACCCATGCACGGAACCATATAGGATGCAGACGCGCTTTCGCTCGGCGGCAAACGCAGCGGCTCTAAGGCACTAAAGTACAGTGCCTAAGAGATCG